>JANORB010000256.1:0-35873 GCA_031415135.1 Methylibium sp.
GAGAACCCGGTCGACGCCAAGATCATCTGCGGCAAGATCGTCGACGCCGCGCGTGCGCGCGAGGCCGCCCGCAAGGCGCGCGAGATGACGCGCCGCAAAGGCGTGCTCGACGGCATGGGCCTGCCCGGCAAGCTGGCCGACTGCCAGGAAAAAGACCCGGCGCTGTGCGAGATCTACATCGTCGAGGGCGACTCCGCCGGCGGCTCGGCCAAGCAGGGGCGCGACCGCAAGTTCCAGGCAATCCTGCCGCTGCGCGGCAAGATCCTGAACGTCGAGAAGGCGCGCTACGAAAAGCTGCTGACCAGCAATGAAATCCTGACGCTGATCACCGCGTTGGGCACCGGCATCGGCAAGGGCATGGGCGGTGATGACTTCAACCCCGACAAGCTGCGTTACCACCGCATCATCATCATGACCGACGCCGACGTGGACGGCGCGCACATCCGCACCTTGCTGCTCACGTTCCTGTTCCGCCAGATGCCCGAGTTGGTGGAACGCGGCCACATCTACATCGCGCAGCCGCCGCTGTACAAGGTCAAGCTCGGCAAGGAAGAGCAGTACCTGAAGGACGGCACCGAACTCGACGCCTACCTGCTGCGCGTGGCGCTGAAGGACGCCAAGCTGGAGACCGGTGTGCCGGGCGCCGCGGTGCTGCAGGGTGAAACGCTGGAGACCCTGGCGCGCCAGTACGTGCTGGCCAACAACGTGTCGGAACGATTGTCGAACTGGATGGACGTGGAAGGCCTGCGCGCCATGGCCAACGGGCTGGAGTTGAACCTGGACTCGCTCGAAGCCGCGCAGGCATCGGCGGTTGCCTTGAAAGCGGCGCTGCACGATGCCGAAGTGAGCGCCGAATTCGATGCCCGCATGGACAAGCACATCCTGCGCATCAGCCGCATCCAGCATGGCAACGTCAAGAGCAGCGTGATCACCGCCGACTTCGTGCACGGCGCCGACTACGAGGCGCTGAGCTCGGCCGGCAGAACCTTCAAGGGCCTGGTCAGCGCCGACGCGGTGGTCAAGCGCGGCGAAGGCGAACGGCAAAAAGAGGCCAGGGTCGCCGACTTCCGCCAGGCCATGGCCTGGTTGTTGTTGCAGGCCGAAGGCGCGGTGGGCCGGCAGCGCTACAAGGGCCTGGGCGAGATGAACCCCAGCCAGTTGTGGGAAACCACCATGGACCCGGCGGTGCGCCGCCTGTTGCGCGTGCAGATCGACGACGCCATCGAAGCCGACCGGGTGTTCACGATGCTGATGGGCGACGAGGTCGAGCCGCGGCGCAACTTCATCGAGACGAATGCGCTGCGGGCGGCGAATATCGATGTGTGATCGTCTAGGTCGCGGGCTTCGTTGGCGCCATCGCACCCGGTTGGCGACCTCGCCCGGATAACAACGGCACCCCGGGGCACCCGCGATGGCCCGCGCGCCATGACCGACCCGGTCGCCGTGCCCTTGTGGCTGCTGGTGGCGCTCGTGGGCCTGGCCGCCTGGAGCGTGCTGGTATTGCTGCTGGCGCCGGGGATGCGCTGGTTTCTGCGCCGCCGCATCCAGCGGATGATTCAGCATGTCAGCACCAGCCTGGCGATCGAGCTGCCGTCGTTCAAGCTCACCCGCCGGCAGACGCTGATCGACCGGGTGTTTCACGATCCGAAGGTCCAGGCTGCGGCGGTGGCGCATGCCAACGCCCATGGCGAGGCCTTGTCGGCCGTGCTGGGCCGGGTGGACCGGTATGCGCGCGAGATCGTGCCTTCGTTCAATGCCTACATCTATTTCCGCATCGGCTACAGCGTGGCGCGCGCCGTCGCACGGCTGCTGTACAGGGTGCGCATCGGCTATGCCGACCCTTTGGTGCTGCGCGGAATCGCACCCCAGTCGACCCTGGTCTTCGTGATCAATCACCGCAGCAACATGGACTACATCCTGGTGTCGTTCCTGGCGGCCGAGCGGGTGACGCTGTCGTACGCGGTGGGCGAATGGGCGCGTGTGTGGGGCCTGCAACAGCTGATCCGCGCGATGGGGGCGTTTTTCGTGCGGCGCAATTCCGGCGATCCGCTGTACCGCGTGGTGTTGTCGCGCTACGTGCAGATGGCGACCGAAGCCGGCGTGACCCAGGCGGTGTTTCCCGAAGGCGGCCTGACCATCGACGGCAAGCTGCGCGCGCCGCGCTTCGGCTTGCTCGACTACATGCTCAAGGGTTTTGACGAGCGCGAAGCCGAGGGCCGGCGCGACATCGTGTTCTTGCCGGTCGGGCTGAACTACGACCGCGTGCTGGAAGACCGCACCCAACTCCTGAAGGCCCATCCCGGCGCGCCGCGCCCCGGAAAGGCGAAAGCGTTCGCCACCCTGTTGTCGTTCTGCGCCAGCCAGTTGTGGCTGGTGCTCAATGGCCGCGGCCACCGCTTCGGCTACGCCTGCGTCAACTTCGGTGCGCCGGTGTCGATGCGCGCCTGGTGCCGCGAGCATGGCGTGCGCTTCACCGAGCTGGCGGACGACGATCGCAAGCGCGAGGTCACCCGTGTGGCCGATCACCTGATGACGCAGATCGGGCAGGTGGTCCCGGTGTTGCCGGTCTCGCTCGTCGCCTCGCTGTTCGTCCAGGCCCCGCAGCGGCGCTGGTCCGAGCTGGAACTGAAGGCGGCGATGCACGCGCGCATGGCCCGGCTGCAGGCCGGTGGCGCGCACCAGTACATTCCCCGGCAGGATCAGGACTACGCGTTCGGCGTCGGGCTGCGCATGCTGGTGTTGCGGCACCTGGTCGTCGAGGACAACGGGCTGTTTTGCGCCGCACCCGAAGCGGCCGAGATCATTGCGTACTATGCCAACGCGATCGCGCACCTGGCCGCGCCCGGCAGTGAACCGACGCTGAAGGCGACCCCGACCTGAAAGGCCCGTTCCATTGAAGACCTACGCGATAGCCACCATTGCCGGCGACGGTATCGGCAAGGAAGTGGTGCCCGCCGGCCAGCGGTTGATGCAAGTGCTGGCTGCGGCGAGCGACAGGTTCAGGTTCGAGTTCGAGGCCTTCGACTGGGGCGGCGACCACTACCGCGCCCACGGCGTGATGATGCCGGCCGACGGCCTGGACCGGCTGCGCCACAAGGACGCCATCCTGTTCGGTTCGGCCGGCGACCCGCACATCCCCGACCACATCACGCTGTGGGGCCTGCGCCTGAAGATCTGCCAAGGCTTCGACCAATACGCCAACGTGCGGCCGACGCGCATCCTGCCCGGCATCGACGCGCCGCTCAAGCGCTGCCGGCCGCAAGACCTGGACTGGGTCATCGTGCGCGAGAACACCGAAGGCGAATACGCCGGCATCGGCGGGCGCGCGCACCAGGGCCACCCGATCGAAGTGGCCACCGATGTGTCCATCATGACCCGCACCGGTGTCGAGCGCATCCTGCGTTATGCCTTCAGGCTCGCGCAGTCACGCCCGCGCAAGCTGCTGACGGTGGTGACCAAGTCCAACGCCCAGCGCCACGCAATGGTGATGTGGGACGAAATCGCAGCGCAGGTGGCCACCGAGTTTGTCGACGTCACCTGGGACAAGGAACTGGTCGACGCCGCCACCGCGCGCATGGTCAACCGCCCGGCCTCACTCGACACGCTGGTGGCCACCAACCTGCATGCTGACATCCTGAGCGATCTGGCCGCCGCGCTCGCGGGCAGCCTGGGGATCGCGCCGACCGCCAACATCGACCCCGAGCGCCGCTACCCGTCGATGTTCGAGCCCATCCACGGCTCGGCATTCGACATCATGGGCCAGGGCCTGGCCAACCCGGTGGGCACGTTCTGGTCGGTCGTGATGCTGCTGGAGCACCTGGGCGAGGTGGCCGCCGCGGCCCGGGTGATGGCGGCCATCGAGTCGGTGACCGCCGACCCCGCGCTGCACACGCGCGACCTCGGCGGCCTGGCCACCACGGCCCAGGTGACGGCTGCGGTGTGCGCGCGCATCCAGGCCAACCCGCTGGTGCGCCAGAGCGACTGACGCCAGCATCCAGGCATCACGACACCCCGAGAGGAGCCCCGATGAACCGCCGCCTGATCGCATCATTTGCCCTGGCCGCCAGCGTGCTGGCCGCGCCGCTGGCGCAGGCCCAGCCCTGCCCGGACAAGAACCTGATGTACTGGCAGGCCTTCCCACCCGGAGGCGAGTCCGACATCGCCGCGCGCCACCAGCAAGGCGTGCTGAAGAAGAAGTGCCCCGCCATCGAGACCATCGTCCAGTACAAGGCCGGCGCCGGCGGCGGGCTGATGTGGAGCCAGATGAACATGCTGCCGGGTGACGGCGTCAACGTCGTCGGCGTGAACCTGCCGCACATCGTGCTGCAGCCGATGGAAGGCAACGTGCAGTACAAGACCGACGACATCACGCCGGTGTACTGGTTCCACTACACGCCCGATGCGCTGGTGGTGCCCGAGACCAGCGCGTTGAAAACCTTTGCCGATTTCCTCAAGGCCGCCAAGGACCAGCCCGACAAACTCAACCTCGGCGGCTCGGGATTGAACTCGGCCAACCACGCGGCGCACCAGCGGCTCAACCAGGCCTTCGGTGTGAAGACCACTTACGTGCCGTTCAAAGGCACCGGCGACATGACGATGGCGGTGCTGGGCGGCCACGTGGACGCGGGCATGACCTACACCGCATTCGCCATCAACAACAAGACCAAGGTGCGCGCGCTGGCGGTGGCGATGGAGCAGCGCCACCCCTTGATGCCCGATGTGCCCACCTTCAAGGAACTGGGGGTCGACTGGGTCGACGGCGCCTACCGCGGCATCGGCGTGCCCAAGTCCACGCCGCCGGAAGCGCGCAAGCGCCTGGCCGACTTGTGGGCCGCGCTCAACGCCGACCCCGAGATGAAGGAGCTGGCGGCCAGGAGCGGCTTCGAACTTGTCAATGTGGGCCCGGACCGCATGGACACATTCATGAAGGAACGCGCCCGGGTCTACACCGACGTGGGCAGGCAGATGGGGCTGGGGGGGCTGGGCAAGTAGGGCGCGGCCGCGTCGAGCCGCTACGCCACCGCGTTCACAAAGCGCAGGTGGGTGATCTCCGAAGGCGCACCGAAGCGCTTGGGCGGGCCCCAGTAGCCGGTGCCGCGGCTGGTGTAGACCCACAGGTCTTGCAGGCGGTGCAGCCCGGCGGTGAACGGTTGTTGCAGGCGCACCAGAAAATTCCACGGCAGGAACTGGCCCCCGTGGGTGTGGCCCGACAGCTGCAAGTGGAAGCCGGCCAGCGCCGCCGCCGCCGCGCTGCGCGGCTGGTGGGCCAGCAGCACGCGGATGCGCGCATGCTCCGGCGCCGCATGCAACGAGGCCTGCGGGTCGCTCCGGTGCGACGGGTCGAAGTGGTGCGCGCTGTAGTCGGTGACGCCGGCGACCAGCAGCGACGCATCGCCGTGCTCCAGCACCACATGCTCGTTCATCAGCACCCGCACACCCAGGCGCCGCAACTCGATGATCCAGGCCTGCGCCCCCGAGTAGTACTCGTGGTTGCCGGTGACAAAGTAGGTGCCGTGGCGTGAGCTGAGGCCGGCCAGCGGGGCCACATGGCGGCCAAGCTCGTCCACCGTTCCGTCCACCAGGTCGCCGGTCACGGCCACCATGTCGACACCCAGCCGGTTCACGGCGTCGACGATGGCCTGCAGATAACCGCGCTGGATCGTCGGGCCGATGTGGATGTCGCTGATCTGCGCGATGCTGAAGCCGTGCAGGCTCGCGGGCAGGTCGCGGATCGGAACCTCGACCACGACCACGGCGGCCGTGCGGCGTGCGTTCCACAGCCCGATCAGCGTGATCGCCAGGGCGGCCAGCGCCACGCCGGCGGCCGACCACAGCGCCACGCTGTGCGGGTTGAACGCCGTGGGCAAGACGAGCAGCACCAGGTGGGCGAGCAACAGGCCCAGGTCGCGCACCACGGTCAGCACCACCAGTGACGAGCACAGGCCCATGAACAGCAAGCCGGCCCAGCTGAGCAGTTGCGCGAGCGGTTTCGAGCGGACGCGCCGCGCGAGCAGGCCCCAGGGCATCAGCGCAGCCGACAGGATCAGCGTGACGGCCAGCGCCACCTGCGCCCAGCCCAGGCCCGCCAGCGCGGGCAGCAGGCGCCAGCCCACATAGGCATGAAGCAGGGTCGAAACAAAAGTCAGCGACAGGATCGACATGGGGGCCGGCTATTTCGGCGTCCGTTCAATGCACAACGAAGTCATGCATGTGCGGACGCGCGCGGGCGAATCAAGCCGGCCCGGGTTTTGAGCTCACGCCAGGTTGCGCAACTCGCGCAGCGCCACCGACACCATCGCCAGGTCGACGCCCTTGGCATCCGCCAGTTCGGCCAGCATGCGCTGGGCCCGGTCGAGCGCCATCTGGTTGCGCTGCTCCCACGCCGCCAGCATCTCGGCCGCGGCACCCTGGCCGTGGCTCACCACCGCGTGGGCGATCGAGCGTTGCAGCCCGGCCAGGTCGTCGCCCAGCGCCACCTTGGCCAGGGTCTGCCAGTAGTTGTCGGCCGCCAGCGTCTCGATCTGGCGGCGCAGGCTGGCCAGGCCCAGGCGCTGGCCCAGGCCGGCATGCACGTCGCTCACTTCTTCGAGCGGGCGCTGGGTCGCGTCGGCGATCTCGGCAATGTCCAGCGCCGCGAACAGGCCTTCGGCGCAGAGCACGTCCTGCACGACCGGCGCGGGAACACCGGCTTCGGTCCAGGCCAGCGCGCGCGGCGAGGTCGGCCCTTCGGACGCGAGGCGGGCGCGCAAAGCCACCACCGCCGGCGCAAAACGCTTGACCACCTGCTCCATCGGTTCGGCCAGTCGGCGCGAGCGCAGGAACCAGGTGGTGGCGCGCGTGCCCAGGCGGCCAAGCTCGTTGATCATCTCGGCCTGCACCGCGTCGCTCACCTGGTTGTCCAGCGCTTCGATGCGCTGCCACAGCGGCACGTAGCCGAACACCTCGCGCGTGGCCAGGTAGGCGCGCACCACCAGCGCCGGCGTGGCGCCGGTGGCCTCGCTGAGCCGGTGCACGAAGGTCGAGCCGACCCGGTTGACCATGCTGTTGAGCACGTGCGTGGCGATGATCTCGCGCTTGAGCGGGTGGCGCGCAATGTAGGCACCGAACTTCTCCACCAGCAGCGCCGGGAAGTAGCGCTCCAGGGCGCGGCCGATCCACGGGTCTTCGGGCAGGTCGGAGGCCATCAGCTCGTCGGACAACCACATCTTGCTGTAGGCCAGCAGCACCGCCATCTCGGGGCTGGTCAGGCCCGCTCCGCGCGCCTTGCGCTCCTTGATCTGGTCGTCGGTGGGCAGGTATTCGATGCCGCGGTTGAGCTGCCCGGCGCGCTCCAGAAAGCGGATGAAGCGCGCCTGCTGGTCGATCAGCGACACCCCTTGCCGGCCGGCGATCGACAGCGCCTGGGTCTGGAAGTAGTTGTCGCGCAGCACCAGCGCGGCGACGTCGTCGGTCATCTTCGGCAGCAGGGTGTTGCGCTGCTTCAGCGTCATCTCGCCGTCGCCGATGGCCAGGCCGAGCAGGATCTTGATGTTGACCTCGTGGTCCGAGGTGTCGACGCCGGCCGAGTTGTCGATCGCGTCGGTATTGAGGCGCACACCCGCGCCGCCGTTGCCCAGCAGCGCGGCCTCGATGCGCCCGCGCTGCGTGAACCCCAGGTTGCCGCCTTCGGCCACCACCTTGCAGCGCAGCTCGGCGCCGTTGATGCGCAGCGCGTCGTTGGCGCGGTCGCCGACGTCGGCATGGGTCTCGGTGCCCGCCTTGACGTAGGTGCCGATGCCGCCGTTGTAGAGCAGGTCGGCGGGCGCCTTGAGGATTGCGCTGAGCAGTTCGGTGGGGGTGAGTTTGTCGACCGCGATGCCGAGTGCGGCCTGCGCCTGCGGCGAGATCGGGATCGATTTTTCGGAGCGCGCCCACACGCCGCCGCCGGCCGAGATGAGCGCGTGGTCGTAGTCCATCCACGACGAGCGCGGCAGCTTGAACAGGCGTTCGCGCTCGGCAAAACTGGCCGCGGTGTCGGGCTGGGGGTCGATGAAGATGTGGCGGTGGTCGAAGGCCGCGAGCAGCCGGATGTGACGCGATAGCAGCATGCCGTTGCCGAACACGTCGCCCGACATGTCGCCGACGCCGACGACGCTGAATTCGCTGCTCTGCGTGTCCAGCCCCAGCGCGCGGAAATGGCGCTTCACGCTTTCCCAGGCGCCGCGCGCGGTGATGCCCATGGCCTTGTGGTCGTAGCCCACGCTGCCACCCGAGGCGAAGGCGTCGCCCAGCCAGTGGCCGTATTCGGCGCTGACGGCGTTGGCGTGGTCCGAGAACGTGGCCGTGCCCTTGTCGGCCGCCACCACGAGATACGGGTCGTTGTCGTCGATGCGCACCACCTGCGGCGGCGCCACCGGCTGGCCACCGACCAGGTTGTCGGTCAGGTCCAGCAGCGCGCGCAGGTAGTCCTGGTAGCACGCGACACCTTCCTTCAGATAGGCCTCACGGTCCGCGGGTGTGGGCCCTGGTGGCGGCGCCTTCTTCAGCACAAAACCGCCCTTGCTGCCGACCGGCACGATGACCGTGTTCTTCACCATCTGCGCCTTCACCAGGCCCAGCACCTCGGTGCGAAAGTCTTCCGGCCGGTCCGACCAGCGCAGCCCGCCACGCGCCACCTTGCCACCGCGCAGGTGAATGCCTTCGAAGCGCGGTGAATAAACGGAGATCTCGTACAGCGGCCGCGGCTCGGGCAGGCCGGGCACCTTGGCCGAGTCGAGCTTGAAGCTGAGAAAACTTCGGCGCGGGCCGGGCGCGCCCGTGTGGCCGACGCCGGTGCGCCAGAAGTTGGTGCGCAGCGTGGCCTGGATCAGGGCCAGCAGCTGGCGCAGCACGCGGTCTTCCTGCAGGTTGCTGACCTTTTCGAGCGCCTTTTCGATGCCGTTGACCTGGGCCGCAGCCCCTTGCGCGTCGTGCGCTTTCGGGTCGAAGCGCAGCTTGAACAGGCCCACCAGCATGCGCGCGATGCGCGGGTGCGCCGACAGCGTGGCCTCGATCGCCGCTTGCGACAGCGCAAAGCCGATCTGCTTGAGGTACTTGGCATACGCGCGCAGCACCACGATCTCTTCGGTGGCCAGGCCGGCGCGCAGCACCAGGCGGTTGAAGTCGTCGTTTTCGACCTCGCCGTGGAAGACGCGCGCGAAGGTGTCTTCGAACAGCCGGGCCAGCGCTTCGGGCTCGATGTCGTCCGACAGCGTGGCCTGCAGTTCGAAGTCGTGCAGCGAGATGCTGTCGCTCGACGCCACGCCGTCGGCACCGGCGGGGCCGCCGATGCGGTGGTTGTGCTCGCCGAGCACGCGCACGCCCATGTGTTCGAGCATCGGCAGGCTGTCGGACAGCACCACCGCGGCGCCGAGCCGGTAGACCTTGAAGCCCAGCGCGCCGGGCTCGGCGCCCAGCGGCCGGTACAGCGCCAGCGCCAACGCGGCGTCGGGCGACAGGTTGGCGATCTTCAGCACGTCGGGCACGGCCGCGCGGGCGCTCACGCGCTCGCGGTAGCCGAGCGGGAAGCCGCCGGCCCAGCGCTTGAACAACTCCAGCCCGCGGGCTTCGCCCTCGGCTTCGATCAAGGCGTCGCGCAGCTCGTCGTCCCAGCGCCGCGCGGCGGCGGCCAGCTTGGCCTCGACCTCCTTGCGGTCGACCACCGGCACCTGGCCCGGCGTGGTGCGCACGGTGAAGTGGATGCGTGCCAGGATGGCGTCGCTGAGCTGCACGTCGAACTCGGCGCTGGTGCCGCTGAACGCCGCCACCAGGATGTGCTGGAACTTGATGCGCAGGTCGGTCGAGTAGGCCTCGCGCGGCACGTAGACCAGGCACGACACGAAGCGGTCGAACGGGTCGCGGCAGACGAACAGGCGCAGGCGCTGGCGCTCGCCCAGGGCGAGGATGCCGAGCGCGGTTTCGAACAGGTCGTCGTCGGAAATCTGGAACAGGTCGTCGCGCGGGTAGGTTTCCAGGATGTGGTGCAGCGCCTTGGCCAGGTGGCCGCCCGGCGGCAGGCCGGCGCGGCTGGTGATGGCTTCGACCCGGCCGCGCAGCAGCGGCGTTTCCGACACCCGCGCGCTGTACGCGGTGGAGGTGAACAGGCCGATGAAGCGGTGTTCGCCGATCACTTCGCCGGCGGCGTTGTAGCGTTTGATGCCCACGTAGTCGGTGTAGCCGGGCCGGTGCACGGTGGCGCGGGTGTTGGCCTTGGTGACCAGCAACGGCGGCACGGGCGCGCGCGCCAATGCGCGGGCGTTTGCAGGCAGCGCCGAGAAGCTGGCCGAGAGTTTTTCTTGCGCCGTTTCGCGCAGCAGGCCCATGCCGCTGCCGGGCACCAGCCGCAGCGCGTCCTCGCCCTGGTCGCAGACGAGGTCGTGGCAGCGGTAGCCCAGCAGCGTCATGTGGTCCTCGGCCAGCCAGTGCAGGAACGCCAGGCTCTCCTTGATCTGGCTGGCGGGCAGCACGGCCGGCGCGGCTTGCAGCTCGGTGGTGGCCTGGCGCAGTTGCGCGGTCATCGGCTGCCAGTCTTCGACCGCCGCGCGCACGTCGGCCAGCACCCGCTCGATGCCCGCGGCGAGATCGGCGCGCTGCGGCGCATCGACCAGGCGGTCGACCTCGATGTGCATCCACGATTCGCGCCGGCTGCCGGCTGCATCGGGCAGCTCGCCGCGCGGGCGAATCGACAGCAGCTGGCCCTGGGCGTCGCGCTCCACGGCGTAGATCGGGTGCACGATCAGGTGCAGCGTGGGGCCCTGGCGGTTGATCTCCATCGTGGTGGTGTCGACCAGGAAGGGCATGTCGTCGTTGACGATGTCGATCACCGAATGGCGCGAGGCCCAGCCGTTCTCGGCCACCGCCGGGCTCAGCACCCGCACCAGCGTCTGGCCGGGCTGGCGCCGGGCGCCGAACTGCCAGTGCGACAACAGGGCGCCGAGCAGGTCTTCGGGCGTGCGCGCGGCCAGGTCCTCGGTGTCGAGGCGGCGGAAGTACTCGCGCCCGAAGGCCTCGATCAGCGGACGCTGGGACGCCTGGAGCCGGGCGGCGGCAAGGGCCAGCACGGCGTCGATCCGTTCACGCTGGAGCGCTTCATGAGGGGCTGTCATCGCTGGTTCTCCTTGTTATGACCAAGACGCGCATGCGCCGGCCGCGAGCTGCGCGCCGCCGCTGCGCCGGACAGCTTACGCCGCCGAACGCGACAGCGGGCTGCGCCCGGCGCCCGGGCCCTGTGCTACATTGCGCGCCATGTTCTCTCGTGCGTTCCTTTTTGCGTACTTCTGGTTCTCGCACCGCTCGGCGGCCGGAGAGACAAGCGCGTAGGCACACATCAAGCGCACAAGTTCTTCGACAAACCGCCGGGCACCCCCCCGGCGGTTTTTTTTGTCCTGTGCACAGCCATCACAAACCCGACAGGAGTTGACCGCCATGCCATCAAGTTCCAGCACCGCCGGCGAGGGCCGCTATGGCTCCATCGAACGCACCAGCCGCACCGACGACGAAAGGATCGTCGACGTGACGCCGCTGCCGCCGCCCGAGCACCTGATCCGCTTCTTTCCGATTGCCGGCACGCCGGTGGAAGGCTTGATCGCCGACACCCGCGCCGCCATTCGCCGCATCATGCAGCGCCAGGACGACCGGCTGCTGGTCATCATGGGACCGTGCTCGATCCACGACCCGGCCGCGGCGCTGGAATACGCGCGCAAGCTGAAGCTGCAGCGCGACAAGCACAAGGACACGCTGGAGATCGTGATGCGCGTGTACTTCGAAAAGCCGCGCACCACGGTGGGCTGGAAGGGCCTCATCAACGACCCGTACCTGGACGAGAGTTACCGCATCGACGAGGGCCTGCGCATGGGCCGCCAGTTGCTGCTGGAGATCAACCGGCTGGGCATGCCTGCGGGCAGCGAGTTCCTGGACGTGATTTCGCCCCAGTACCTGGGCGACCTGATCGCCTGGGGCGCGATCGGCGCGCGCACCACCGAGAGCCAGGTGCATCGCGAGCTGGCCTCGGGCCTGAGTGCGCCGATCGGCTTCAAGAACGGCACCGACGGCAACATCCGGATCGCCATCGACGCGATTCAGGCGGCGGCGCGGCCGCACCACTTTCTGTCGGTGCACAAGAACGGCCAGGTCGCCATCGTCGAGACCAAGGGCAACCCGGACTGCCATGTCATCCTGCGCGGCGGCAAGACACCGAACTACGACGCCGCGCATGTGGCCGCGGCCTGCAAGGAGATCGAGGCCGCCAAGCTGGCCTGCACCCTGATGGTCGATTGCAGCCATGCCAACAGCAGCAAGCAGCACGAGCGCCAGGTCGACGTGGCCCGTGATGTGGGTGAGCAGCTGAAGGCTGGCAGCCACTGCATCTTCGGCGTGATGGTGGAGAGCCACCTCGTTGCCGGGGCGCAGAAGTTCAGTGCGGGCAAGGACGACCCGGGCAGGCTGGCCTATGGGCAGAGCATCACCGACGCGTGCATCGGCTGGGAGCATTCGCTGGAGGTGCTGGAGCTGCTCAGCGGCGCGGTGAAGGCGCGGCGGGTCGATGCGGCCGTGGCCCACTGAATTGCCAACGTCGACTGGAAATTCGTGCCACCGCCGAAATTCAAGCCACGGCGCGGGCGAGCTTGAAACCCGTGCGCGTCCTTCGAACCCAACTTTCAGCCGCGCACGCGACAGCCCTGGCGGGCGGTCGCGTGCCCCGCCTTCAGGTCGGGTCGCGCGCCAGCCGTTCGCTCTTCCAGTAGACGTCGTCGCCGCCCAGCCCGTCGAGGTTGGCGCGGTTGAGAACCCGGGCCAGCACGAACAGCAGGTCGCTCAGGCGATTCAGGTACTGGCGTGGCTCGGGCCGCACCGTTTCATGGTGGGCCAGTGCGACCACCGCGCGTTCGGCGCGCCGCGCCACGGTGCGGCCGACATGCGCCAGCGCGGCACTGCGGGTGCCCGCGGGCAGAATGAATTCCTTCAGGCGCGGCAACACCGCGTTGTGGTGGGCCAGCGCTTCGTCGAGCCGCAGCACCGCGTCCATCTTGAGCAACTCGTAGCCGGGGATCGACAACTCGCCGCCCAGGTTGAACAGCTCATGCTGGATCACGACCAGCAATTCGCGCACCTCGGCCGGCAAGGGTTCGGCGAGCAGCACACCCAGGCTGGAGTTGAGCTCGTCGACATCGCCCATGGCGATCACGCGCAGATGGTCCTTGGGGACGCGGCTGCCGTCACCCAGGCCGGTGCTGCCGTCGTCACCGGTGCGGGTCGCGATTTGTGTGAGTCGATTGGCCATGGCGCGCATGGTAGCCCGACAGCCTCCTAGAATGCACTTGAGGGCGTGTTGCCCGGCCTGCAGGGAGTTCCACGATGAACGCACCGATCCCCGTCCACGTCCTTCCCACCTTTGACCCGCGACCGGTGCCTGCGGCCATGCTGGAGGCGTTGAAGGAACACTTCGGTTCGCGCTGTTCCACGGCGTTGGCGGTGCGTGAGCAGCACGGCCGCGACGAGTCGCCGTTCGATGTGCCGCCGCCCGAGGTGGTGGTGTTCGCCGAATCCACCGAAGACGTGGCGTTCGTCGTGCGGCTGGCCGACCAGCATGCCGTGCCGGTGATCCCGTTCGGCGTCGGCTCGTCGCTCGAAGGCCACCTGCTGGCGGTGCAAGGCGGCGTCAGCATCGACCTGGCGCGCATGAACAACATCCTGCGCGTCAATGCCGAAGACCTGACGGTGACGGTGCAGGCCGGTGTCACCCGCAACCAGCTCAACCGCGAGATCAGGGACCAGGGCCTGTTTTTCCCGATCGACCCGGGCGCCGACGCGTCGCTGGGCGGCATGTCGGCCACGCGCGCCAGCGGGACCAACGCGGTGCGCTACGGCACGATGCGCGACAACGTGCTGGCGCTGACGGTCGTCACCGCGCAGGGCGAGGTCATCCACACCGGCACGCGGGCGCGCAAGTCCAGCGCCGGCTACGACCTGACGCGGCTGTTCGTCGGCAGCGAAGGCACCTTGGGCGTGATGACCGAGATCACCCTCAAGCTGTATCCGCTGCCCGAGGCGGTGTCGGCGGCGGTGTGCCACTTCCCCGATGTCGGCGCGGCGGTCAACACCACGATCCAGGTCATCCAGATGGGCGTGCCGATTGCGCGCTGCGAGCTGCTCGATGCGAACGCGGTGCGGGCGGTGAATGCGCACGACAAGCTCAGCCTGACCGAGCGGCCGATGCTGTTGATGGAGTTCCACGGCAGCGCGGCCAGCGTGCAGGAACAGGCGGCCACCGTGCAGGAGATCGCCAGCGAGTTCGGCGGCGAGGATTTTCAATGGGCCACCACGCCCGAAGAGCGCACCCGGCTGTGGACCGCGCGCCACCATGCCTACTTTGCCGGGCTGCAGATGAAGCCCGGCTGCCGCACGGTGACCACCGACACCTGCGTGCCGATCTCGCGCCTGGCCGAGTGCGTGACGCTGGCGCTGGCCGAGGCCGAACAGGCCGGCATCGCGCACTACCTGGTGGGCCATGTGGGCGACGGCAACTTCCACATCGCCTACCTGATCGACCCGGCCATTGCGGCCGAGCGCGAGACCGCCGAGCGCCTGAACCACACGCTGGTGCAGCGCGCGCTGGGCATGCAGGGCACCTGCACCGGTGAGCACGGCATCGGCCTGCACAAGCAGGGTTTCCTGATCGACGAGGCCGGCGCCGGCGCGGTGGCGATGATGCGCACGCTCAAGCGCGCGCTGGACCCGAAGAACATCATGAACCCAGGGAAGATCTTTGCGCTGTAGCCCGCTCGATCGTGCGGCCAGGGCGGGGGCCACGCGGTGCGCCTGAACCTGGCCGAAGACCTGAAAGCGCAAACCCGCGCGCTGCACACGGAACTGGAGCGCAGCGCGCTGATGGTGTCGCTGCTGCGCGGCGAGATGAAGTGCGCGCCCTACTGCGCGTTGTTGCGCAACCTCCACGCCATCTACGAGGCACTGGAACTTGCGCTGCAAACGCAGGCGGGACAGCGCGGCGTTTCAGCGGTGTACTTTCCGGCCTTGTTTCGGCGCCAGGCGCTGGCGGATGATTTGCGCGTGCTTCACGGCCCGGGCTGGCAGGGCGACATCCCGCTGCGGCGAGCGGCGCTCGACTACGCCATTCACCTGAACCGGCTGGCCGCGAACCGCCCGATCCACCTGGTGGCGCATGCGTATGTGCGCTATCTCGGCGACTTGAGCGGCGGCCAGATACTCAGCCGCATCGTGGCCAGCAGCCTGGGCCTGGCCGATCTGCGTGGCACACGCTTTTACGACTTTGGCGGCCCGGCCGATGTCGCTGCGCGCGTGGGCGAATTTCGTGCCGGCCTGGCGCGTGTGGTCGACAGCGACAGCGACACCGATGCCGCCGCCGAGGCGGCGGCCATCGTGGCCGAGGCGATTCTGGCCTTCCAGATGCACCAACGGCTGTTCAGCGAACTGACCGAGGCACCCGGGCTGCACACGCCGGACCTCAGCGCGGCGCGTTGAAGGTGCGAACCCGCTCGTTGAGCGCCGCGGCACGCCTGGTGGACGCTTCGAGTTCTTCGAGCAAAGTCGCCACCACCAGGGTGGCGCCACCATCGGCGATGTCCATCGCCGCCAGGCTGGCGTTGGCGAGGATGGCGCTGATCAGATCGTCGGGCGCCTGCCTGCCGCGCGCTTGCGCATTGGCGATCAATTGATCGCGGCTCGCTTCTGACAACGACTGCTCCAACTGGCGGCGCGCGGCTGCTGCGCGTTGGCTTTCGGTCGGGTCTTCCAGGATCAGGAAGAAGCCCATCGCCGACCCATCACGCGAAGGAACAAGCTCCGCGCGCACGGTCACCGGCAGGTGCGCGCCGGCGTCCAGCGCCAGCGCGAGTTCGCCGCGCCGGGGCTGCGCTCCCGCGCCAGCGCCATGAGCCGGCGGCGCGCCTGCGCGGGTTCGGTGAACAGTTCGGCGAGCTCGCCAAGTTCGGGCCGGCCCTGCGGGGTGCGGCGGGCCAGGGTGTAGAAGGCGTCGTTGGCGAACAGCGCGCGCTGGTTCGCGTCGGCAATCACCACCGGCTGCCGGGAGGTGGCCACCGCGCCGCGAATCTGCGTCAGCTGATGCTCGGCGATCAGCAGCCGCACGGCGTTGATCTGGACCACGATGTCGGTCAGCGACGCACCGAACGCGCGCGCCAGCGAGACTTCGCTGCTGGACCAGGGCAGCGCGGTGCCGCGCACAATTTCCGACCACGCTGCGAACGACCGGCGTGGCGACAGCTCCAGCGGGTCGTTGCCGACGACGGGCTTGGTCGGGTCACCGCCCCAGGTGACGCTGAGCAGTTGCTCCTTGCGGAACCACATCAGGTATCCCGGACGTGACGCCGACAGCTTGACCGCGAGCACGCCGCTGGCGGTGGGCGTGAGGGATTGCAGCGCCAGGTTGGCGCGTGCCACCGACGAGCAACTGAACAGCCCGTCGAATTCATGCGCATCGATCCATTGCATCAGCGCGCGCAATTCCGGCGTGGAAGGAGCCTCGCCGGAGGTCAGCACCTCGCCGTCGTAGAACAGCGCCGCCGCGGTGGCGTCGAGCGGCTGCAGCAGGGTGCGGGGGTTTCGAAACAGGGCCAGCCGCCAGTCGCCTTCGGTGGACGTGGCCTCGATCAGCCGCTGCTCCAGCCGGCGCACCTGAATCGCCACTTGCGCGTGGGTGTAGTTTTCGATCGCCGCGATGCGCGTGGCCACCACTTCGGCCAGCAGGTCGCACGCGGCGCGCACGGCAAGGCGCAGGTTGCGCGGCGTGTAGTGGTGGCAGGCGATCAGCCCCCAGAGCTTCCCCTCGCGCACCAGCGACATGCTGCGCAGGTGGCACATGGACATGTCCAGATCCTGGCCCGAACCGGGCGCCAGGCGCGGCACCCGCAGGGCGGCTTCGCTGTGCAGGTCGACCAGCACGCGCAGCCGGTTGCGCAGGTACAGCGCGCGCGCCTCGGCGATGATCTTGCCGTGCCCATCGGGGTCGAACTTGTAGACCATGACACGGTCGTAGCCGATCATGTCGCGCAGGCAGCGGACGACGGCGTCGGCGAGGATGCCGATCGTCGAACTGGTGCTCAAGCGCTCGACCGCGCTGCCCAGCATCTCGATCAACCGGGCGCTGTCGACGTCGACCGTCTCGACCGTGAAGCGAGCGGCCTCGGCGGGTTCGAGTTCGGCCACCCGTTGGTTGAGCAACTCCAGTGCCGAGGCGCTGAGCAAGGCCTGGGCATTGGCGCTGATCTGCACGATGCGCAGTTGCGGCTCACGCAGCGCGAGCAACAAGCCGTAAGGCTGCACCGAGCCCGCGAGGTGAATCAGCTCACGTTCGCAGTGGGTGAGATCGGCCTGGCCGAAGGCGGGGCCGGAACTCATGCGGGCTCGTCTGGCACCGCCGCGGCGGGCGTCTCGCGGCCCTGGCCTGCGAGGCGGCGCCGGCGCAGGCTGGCCGCGCTGACTCCCAAGGCGCCGGCGGTTGCCGCGTCGCCGTCACAGCGTCGGAGGGTGGATTCGATGGCCTGGCGCTCCACCAGGGCAGCGACCTCGCGCAGCACGTCGGGCAGCGACAAGTGGCCCAGCCGGGCCGCGATCCGCTCGACCGCGGCACCCAGCAATTCACGCGGCTCGGCAGTGGCGGCCGGCGCGGTTGGAACCGGCCCATGGATCGTGAAGCCGATGCATTCCTGATCGCTTTCGGTCAGCAAGTGGCCGAGATCTCCACCAGCGCGGGGCGCTGGCCGCCGGGCCGTCGCAGCTGCGCCGCCCGGCGGCTGGCGATGCCCTGGCGCCGCACCTGCGGGATCAGCTCGTCGAGCAACTCGGAACCCACCATCCAGTCCGGCAGCGAACGCCCTTTGACTTCGATCTCGGCGTCGACCTGAACCAGGCTCAGGAAGGCCGGGTTCGCGGCGAGGATGCGGCCACTGGAATCGGTGACGACGATGCTGTCGCTGGCGGCGTCGACCAGCCGCGCCAGCGTGGCGCTGCGATCGGCCGGGGATTCAGGGGCGTGTGCCGGACGCACGCGCACCAGCAGCCGCATTTCGTCGCCGGCCCGAAACGGTGTGGCCGCCACGTGCGTGGCGGTCACCTTGCCGTTCAGGCGCGCCCGAATCTCGGCCGGCTGCCCGAGCTGGCGCGACGCGGACAGCAGTTCTTCCACGGCGCCACGCGAGCGGTGCTCGAAGCCGAACGCCAGCGGCCGCCTGGTTGGCTTCGAGGATGTGCAAGGACTGCGCGTCGACGACCAGCATGGCGTCGGTGTCCACCTGGAACAACAAGCGGTAGCGGGATTCGGACTGGCGGGTGCGCCAGTAGCCACGCTCCATTTCGCGCTGGGCGTCGACGAAGCGCTGCTGGATCGCCGCCACCGCCCGCAGGCCGCGGCCGACAACCAGCACCGGCCCATGCTGGCCGAGCCGCAGGGCGGTGTAGGCCACGGGAATGTCGACGCCGGTCGACGACGGATGGTTGAGCTCGCGCCGCCGCGCCATGCCGGTGGACGCCTCATCCTTGAGCAACGCATTGACCTTGGCGCGCGTGTCTCCGGTGACGGTATCGACCCAGGCGCGGCCGATCCATTCATGAGCGGCGGGCGCGAGCGGGGCGGCGCCGCCCTGCGCGACGTTCAGGACGATGCCATCGGCGTCGAGCACCAACGCGATGTCACTGGCCAGCGAGACAAAAGCCTCGGCCAGCTGCGGCGCCCACGCGGACAGGGCGCCGAGGTCGACGGGTTCGCCTGTCACCGAGCTCATCTCGGCACCCGCGCGAATGCAAGGCGTTGTTGCTGCATGGCGATTTCCGTCCGGAGTCGATCGTGATTGGCGCAGGCCCGCTGCTGCAGGACAGTCAAGACGAGGCGGGATGCCCGTGCTGTGCGACAAATTCCACGCCGCGCGTCGCGCCGGTGATGCGCGGCTTTTCCCCCGGCGCCGCGGTGGCTGGCCACCCGCGCGAGTGGCTCAGGAAGCGTCTTGCGGGGGTGCCGGCACCGACCAGCGCGTTGCCACGTCACCGGCCGCGTTCATGCTTTCCAGGTGCACCCCAAAACCCCACAAGCGAGCCACGTGCTTGAGCACTTCCTGGCCGCTGTCGTGCAACGGACGCGCATTGTGCTGGGTGTGGCGCAAGGTGAGCGAACGATCGCCGCGCAGGTTCACGCTCCAGACCTGGATGTTCGGTTCGCGGCTGCCCAGGTCGTACTGGCGGCTCAGCGATTCGCGCAAGCGGCGGTAACCGGCCTCGTCGTGAATGGCGGAGACTTCGAGTTCCTTTTCCTTCTCGTCGTCGTTGATGGCGAACAGGCGCATCTCGCGCATCAGGTGGGGCGACAGGTATTGGCCAATGAAGCTTTCATCCTTGAAGTTGCGCATCGCCTGGTCGAAGGTCTCGAGCCAGTCGGCGCCCGCCATCTCGGGGAACCACTGCCGGTCTTCATCGGTGGGGTGCTCGCAGATGCGCTTGATGTCGGTGTACATCGCAAAGCCCAGCGCATAGGGGTTGATGCCGCTGTAGGCCTTGTGGCCCACCGGGGGCTGGTACACCACGTTGGTGTGCGACTTGAGCCACTCGATCATCACGCCGTCGCTCAACTGGCCGTCGTCATACATGGTGTTGAGCAGGTGGTGGTGCCAGAACGTGGCCCAGCCTTCATTCATGACCTGGGTCTGCCGCTGTGGATAAAAATACTGTGCCACCTTGCGCACGATGCGCACGATCTCGCGTTGCCAGGGCTCGAGCAGCGGCGCGTGTTTTTCGACGAAATACAGCAGGTTCTCCTGCGGCTCCTCCGGGAAGCGCTTGGCTGCGGCTTCATCGGCCGCCTTGCCGGTTTTGCGCGGCAGGGTGCGCCACATGTCGTTGACCTGCTGCTGGGCGTAGGCCGCGCGGTCCTTGCGGGCGGCCAGTTCCTGGGCCAGCGACTTGCGGTTCGGCCGGCGGTAGCGGTCCACGCCATGGTTCATCAGCGCATGGCAGCTGTCGAGCAGCTTTTCCACCGCTTCCAGGCCGTGCTGCTCTTCGCAGCTGGTCACGTAGTTTCGCGCGTAGACGAGGTAGTCGATGATGGACGCCGCGTCGGTCCACATGCGGAACAGGTAGTTGCCCTTGAAGAAGCTGTTGTGTCCGTACGCCGCATGCGCGATCACGAGGGCCTGCATGGCCATCGTGTTTTCTTCCATCAGGTAGCTGATGCAGGGGTTGGAGTTGATGACGATTTCATACGCCAAGCCCATGTGGCCGCGCTTGTAGTTCTTTTCGGTGGAAATGAACTCCTTGCCATAACTCCAGTGGCGATAGTTCACCGGCATGCCGACCGACGCGTAGGCGTCCATCATCTGCTCGGCGGTGATGATCTCCAGCTGGTTCGGGTAGGTGTCGAGGCCGAAGCGCTGCGCCGTGGCGCGAATGACGCTGTGGTACTGCTCGATCAGGTCGAACGACCAGTCGCTCGGGGCCGGCAAGGGCTCAGCGGCGCGAGCCGGCTTCGCCAGGTCGGCCGCGCGCATGGCGCGGCGGGTCGAGAGCTCGGGCGCTTTCGGCGCGTCGAATGTGGAGGCCGGTGGCAGCGGCGGGCTGATGGCGTTGGAGTTGCGGGTCATGGCGCGGCGCCTTCCTTCTTGAACAGCTCGCGAAAGACCGGGTAGATCTGCGCTGCCTCGGTCACCTTTCGCATCGCAAACACCTTGGTCAGTTCGGCCAGCTGGGCGTATTCATCCCACAGGTTCTGTTCTTCCTCGGCCACCTGCACATAGGCAAAGTAGCGGCACATCGGCAAGATCTTGTCGGCCAGCAGTTCGCGGCAACGGCCGCTGTCGTGGTGCCAGTTGTCGCCATCGCTGGCCTGCGCGCCATAGATGTTCCACTCGGCGGTGGGGTAGCGCGCGCGCGCGATTTCTTCCATCAGCACCAGCGCGCTGGAGACCACCGTGCCGCCGGTTTCCGTGGCGTGAAAGAAGTTCTGCTCGTCCACTTCTTGCGCCTGCGTGTGGTGGCGGATGAAGACGAGGTCGATCTTCTCGTAATGCCGGGTCAGGAACAAGTACAACAGGATGAAGAAGCGCTTGGACAAGTCCTTGCGGGCCTCGTCCATCGAACCCGAGATGTCCATCAGGCAGAACATCACCGCTTTCGACGTGGGCACCGGAACGCGCACGCGGCTGCGGTAGCGCAGGTCGATGGGGTCGAGGTACGGAATGCGGCCGATGCGGGCCCGCAGCGCGGCGATTTCAGTTTCGAGGTCGGCGATCTCGCGCTTCAGATGAGCATGATCGGGCCGGCGCTTGAGCTCGTCGAGCCGATCCTCGAGCAACTGCAACTCGTGCCGCGGCCCCGAGCCGATGGCAATGCGCCGGCCGATGGCCCCACGCATCGAACGCACCACGTGCAGGTTGGACGGGTTGCCGTCGCTGGAGAACCCGGCGCGGTGGGTTTTGTACTCGGGCGTTTCGGCCAGCGTGGTGCGTGTCAGGTTGGGCAACGCGAGGTCGTCGAAGAAGACCTGCATGAACTCTTCCTTGCTGAGGTGGAAGACGAAATCGTCGTCACCCTCGCCGGAATCGCTGGCCTTGCCGCCACCGCCCGAGCCGCCGCCGCCTTTGGGGCGCTCGATGCGGTCGCCGCGAACATAGTCCTGGTTGCCGGGGTGCACCGTCTCGCGTTTGCCGCCCTGGCCGTGGCCGAACACGGGCTCACTGATGTCGCGTTTGGGAATGTGGATGTCTTCACCCTGCGCAATGTCGCGGATGCTGCGGCCGTCGACCGCGCGTTTCACCGCCTCGCGAATCTGCTCCTTGTGGCGGCGCAGAAAACGCTCGCGGTTGCCGATGGACTTGTTCTTGCCGGCCAGCCGTCGATCGATGATCTGTTGCATCAGGCCCCCCCCCGGAGCGCCTTCGGCACTCCCCCCCAGGGGGGCGCCGCCAGCGGCCCGGCGAAGCCAGTTCCGCGGCGTCCGCTTGACCAGTCCAGGCGCGTTTGCATGGGGTGGTTCCTTAGCTGCTCTTGCGAACGCGAAGGTACCACTCGCACAGCAGCCGCACTTGTTTTGACGTGTAGCCCTTGGCGACCATGCGGGTGACGAAGTCTTCGTGCTTCTTGGCCTCGTCGGCGCTGGCCTTGGCGTTGAAACTCACGACCGGCAGCAACTCCTCGGTGTTGGAGAACATCTTCTTCTCGATCACGGTGCGCAGCTTTTCGTAGCTGGTCCAGGTCGGGTTGTTGCCGGCGTTGTTGGCACGCGCGCGCAGCACGAAGTTGACGATCTCGTTGCGGAAGTCCTTCGGGTTGCTGATGCCCGCCGGCTTTTCGATCTTCTCGAGTTCGGCGTTCAGAGACGAGCGGTCGAACACTTCGCCGGTGTCGGTGTCGCGGTACTCGTGGTCCTGGATCCAGTAGTCGGCATAGGTCACGTAGCGGTCGAAGATGTTCTGGCCATACTCGCTGTAGCTTTCGAGGTACGCCGTCTGGATTTCCTTGCCGATGAACTCGGCGTAGCGCACCGACAGGTGTTCCTTGATGAAGGCCAGGTACTTCTGTTCGGTCTCGGCGGGGAACTGCTCGCGCTCGATCTGCTGCTCCAGCACGTACATCAGGTGGACCGGGTTGGCGGCGATTTCGGTGCTGTCGAAGTTGAAGACCTTGGAGATGATCTTGAACGCAAAGCGGGTGGAGACGCCGCTCATGCCCTCGTCGACACCGGCGTAGTCGCGGTACTCCTGGAAGCTCTTGGCGCGCGGGTCGGTGTCCTTCAGGTTTTCGCCGTCGTACACCAGCATCTTGGAGTACAGGCTCGAATTCTCGGGCTCCTTCAGCCGCGTCAGCGTGGCGAACTGCGACATCATCTTCAGCGTGCCCGGGGCGCAGGTGGCCTTGGCCAGCGACGAGCCGCGCAACAGCTTTTCGTAGATCTTGATCTCTTCACTGACGCGCAGGCAGTACGGCACCTTGACGATGTAGATCCGGTCCAGGAAGGCTTCGTTGTTCTTGTTGTTGCGGAAGGCCTTCCATTCGCTTTCGTTGCTGTGGGCCAGAACGATGCCGTCGAACGGAATGGCGCCGAAGCCTTCGGTGCCCTTGAAGTTGCTTTCCTGTGTCGCCGTCAGCAGCGGGTGCAGCACCTTGATCGGCGCCTTGAACATCTCGACGAATTCCAGCAAGCCCTGGTTGGCCAGGCACAGGCCGCCGGAGAAGCTGTAGGCGTCGGGGTCGTCTTGCGCAAAGGTTTCGAGCTTGCGGATGTCGACCTTGCCGACCAGGCTGGAGATGTCCTGGTTGTTCTCGTCGCCCGGCTCGGTCTTGGCGATGCCGACTTGCTTGAGCACCGAGGGGAAGCGCTTGACGATCTTGAACTTGCGGATGTCGCCGCCGAATTCTTCCAGGCGTTTCACGGCCCAGGGCGACAGGATTCGGTGCAGGTAGCGAACCGGGATGCCGTATTCCTTTTCGAGAATGGGGCCGTCTTCGGCCGCGTCGAACAAGCCCAGCGGTGATTCGTTGACCGGCGAGCCCTTGATGGCATAGAAGGGAACGTCCTGCATCAATTGCTTGAGCCGCTCGGCGATCGACGACTTGCCGCCGCCCACCGGGCCGAGCAGGTAGAGGATCTGTTTCTTCTCTTCCAGCCCCTGGGCCGCATGGCGGAAGTAGCTCACCACCTGTTCGATGGAGTCCTCCATGCCGTAGAACTCGGCGAATGCCGGGTAGATCTTGATGACCTTGTTGGCGAACAGGCGCGACAGGCGCGGCTCGTTGCGCGTGTCGATGCTTTGCGGCTCGCCGATCGCCTTGAGCATGCGCTCGGCGGCGGTGGCGTACGCCACCGGGTTGCGCTTGCACTCGGCGAGGTAGTCCTCCAGCGAGAGCTCTTCTTCACGGGTGCGCTCGAATCGCGCGGCGAAGTTGCTGATCACGTCCATGCTGATCTCCTAGACTGGGAAACCACAAGGCCTCGGGACACAAGGCCCTGCGAGAGGGAAGTTCTGATGAAGTCCTGCGGGCTTCATCAGAGCTTTCCGTGTCAATCAGCAATTCATGAAATCAACTATGACGCATCCGGTCTCTGCCGATCCAACGAGAACCAGGCCTTTTGGCGGTCAGTTCCCGTGCGAGCCCCGGTGCCGGATTGTGAGCAAACAACGTGCCGACCCGTTGCGCGGTTGAATCACCGCTGACGAAAGAGCCGCTGCTCGCGTGCAAAGTTCCGCAGCAAATCCTACCGCGAGAGGATAAGCCCGTCATGCGGGCGGATTGAACGCGCTTCGAACATCGCATGACGCCACTGTAAACCCGCGCGGACTTGAATGGGCGAAGCCGTCTGACGGTGGCGTCGCTGGCTGCGACGAAATCGCGCCGTTTTGCTCAGGCGCTGCGCAAGCCCAGCTTTTCAAGCACGCCGTTGAGCTCGTCCAGGCTGGTGAACTGGATCGCGATCTCGCCCTGCTCGCCACGCTTTGTGCGCTTCTTCACCCGAATCTCGACCTGCGCGGTGAGCGCATCGGACAACTCCTGTTCGATGCGCAGCAGATCGCGCGGCTTGTCGGCCTTGACGCGCAGCGGCGGTGTTGGCTTGCCGGCGTGGTTTGTCGCGCGGGCCACCAGCCGCTCGGCCTCGCGAACGCTGAGTTTCTTGCCGACGATCTGATGGGCGCTGAGGATTTGCTGCGCACCATCGAGTGGCAGCAACGCGCGCGCGTGGCCCATGTCGATGTCGCCGGCCATGAGCATCTGCTGGACCGGCTCGGTCAGGTTGAGCAGCCGCAAAAGGTTGCTGGCCGCGCTGCGCGAACGGCCCACGGCCTGCGCGGCCTGCTCATGCGTGAGGCCGAATTCGTCGGTCAGGCGCTTCAGGCCCTGCGCTTCTTCGAGCGGGTTGAGGTCCTCGCGCTGGATGTTCTCGATCAGCGACATCGCCGCAGCCGCTTCGTCGGGCACCTCTTTGACCAGCACCGGAACTTCGTCCAGCCCGGCCAGGCGCGCGGCGCGTGCGCGGCGTTCGCCGGCGATGATTTCGTAGCGGCCAGGCCCGATCGGCCGCACCAGGATGGGCTGCATGATGCCCTGCGCCTTGATGCTCTCGGCCAGCTCGTAGAGCGAGCCTTCGTCCATGCGCGTGCGCGGTTGGTACTTGCCGGTTTGCAGTTGCGTGAGCCTGAGGCTGTGCGGTGCCCCGTTCAGCGCGCGGCCGTCGGCGTCGCCGGCTTCCTTGACGCGCGGTCCGAGCAAGGCTTCGAGTCCGAGGCCCAGGCCTTTGGGTTTTTTGGTGACCATGAAACGATTGTCGGCGATCAGGTCGGGCCTGCGATCAGCCTGTGCATCAGGGCATGCCCCTCAGGCCAGTCTCCGAGGCCGGAGGCCGAGTTGATGTGCCCGCGCGGGCCCACGGTCGTCAGTGCACCGCCCCAGTCGGCGGCCATGGCCGCGCTGCGTTCCGCGCTGCAGAACGGGTCGTCGTCGCTGGTGATCACGCGGCTGGCAAACGGCAGGCGGCGGCGCACGATCGGGCGCCATGTGAAGAGGTTGGGCGGCATGTCGATACGCTCGGTGTCGGGTGGTGCCACCAGCAGCGCCGCCTTCACCCGCGCGGTGTGGCGCGAATGCGCGGCCCAGGCCGCCACGAGATGGCAGCCCAGGCTGTGCGCCACCAGCACGGCAGCGTTTGCGGGCTCAAGAATCACTTCGTCCAGGCGCGCCATCCAATCGCCACGGCGCGGCCAGAGCCAGTCGTTCTGCTCGACGCGCCGGTATCCATGCCGACGTTCCCAATGGCTTTGCCAGTGGTCCGGGTCGGAGTCGAGCCACCCGGGCAGCAGCAGGATTCTCGGATCGGCGCATTCGGCAACGGTCATCGCGCTCGCTTATGCTCGCGCTTGTGTGAGGACGGGGGAATGGGCATGGGCTATCGAGTTTTCGTGGACGGCCAGGAAGGCACCACCGGGTTGCGCATCCATGAGTATCTCGCGCAGCGCCAAGACATCGAGGTGCTGCGCATTGGCGCCGACAAGCGCAAGGACGCCGGCGAACGGGCGCGCTTGCTGAATGCCGCGGACGTGGCGTTCTTGTGTTTGCCGGACGCCGCGGCCCGGGAGGCCGCGGCCTTGGTCAGCAGCGCTGGCACGTGCTTGATCGACGCCAGCACGGCGCACCGCACTGCGGCAGGATGGGCGTTCGGTTTGCCCGAACTCTGCGCCGAACAACGCGGCCGGATCCGCGCCGCCAAGCGCATCTCGAACCCGGGCTGCCATGCAACAGGATTCATTTTGTTGCTGCGTCCGCTGGTGGATGCGGGCCTGGTGCCGGCCGCGCTGGGCTTGAGCGCGACGTCGATCACCGGTTACTCCGGTGGCGGCAAGAAGATGATCGAGCAATACCAGTCGGGGCCGGAGCCCGGTTTGGACTCACCGCGGCCGTACGGGTTGGCGCTGTCGCACAAGCACATTCCTGAAATGACGGTTCACTCGGGGCTGGTGTCGCCGCCGGTGTTCATGCCGATCGTGGGGAAGTTCTACAAGGGTTTGGTGGTCAGCGTGCCGTTGCAGTTGGCGCAGCTCAAACCGGGCACGACAGGCGCTGATTTGCATGCGGCGTTCGAAGCGCGCTACGCGGGGGAGCGGTTCGTTCGCGTGATGCCGCTGCGCGATGTCGCCACGCTGGAACAAGGCTTCTTCGATGTGCAGGGCTGCAACGACACGAACCGGGTCGAGGTCTTCGTGTTTGCCAACGAGACGCAGGCGCTGCTGATGGCCCGGCTGGACAACCTCGGCAAAGGCGCCAGCGGTGCGGCCGTGCAGGCGATGAACCTGCACCTCGGGCTGGACGAAGGCTTGGGGCTCTGAGCCGGAGTAAATATAGAAACGTAGAAACGGCCCGCCTTGTGAAGGGCGGGCCGCTGGGGCAGGCGGGGCTACGGTGCGGTGCAGTACGTCGTTGCGCCGCTGGGCAGGGGGATCGGCGGCTGGCCTGCCGACCAAGTGTTCACCGTCGCCACCGTGATGCCGCACTGTGCGTTGACCGTGAGCGTGAACACCGTCCACCAGAGGGACGTTCCTTCGCCCGCAGGCGGTGCGTAGGCCGTGGTGTCGCCGCCGATGTTGAGTTCGACCCGCGTCGGAGACCCGGTCAGCCCGGGCCCGAAGGTGCCCGAGAAGTTGTTCACCACATACGTGTAAGTGCCGACCTGCAGCCTGCGCACGGTGATGATCTCGGGCCCGAAGCTGTCGACGTCGTCCACATCGAGGTTGGCGAACGGCGCGGCGCTCAGGTCGCCCTTGTTGGTGAAGTAGATGTGGTCGCCGCTGGGCGTGAGCAAATGCGAATCGACATCGTTGGGGTTTTCGCCAAAGGTCAGCCTGATCGTCACGTTGTTGGCCTGGTCGGTCAGCACCAGGCAGCCGATGCCGGCGGCGAGGTTGGTCGCGCTCGGGCCGACGGCCACCGAATTGGACGTCTTGCCGCCGCTGCGTGCCGTGATGGCGGCGCGCGCTGACTTCTTCATCGGCAAGGCAAAGTTGCCCGCGCTGTCGGTGGCCACCGAGGTGCTGCCGGTGTAGTCGATACCGTCGGCGATGACGCGCGCGGCGGTCACGCGGGCGCCCGCCTGGTCGGTCACGCAGCCTGTGGCGTTGACGGTTTCGTAAGCTTGATCCACACCCCAGGTGCCGGCGCGTGACACGCTGGCCTCGTAGTACTGGTTCGGTGCCGTGCCGTTCAGCGTGGCGTTGCCTTCGCGCACCCACTGGCCGGTGGCAAGGTCAAGGTAGTACAGCGGCAGCACGGTCGGCAGCGTGGCGGAGCGGGTGGAGACCGGGATCCGGATCGTGACCGCCGCGCACGCGGACAGCGGCACCGGCGTGCCGTTGGCGTAGTTGATGCTGAGCGTGACCGCGCCGAAGCTTTCAAGCGGCACCGTGCTGCCGCCAACCGTGAAGTCGCCGGGCAGGAATCCGGGGTTCAACGCGCCATTGATGGGCGTGATGCTGACGATGGCGCTGCCGGTGCAACTGGGCCCGTTGGCGGGGATGACAACCTGGCCGGGCGACGCTGGCACGGTGACCGTGCCGCCGGTCGCCAGGTCGATCGGTGCTGTGTTGCCCAGGCGCAGCAGCGGGGTCGACACCGTCGTGGTGGTGTTGGGCGTGATGTACGCGATGACGGTGCTGACGTTGTAGTTGGCCGCCTTGACCGTCAGCACAACCCGCGCCGGTGCCTCGATGGCGGTGAGCGTGAACTTGCCGTCGGCGGCGCTGGTGGCCGACAGGCTGCCGGCTTGCACGCTGGCGCCGGCAATTGGCGCGCCGGTGCTGGCGTCGAGCACACCGCCCTGGACCGTGCCGGTGGCCGCCAGCGGTGGCGTGAACACCGAACTGGAGCCGCCCCCGCCGCCGCAGGCGTTCAGCAGAGCAACCAGTGCGAGGAGCGCGGCGCCGGTCCAGGGTCTGAAAAGGGAGTTCACGGTCATGGGGATCTTTCTGGGATGCGCGGATGGAGGTGTTCTGGACATCCATGACTTTGAGCCGGCATCCGCTCGACATCAACCCCGTGGTCGGGCGTGTGAGGCCTTGCCGAGTGCACTAGCGTGACTTATGACCCGTCCGTGTCGCGCGCCCACCCGCTGGCCAGGCTGGTGCGTCAGGCAGCGGCAGGATCGCGAGTGCGGTAGTGGTAACCGTAGGCGTCCGCAAATCCCAGCCGGTGGTAGATCGACCGCGCGGGCGTGTTGTCGCCTTCGACCTGCAGGTAGGCGTGGCGCGCGCCCCGCTTGCGGGCCAGGGCCAGCAGGTGCCGGCACAGCAGTTGGGCGTGGCCGCAACCGCGCGCGGCGGGCGCGGTATAGATGTCGTACAAGCCCACCAGATCGGCCTCCAGCGCCATCTGGCCGCAGCTGACCAGCGTTCCATCGGAATGCAACTCGAAGGCAAAGAACGGCACCGGTGAATTCACAAGCCGCTGGCCATGGGCCTGGCGCTGGGCCAGCGGTGAACCGCGCAGTGCCCCGACCCGTTGCGCGAACGGCTCCAGGCCGACCGAATGCAGCGCCAGATTTGGTGGCGGGTGCGGCGCTTCGACGCCAGACAGTTCGGGCAGCAGCATCACGCGGGTGTCGTCGAATCGGCGCAGGCCGCGTTGCGCCAGCAGCGCGTCGAGCTCGCCGGGCAGCGTCATGGGCGTGATGCGCACGATCAACGGCAAAGCGGCTTCGGCGAACACCTGATCGCACAGCGCCAGCTTGGTGTCGAGCGCCAGCCGGCCGGGAGCCACCGCGTTGACGCAGCGCGCACGCTTGGCCTTCCCCGGCGAGAACCGCAGCAGCCAGCCGTCCAGCCAGCGCTGCTGCGGTGGCGCGCTGGCGTTGAGCCCGGCGTCTTCGACGCGGGACAGCAGCAGGGGGTCAAACCGTGGGTTCAGCATCGGCCACGCGCAGCGATTGGACCCGCTGCACCATCTCGTTGGCGAACTCGACGAAGGCCTGGGCGCCCTTGGACGCCGGATCGAATACGACGCCGGGCAAACCGTAGCTCGGTGCTTCGGCCAGCCGGACATTGCGCGGGATCACGGTATTGAATACCTTGTCGCCGAAGTGCGTTCGCAACTGGTCACTGACCTGTTGCTGGAGCGTGATGCGCGGGTCGAACATCACGCGCAGCAGGCCGATGATCTGCAGGTCGGCGTTCAGGTTGGCGTGCACCTGCTTGATGGTGTTGACCAGGTCCGACAGGCCTTCGAGCGCGAAGTATTCGCACTGCATCGGCACCACCACGCCGTGCGCGCTGCACAGGCCGTTGAGCGTCAGCAAGCTCAGTGACGGCGGGCAATCGACCAGCACGAAGTCGTACTCGTCGCTCACGCCAACCAGCGCTCCCTTGAGGCGCTTGTCGCGCCGCTCGAGGTCGACCAGCTCGACCTCCGCGCCCGCCAGTTCGCGGTTGGCGCCCAACACGTCGTAGCCGACCTTGGGATTGCGCCGGCGCGCCTCGGCAATGGTCGCGCTCTCCAGCAGCACATCGTAGACGCTCAGTTCGAGAGCCCGCTTGTCGATGCCTGAACCCATGGTGGCGTTGCCTTGCGGATCAAGATCGACCACCAGCACACGCTGGCCGATCTGGCTCAGTCCGGCGGCAAGGTTCACGGTCGTCGTGGTCTTGCCGACGCCGCCTTTCTGGTTGGCGATGCAAAAGATTCGAGCCATGGGAAGAGAGTCTCAGTTGCTGGCGGCAGGGCTGGTGCCCGCAGCCGCCAGCAGGCGGGCTTTGGGGTGGCGCGAAAATTCGCGGTCGAACGTGAGGGTGGTCTGGCAACCGGCGGCATCGGCCAGTTCGGCGAGCAGGGCGTCGCGGAAACCGTGGCCGTCTTCAAACGCTTGCAAAGCGTTCCACGCGGCCTGCAGGTTTTCGAACCGGAGCGCGCGCGCCATCAACAGGCCACGGGCAATGTCGGCAAAGCGCTGCCGGTCGATGCCGTAGAGCCGCGTCAGAACGCAGTGCAACTCGGTGAAGACCAGGGCGCTGACATAGCCGGGTTGCTCGGCCGAGAGGCGGTTTTCGATCAGCGCCGTAGCGACGGCGGTTTGCGGCGCGTCATCCTGCGCCAGGTAGCGCACCAGCACATTGGTGTCGAGGGCGATCATGGGCGCGGCGGTGGTGCGGCGGGCGGCACGGCGACTCGGTAGATTGATTCCGCATCATCGGCCGGTGGGGCTTTCGGGCCCGGAGCGGCGGCCCAGCCATCGGCCACGGCGGCTTTCATTTGATCCACGCTCACCGGCGCGGCAGGCTTGGGCACGGCGCCACGCAGGCTGCGAATGTCGCCGTGGCGCGGAACGAGTTCGATGCGCTGGCGCGCGTTGACGATGAATTCCACCTGGGTGCCGACGTCGAGCCCAGCGGTGCGGCGCAGCTCGACCGGAATCGTGACCTGCCCTTTGGAGGTGATGGTGGAGATCAAGTGGGGATTCCTTACAAAACTCGGGGTTCAATTGTAGGTAAGGAAACCTTTGATCGGGTGAAGTTACAGATTCAGTTGCGCATCAGCCGAATTCCGAAACCGATCAACAAGACTCCCGCCAGCTTTTCGAGTGCCCAGGCCAGTTGTCGGTGTTGCTTGACCTTTGCAGAGACCGCATTGGCGAAGGCGCACAAGCCGAGGCAATAGAGGGCAGTGATCGCAGCGATGGTGAGGGCCATCACCGCGAACGTCAGCACGCCCTGGTGGGTGGCCGGGCTGATGAACAGCGGGATGAAGGCCATGTAGAAAATGATGGCCTTCGGGTTGAGCAAGGTGATCAAGAAGGCTTGGCGCACGTAGCGGCGTGCTTCGATGTGAATCGGCGGGGCCGCCCCAGGGCGTGCGAACAGCAAGCGCAGGCCGATCCAGCCGAGGTAGGCCGCACCGAGGTACTGGACCGCATGGAACAGCGTGGGGTTGGCGGCGAGCAGCGCGGCCACGCCACCGACCGCCATCCACAACAGCACCTGGTCGCCAAGGATGACCCCGAGTGTGGCTGCCGCGCCCGCTGCGAAGCCGCCTTTTGCCGTGGAGGTGAGCAAGGTGAAGGTGCCGGGCCCGGGCAAGGCCAGGAACAACACGATGGCAGCGCAGAAGGCGGGATAGTCGGTGATTCCGAACATGGTTTTGCTTTCAGGCGCTGGGCCTCTGTGGGCTTGCTTCGAGGCGCTGCCGCGGCCGGATCCAGACCAGGCAGCGCTCGGCGTCCAGCCCCGGGATTTGGAGTGGTTCCACGTGAAACATCTGCACATCATCGGGCAGCTCGGCCATCTCGTGGGTGGGCGGTTTGCCCTTCATGGCGATCCAGACGCCGTTGGCCTTGAGGTGGTGGCGGGTGAGCTTGACAAAGTCAGGCAGTGACGCAAAGGCCCGGGAGATGACCATGTCAAAGGGCTGCGCTTTCATCGCTTCGACCCGCGCGTGCTCGGCACTGAGGTTGGGCAGGTGCAGTTCGGTTGCAACTTGCCGGATGAAGGCGGCCTTCTTGCCCACTGTTTCGACGCTGGTGACCGCCAGGGTCGGGTTCAGTGCAGCGATGACCACTGCCGGCAGGCCGGCCCCGCTGCCCACGTCAAGCAGGCGCGCGTCGGTGCGCGCGGCGAGGTGGCGGCGAATGGGTTCGATGGTCGCCAGACAATCCACGAGATGGAGTGTCAGCATTTGGCCAGGCTCGCGCACTGCGGTCAGGTTGTAGACCTTGTTCCAGCGCTGCAACAAGGTCAGGTAGTGCAACAGGGCGTTAGTCTGCGGCGCTGAGATTTGCAATCCCATGGCGTCGGCCGCCGCGCGCAGGCTGGCCTGCAGCGGCGGCTGCTCGGTCGTCACCATGGAGGCTGGTCCGCGGCGAACCGATCAGCCCGCAACCTCGACCGGCGTGGGGTCGGTGGCCGATGCGGGCGTCATGCGCCGCTTCTTCAGGTGGACGCGCAGCAGCGAGATGGCAGCCGGGGTCACGCCGGAGATGCGGGACGCCTGACCCAGAGTCTGCGGGCGGTGCTTGGCGAGCTTCTGCCTCACTTCGAACGACAGCGCGGCGACGTCTGAATAGTCCAGCTCTGGCGGCAAGAGGGTTCCTTCCAGCAGCGAGGCTCGCTGTACATCTTCATTCTGTTTGTCGATGTAGCCCGCGTACTTGACTGAAACCTGGACCTGGTCAATCACCGCATCGGCCAGCGATGGGCCGAGTTCGGCGCGCAATGTTTCACGTGAAACTGCGGGTTCGCAGCGGGCAATGGCAGCCACCTGCGCAACGGCGTCGAAATCGACGCCCGGCCTGCGCAGCAGATCGGTGAGCCGATATTCGTGTTCAAGCGCCTTGCCGAGCAGTCGTTCTGCGTCCGTCGCCGGGACCGAGGCAGGGCGCACCCAGGTCGAATTCAGCCGGTTGGTTTCAAGTGAAACAGCATCGCGCTTTCGATTGAAGGCGTCCCAACGGATGTCATTCACCAGGCCCAGGTTGCGGCCCATCTCGGTGAGCCGCAGGTCGGCGTTGTCTTCGCGCAATTGCAGCCGGAACTCGGCGCGGCTGGTGAACATGCGGTAGGGCTCGGTGACGCCCTTGGTGACCAGGTCGTCCACCAACACCCCCAGGTACGCCTGGTCCCGGCGTGGCAGCCACGGTGCAGCATCTCGAACTTGCAGCGCCGCATTGATTCCAGCGAAGAGACCTTGCGCCGCCGCTTCTTCGTACCCCGTGGTGCCATTGATCTGCCCGGCGAAAAACAGCCCTCGAACCGCCCGCGTCTCAAAGCTGGCCGTCAATTCGCGTGGGTCGAAGAAGTCATATTCGATGGCGTAGCCGGGCCGCAGGATGTGCGCCTGCTCCAGCCCGGCCATCGACTGCACCGCCGCGATCTGCACATCGAAGGGCAGGGAGGTCGAAATCCCGTTCGGATAGAACTCGTGGGTGGTCAACCCTTCAGGCTCCAGGAAAATCTGATGCGAATCTTTGTCGGCAAACCGGCTGACCTTGTCCTCGATGCTCGGGCAGTAGCGCGGGCCCACGCCGTCGATCAGGCCGGTGAACATGGGGCTGCGGTCAAAACCCGCACGGATGATCTGGTGCGTGCGCTCATTGGTGTGGGTGATCCAGCACGGCACCTGGCGTGGGTGCTGCGCGGCCGTTCCCATGAAGCTGAACACCGGCACGGGGTCGCGGGCCGGCGACCCATCGGGCGACGGCATGCCGTCACCCGGTTGCTCGGTCAGCACCGAGAAATTGATCGAGCGCCCATCGAGGCGCGGCGGCGTGCCGGTCTTGAGCCGACCCTGGGGCAATTTCAACTCCTTCAAGCGTGCCGACAAAGCCACCGACGGTGGGTCGCCCGCCCGCCCGGCCGAGTGGCTTTGCAGCCCGACGTGAATCTTGCCGTCCAGAAACGTGCCGGCGGTCAGCACCACGGCGCGCGCCGCAAATCGCACGCCCATTTGCGTGACGGCGCCGGCAATCCGTTCGCCCTGCAGGATCAGGTCGTCGCAAGCCCCTTGAAACAGCCACAGCCCGGGATGGTTCTCCAGCCGCTGCCGAATCGCCGCCTTGTACAGCAGCCGGTCCGCCTGGGCCCGGGTGGCGCGCACGGCGGGGCCCTTGGAGCCATTGAGGATGCGAAACTGAATGCCCGATTCGTCGGTCGCCGCGGCCATCGCCCCGCCGAGCGCGTCAACCTCCTTGACCAGGTGCCCCTTGCCGATGCCGCCGATCGACGGATTGCAACTCATCTGCCCCAGGGTCTCGATGTTGTGGGTCAGCAGCAGCGTGCTCGCTCCCATGCGCGCTGCGGCCAACGCCGCCTCGGTGCCGGCATGGCCGCCGCCCACCACAATCACGTCAAACGTTTTCGGGAACAACATGAACTTGCCTGATTTTTCAGCAAACCAGGATTGTAGGCAGCGCCCACGGGTAAGTCATTCGAAATGGGCACTCCGCCAGGCCTGCCCGTGAGACCGGGTCCATGAACTGCCGCTCATCCTGCGCCGCCTGCTGCATTGCGCCGTCGATCAGCAGCGCCATTCCCGGCATGCCCCACGGCAAACCGGCCGGCGTGCGCTGCGTCCAACTCGACGACGAACTGCGCTGCAAACTGTTTGGTGTGCCCGGGCGTCCGCTGGTGTGCAGTTCGCTGCGACCGTCTGTGCCCATGTGCGGCAGCAGTCGCGAGCATGCGATGCGTTGGCTGGGCCGGCTCGAACGCCAGACGGCACCAGCTTGAAGCCTGTGCTCACATCGCGTCAGCGCGATGTCCGGCGAGCAGCATTTCGGTGTGCGGGATGCCGTCTTCCAGGTACGCCGCACCCACCACAGCAAAACCGAATTCACCGTAGAACCGTTCCAGGCGCGACTGGGCCGAAATCCGGATCCCGTGTCCTGGATACGCCTGGGCCGTGTGGGCAATCACCCGGCGCACCAACTCGCGTCCCAAGCCTGATCCGCGTGCCGCGGCGGAGGTGATGACCCGGCCCATCGACGGCTCGGCGTATTTCAGCCCCGGCTCCACCAGGCGCGCGTAGCTCAGCGGAACCCGGTGCAACGGCGACCATGCCGCCAGGTGGTGGGACGACTCGTCGAACCCGTCGGCATCGAGGTAGGCGCAGTTCTGCTCCAGCGAGAACACCTGCTGGCGCGCGGTGTAGATGTTCTGCAGCTCAACCACACTGAGTTCCCGGAAGTGGCACCAGCGCCAGACCAGCGACGAGCGATCGAGGGGCGGCTTCATCATGTCGCCTTGGCTCTCCACAGCTTGCCATACTGTCCCCGGTAGGCAAACGGCCCGCCGGGCTGGGCGGGCGCCGAGCCGGCGGCCATTGCCACAGCCGGGGCTGGCGAAAGCAAGCGCTTCCACCACCGCGCGGGGACCGATGCCGGCGCGGCTTCAATCCGGCTCAGCAGTGGGTTCAGGTCGGTCATGTCGGCAGCCGGTGCGAGGCGAAGGAGCGGCGACTGGCGTGAAGCGGGCCCGCCGCAGCCGCGCGGGAAATTATTGTAGGCGCGCGAATTGCCCGGGGCCTTCGCCGGACGTGCTGGCAATGCCGCGTCCATCGGCTCAACGAGCGCGGTGCAATGCCATGCGCTCGGCAACGGCTCGGGTTGCACCAGCATGGGGGTGATGTGGGCGATCCCCGCTCCGCGCCGGTGCAGATGGGCGCTGGAGGTGCAGCCGCCAGGCCTTGCGGGGCGCCGCGCGGCTGGCACACCCTTGCTGGTATACCAACCAGTACATCAAATCCTCAGCACAGGAGCACCTCCATGACCCATCCTGATCTCGATCGGCGCAAGATCCTGCGGCAACTTGGAGCGGCCGGCGCCGTGGCGGGCACCGAGGGTTGGCCCGCCCTGGCGGCGG
>JANORB010000257.1:0-2162 GCA_031415135.1 Methylibium sp.
CAGGCCGCCCTTTTTCTCGGCCTCCAGCACGTCGGCCAGTTCACCGTCTTTGCTGGTGTAGCACTCGGTCAGCGTCTTGAAGCCGCCGGCCACGAGCAGCGCGGCGCGCCCCTGGTGGTTGGGCTGGTGGCGCTCGCCGGCGCCGTAGTACCAGGGCGCGCACATCATGTCGGTGCGGAAGTTGACGATGCCTTTGAACGCATCGTGCACCGTCTTGCGGTCGATGGGGCCCTTGATCTTGAGCAGCGCGTCGGTGGCCACGCGCGCCGACAGGTGGCCGGCTTGCGAGAACGAATCGCGCGGGTCTTTCTTGTCGCCGTACTTGTCCATGATCGCCTTCCAGTTCTTCATGTCGGGCGTGGTGGCGTCCATGGGCTGCAACTCCATGTGCACGAAGGCCTTGTCTTGCCAGTACTTGCCCACCGCCTTGGGCATCTCGGCGTGGTAGGCGCTGGTGGGCAGACCCCACTTCATGCTCTTGCCCAGGTCTTGCTGCTCGGCCGCAGTGAGGATCGGCAGCATCATGCCGCGCGGCATGCCCAGCACCACGCCTTCGCTCTTGGCGGCGGCGATCTGCAGCGCGATCGCGTTGCCGTCGAGCTGGCCCGGATCGAAGATCACCGTCTTGACCGGAATGCCGGCGGTCTTGCCATAACTTTCGACACCGCCGCAGACCCAGTCGCCAAAACCCGGGATGCCCGGCGCCACGCAGGTGATGCTCTTGAGCTTGTGGGTCTCGACGATGTACTGCGCCGCGCCCACCGTGCTCTGGCGCGGGCCCGAGTTGAACGACACATAGTTCTTGCCGAAGAAGCAGGCGCGCGGCACGCCCACGCCGGAGATCACGGCCACGCCTTCGGCTTCATAGAGCTTGTTGTTGGCGCCGCATTCGACGAAGCTCGACGAGCCGACCATGCCCACGACCTTGGTGTCTTTGACCAGCTTGGATGCAGCTTGCGAAGCCACCTCGGGGTTCCAGGTGTCGTCCTGGATCGTGTAGGCGATCGGCCGGCCGTTGATGCCGCCGTTGGCGTTGACGCACTTGAAGTACGCATCGGCCGCGCGCGCCGACGAGGAAAAGTCTTCCGGGCCGGTCTTGCCGACGATGGCGCCGATCTGGATCGGATCGCCGCTGGCCTTCTTGCCGTTGGACAGGCCGCATTGGTCTTGCGCCTGGGCGCCGGTGGTCGCCGCGAGCGCGAAGGCTGCGAAGGCAAAGTGTCTGTGGTTCATCGAGTCCGTCTCCGTATGTCTGACTACCCCATGTTGTTGCGCTGCGGGCGGGGCGTGACCCCGCAGCGGATTGGCTGATCAACAAACTCCGGCTAGCTGTGCGAGCCCCCGATGCCGGTCAAACCCGGCGTGCGAAAGCGGATCACGTCTTTGTGCTTCAGGCCGTTGCCGGCCAGCGTCTTGGCCGGGTCGGGCGTCCACGGCTGGCCCGACTTGAACCATTGCGCCTGCGGCCACGCGATGCGCGCGAAGTCCGGGTGTTCGCCGTAGACGCCGGGCAGCACCGCACCCGTCAACGCGGCGAACGGCGTGTCGGCCGGCAGCGGCAGGCACACCGGGGCGCAAAACAGCAGGTGGTCGTCCCAGCCGATGTACAGCAGCGGGGCGGGGAACTTGTCGCGCGTGTCTTGCGCGGGAAAGCTGTACGGCGCGACGGCAACCACACTCATTCCTGCGCTCCATGCACCGCGTCGCCACGCCAGGCGGTGAAATTCTTCTGGTCTTCGGAGCCTTCAAAATCGAAGTTGTCGCGCCCGGCGTTCAGCTCGTAGTAGTCGAGCACGGCGGCCAGCGGGTCGAAGCCTTCTTTCGTCGGATCGGTGCCGGGCTTGAAGCAGTTGCCCTGGTAGATCTGGTGCACCGGCAGCCAGGACTGCACGTACTTTTCGGGCTCGTGGTCGAAGATCTCCTTGCAGTGCTCGCTGCAGAAGTGGTACTTGTCGCCGAGATGGTCGGACTCGCGATAGCAGATGCGCGTGGCGTCGCCCGGCTCGGTGAACAGCATCGGAATCTGGCAGGTGTTGCACAGCATCGGCAGCGTCTTGTTGTAGAAGCGCTTGCCGCGCGCCTGTTGCTCACGACAGTGTTCGAGCCGCGGGCGGTAGAGCGTGTCGAAGCTCGCCGGGTACTTGTCAGTCAGCCACTGCATT
>JANORB010000258.1:0-10121 GCA_031415135.1 Methylibium sp.
GGCGCGGCGCGTGGGGTGTGTCGCTGTGGCCGGCGCGGCTGCCCGCCGCCCGAAACAATTGCCAGTACACCGCTCCTTGCGCCACCGTCTTGCGCCACCGTCTTGCCGCGCGGGCGGCCCGCCGAAGGTGCCGGTGCCCAGGCTCAGCACCGGCACCCTGAAACCCGATCGCCCCAGTTGACGCTGTTCCATTGAAACCTCCTCCTTGAAAATTCGACGCTATCGCAAAACCCGGCCGGATGCCGGGCGAGCGTTACTTCACCCCATAGCCCATGCTCTGCGGCAGCCACAGCACGACCTGCGGGAACAGCGTCATCACCAGCAGCAGCGCCACCAGCATCAGCAGGAACAGCCAGCCTTCGCGCAGCATGTCCTTGATCGGAATGCCGGTCAGCGCGTTGGTGACGAACAGCAGCATGCCGAACGGCGGGGTGATGAGCCCGATCATCATGTTGACGATGACCACCACGCCGAAGTGGACCAGGTCCACGCCCAGCAGCCTGGCGGCCGGCAGCAGCATGGGCACGAACACCAGCAGCATCACCGAGGTGTCGAGAAAACAGCCCAGCACCAGGAACACCCCATTGACGAGCAGCAGGAACTGCAGGCGTGACAACTGCATGCCGTCGACCCACAAGGCCAGCGCCTGCGGCACGCCTTCGGACGTGAACGCGTAGTTCAGCACGAAGGCGCCGGCGATGATCATCGTGATGACGGCACTCGACCGGGTGCTCTCCAGCAGCACGCCGTACAGCGTGCGCCAGGTCAGCGCGCGGTACACCACGCCGGCCAGCACCAGCGCATGCAACGCGGCCACCGCCGCGGCTTCGGTGGGTGTGAACGCACCGGTGTAGATGCCGGTCAGCAGCACGATGGGCAGCGACAGCGGCAGCGCGCCGCGCAGCATGATTTGTGGGTAGTCGCGCAGCGCCACCGGCTCGTCGCGCGGCATGTTGCGGCGGGTCGCGATGATCTGCACCGCGATCATCAGCACCACCGCCATCAGCAGCCCCGGCACCACGCCGCCCAGGAACAGCGCGCCCACCGAGGTGCCCGACACCAGCGCGTAGATCACCATCGGGATCGACGGCGGGATGATGGGGCCGATGGTGGCGCTGGCCACCACCACGGCGCCGGCAAAACCGGGCGGGTATTCCGGCTTCTTCAGCATCTGTTTGATCGTCACCAACCCGGGCCCGGCGGCATCGGCAATGGCGCTGCCGCTCATGCCCGAGAACACGACGCTGACCAGGATGTCCACCTGCGCGAGGCCTCCGCGCAGCCGGCCGACGAGGATGCGGCAGAAGTCGAAAATGCGCTCGCTGATGGTGCCGGCGTTCATGATGTTGGCCGCCAGGATGAACAGCGGCACGGCCAGCAGCACGTAGCTGTTGTACAGGCCGTTGAGCACCTGCTCGGCCGCCAGCCCCAGGTCTTGTTGCTTGACGATCAGGTAGGCGATGCCGCTGGCCAGCATCGAAAAACCAATGGGCGCGCGCAGCAGCATGCCGGCGCTCAGCGTGCCCAGCAGCGCCCACAGCGATGGGCTCACGCCGCGCCCTCGTCGACCCCGCGCACGGCCCGCCAAGCCTGCCACAGGCTGCGAACCACCAGTGCTGCGAGCAGCAGCACAAACGGCATGAACACCCAGCGGAACGACCAGCCCAGCACGGGAGTGCCTTCGCGCGCCATGAAGTTCACGTAGTCCCAGGCGCCGGGCAGGCCCCAGGCCGCCAGGCCGCCGATCATCAGGCTGCCCAGCAGCCGCATCGCGCGCCGGGTGCGCGGGCCGCAGGCGTTGTAGAGCAGGTCGAACGCGACATGCTCGCGCGCCGGCACCATCAACGCCGCGGCCCACAGGATGACCCACACGTACAGGATCACCGCCAGCTCGTCGGTCCAGGGCAGCGGTTGGTTGAAGCCGAAGCGCGCCGTGATCTGGACCAGGAAGGTCACGAACAGCAGCGCGAACAGCGCTGTGCCGACGCCATCGGCGCAGCGCTTGGCCAAGCCGCGCATCTACTTCGTGGCGTTGATGCGATCGAGCAGGCCCTTGGGCCAGGTCTTGGCCATGTCGGACGCGGCGTAGGCGGTTTGCACGCTCTTGCGGAAGGCCTCGACATCGGGCGTGCTCACCTGCAGGCCTTGCTGCTTGAAGAAGTCGACGAGCTCGCCTTCTTCCTTGATGCGGTTCTGGTTGTTGAACCGGGCGGCGTCCTGGGCCGCGGCCTTGAGCTTTTGCTGCTGCGCCGGCGTCATCGCGTTGAACGCCTTGCTGGCGACGGAGATGAAGATGCCGTCGACCAGGTGGCTGGTCATCACCAACTGCTTGGTCACTTCATAGAACTTGGCGGCGCGCACGGTGGGCAGCGGGTTGTCCTGGCCGTCGATGGTGCCGGTCTTCAGGCCCAGGTAGACCTCGCCGAAGGCCAGCGGCGTGGCGGTGGCGCCCAGTGCTTCACCGAGGAACAGCCATTCCTTGCTGCCCGGCATGCGCAGCTTCACGCCTTTCAGGTCGGCCGGCGTCTTGACCGCGCGCGCCTCGCGCAGGTTGACCTGGCGCGTGCCGAGGTAGATGGTCGACAGCACGGTGATGTCCATCTTCTCGTTCACCAGCTTGAACATCTCGTCGCCGACAGTCCCGTTGAACACCTTCTGCTGGTGGTCGGGGTCGCGCACGATGTAGCCGGCGGTGAAGATCGACATCTCGGGCACCAGCTTGGCGATGTCGAAGGCCGAGATTGACGCCAGCTCCAGATTGCCGCGCGCCATCGCCGCCGGTTCGGTGCCCTGCTTGAACAGCGCCGCGTTCAGGTTGATCTGCACGTCGAATTCGCCCGGCGCGCTCTTGTCGAGCGACTCCTTCATCACCGTCCACATCCTGGCGTGCCAGTCGTCGGGCACGGCCGGCGTGGAGATGCGCAGCAGCAGCTTGGTCTGGGCCTGCGCGGTGGTGAACGTGGCGGCCAGCGCCAGCGCCGTGCCGGCAGCCAGCAGCGTGCGTCGAAGGGTGAAGTTCTTCATGCGGTCTCCTTGGGGTTGCTTGGGGTTGCTTGGGGTCAGCGGTTCATCTCGGGGTCGATGCCCAGCTCGGCGATGCCGGCCATCAGCGTGTGCATCTCGCTGTGGGTCAGCGCCACCAGCGGCGGGCGCACGCGCAGCCAGGCCGGCTCCTGGGCCACACCGGCCATCACCGCCTTGATGGCCGGGATCAGCGCATGCGCATTCAACCGCGCCAGCACCTGGCGCGTGCGCTCCAGGTCGGCCGCGGTGCCGGCCGCATCCGGCTGCGAGACCAGCCGGTGCACCCGCCGGGGCATGAAGTTGGCCAGCCCGCTGACCGCGCCCGTGCTGCCGCGCCGGCCCAGCTCGCGCAGGTCGAGCTCGTTGCCGACGTAGACCATCAGACGCGGCATGAACGCGTTGGCCAGGTCCAGCGAATGCTGCAGCTCGCCGCTGCTGTCCTTGATGCCGACGATGGTCTGCGGGTACTGCTGCTTGAGCGTGTGGATGACATGGTGCGACAGGCCCACCGCGGCCACTTGCGGGATGTGATACAGGTACAGCCGCAGCGCCGGATCGGCCGCGCCGTCGATGACGTAGCGGTAGGCGTCGATCACGCCCTGGTCGGGCACGCCCTTCAAGTAGAACGGCGGCAGCATCAGGCAACCGTGCGCACCGATGCGCAGCGCATGGCGGGTCAGGGCCAGCGTGTCGGGCAGCGCCGCGCAACTGGTGGAGACGAGGATCTGCGACGGCGGCACGCCGTGTTCGACCATCGCATCGACGGCGGCGATGCGTTCGGCGAGCGAGAACGACGGCCCCTCGCCGGTGGTGCCGAACGGCGTGACCCCACCGCAGCCGGCGGCCAGCAAGGCGTGGGCGTGGGCGCTGAGGCGGGCGTGGGCTATGTCGAGCGTGTGAGTCAGCGGCGTCAGCAAGGCGGGCCAGATGCCGCGAAACGGCGCGTGGGGGTCGGTGTTCATGGGCGATTCTCCGGTGGGTCGGCAAGGCGGCTTGGCGCATTCGGCTAGTCTAATGACCCAACACGCGCGCGGCCCGCGCGGCGGCCCCGGCAGGGTGCTGCGCGCCCCACTAGACTGGCGACCATGACGCCTGGCAGCCCGCTCCTCGACGCCGCCCCGCTCGCATCCATGGCGGCCGCCGAGGCGCCGCTGCTGGCGCTGCTTGCGGTGACGCGCCGCTACACGCTGCCGCGCGAGCATCTGCTGCGCCCGGCGCCGGTGGTGCAGGCGCTGGCCGGTGTGAGCCTGCAGCTGGTTCGGGGCCGCAGCCTGGGGATCGTCGGCGAATCGGGTTCGGGCAAGTCCACGCTGGCGCGGCTGGTGATGGCGCTGGAGCGCCCCACGTCGGGCGAGGTGCGGTTCATGGGCCGCGACCTGAACCGCCTGGGCGTGGCCGAACTGCGGGCGGCGCGGCGCGACTTCCAGATGGTGTTCCAGGACCCGTACGGCTCGCTCGACCCGCGCCAGCGCGTCGGCCGCATCGTCGCCGAGCCGCTCGCGGCGATGGGCTCGTCAGGCCCATCCGAGGTCCAGGCGCGCGTGGCCGAGTCGCTCGACGCGGTGGGCCTGCGCGCCAGCGACGCCCACAAGTACCCGCATGAATTTTCCGGCGGCCAGCGCCAGCGCATCGCGATTGCCCGCGCGCTGATCACGCGGCCCCGATTGATCGTGGCCGACGAACCGGTGAGCGCGCTCGACGTGTCGGTGCAGGCGCAGGTGCTGAACCTGCTGCAGGACCTGCAGCAGCAGTTCGGCGTGACCTACCTGCTGATCAGCCACGACCTGGCGGTGGTGGACCATGTGTGCGACGAGGTGGCCGTGATGTACGCCGGGCGCATCGTCGAACAGGGCTCGCCGCAGGTGTTGTTCCATGCCGCCGCGCACCCGTACACCCGGGCGCTGGTGAGCGCGATCCCGCAGGTGATGGCCGCTCCATCGGTGCGTGCGCCGGTGGCCGCGCCCGCGCCGCCGGCTTCCATTAGAGTCGCGGCTGGCGACGACGCCGCCTGTTCATTTGCGCCGCGTTGCCCGCATCGGCGGCCGCGCTGCGTCGGCGAAACCCCGGCCTTGCGCGTTGTGGCAAGCGGCCACCGGGCGGCCTGCCATTTCGCCGAAGACGTGATGACCCTCAAGAGCCCTCAAGGAGACGAATGATGATCAAGACCCCCACCCGACGGATCGCGGCGCCCGCGCCCGCTGTGCTGGCCGTGCTGGCCGTGCTGGCCGTGCTGGCCGCCATCCCTGCGGCCCATGCGGCCAAGGACAGCGCGGTGCTCGCCATGGTGCTGGAGCCCACGCCGGGCCTGGACCCCACCATGGCGCCGGCTGCGGCGATCGGCGAGATCGTGCACTACAACGTGCTGGAGGGGCTGACCCGGATCAACGCCAACGGCAGCGTCGCGCCGCTGCTGGCCGAAAGCTGGGTCATGGACCCGGACGGCAAGAGCTACACCTTCAAGCTGCGCAAGGGCGTGAAGTTCTCCGACGGCGAAGCCTTCGATTCGAGCGACGTGAAGTTCAGCTTCGAGCGCGCCCGGGCCGAGGGCTCGACCAACAAGGCCAAGAAAGCGGTGTTCGACAACATCAGCCGCATTGAAACGCCGGACGCCAACAGCGTGATCCTGGTGCTCGACAACGCCGACGGCAACTTCCTGTTCCGCCTGGGCGAAAACACCGCCGTGATCCTGGACCCCAAGAGTGCGGCCACCACCGCCACCCAACCCGTGGGCACCGGCCCCTACCTGCTTGCCGACTGGAAGAAGGGCAACTCGGTCACGCTGGCCAAGTGGGATGGATTCCGCGACGCCAAGAGCGTGAAGCTGAAGAAGGTCACCTTCCGCTTCATCAACGACCCCGCCGCGCGCGTGGCCGCCTTGCTGGCCGGCGACATCGACGGCGTGCCGCGCCTGGACGCGCCGCAAAGCGTCAAGCAACTGCAGGACGACAAGCGCTTCACGGTGGCCATCGGCAGCACGGCCGGCAAGGGCATCATGACCATCAACAACAAGAAGAAGCCGTTCGACGATGTGCGCGTGCGCCGCGCGCTGATGCACGCGATCGACCGCAAGGCCTTCATCGATGGTGTGCTCGAAGGCCTGGGCCAGCCGATCGGCTCGCACATGGCGCCCACCGACGGCGGTTATGTGGACCTGACCAGCCTGTACCCCTACAACCCCGAGAAGGCCCGCGCGCTGCTGAAGGAAGCCGGTGTGGCCACGCCGCTGAACGTGACGCTGACCTTGCCGCCGCCGCAGTACGCGCGCAAGGGTGGCGAGGTGATCGCGGCACAACTGGCCAAGGTGGGCGTGATCGCGAAGATCGAGAACGTCGAGTGGGCGCAGTGGCTCAGCGGCCCGTTCAAGGGCAACTTCGACCTGACCGTCATCAACCACGTCGAGCCGCTGGACTTCATGCAGTACGCCAACACCGGCTACTACTGGGGCTACGACAGCAAGGCCTTCCGCGACCTGACCGCGAAGTACGCCGCCGAGGGCAACCCGAAGGAGCGCGTGAAGCTGTTTGGCGACATCCAGAAGATGATCGCGGCCGACGCGGTCAACGCGTTCATCTTCAACCCGTCGCAAGTGGCGGTGGGCAAGAAGGGCTTGAAGGGGCTGTGGAGCAGCTCACCGATCTTCGCCAACGACCTGGCGGCCTTGAGCTGGCAGTGACACGAGCCGCCCACGCGACGAGCCGTTGATGACCCCCCTGCACAACCTGAGCGCCGCTGAACTGCTGGCCGCTTACCGCGCCAGGACGCTGTCACCGGTGGAGGTGGCGCGCGCCGTGCTCAAGCACATCGGCGCGTGGGAGCCGCACCTGCACGCCACCTATGCGCTCGACGCTGAGGCCACGCTGGCGCAGGCCGAGGCGTCGCAGGCGCGCTGGCTCAAGGGGCAGCCGCTCGGCGCGCTCGACGGCGTGCCGGCGATGATCAAGGAAAACATCGCCACGGCGGGTGTGGCCATCCCGCTCGGCAGCGCCGCCTCCGAGTTGAGACCGGCGCCGCGCGACGCCCCGCCGAGCGCGCGCCTGCGCGAAGCCGGCGCGGTGATCCTGGGCAAGACCACGATGCCCGACTACGGCATGTTGTCGTCCGGCCTGTCGAGCTTTCACGGCCTGACGCGCAACCCCTGGGACCTGCGCAAGAACCCCGGCGGCAGCAGTTCCGGCGCGGGCGCGGGCGTGGCCGCGGGTTTTGGCCCGCTGCACGTGGGCACCGACATCGGCGGCTCGGTGCGCCTGCCCGCCGGCTGGTGCGGCGTCTTCACCTTGAAGCCCAGCCTGGGCCGCATTCCGATCGACCCGCCGTATGCCGGCCGCGTGGCCGGCCCGATGACGCGCAGCGTGGCCGATGCCGCGCTGCTGATGGGCGTGCTGAGCCTGCCTGACCCCCGCGACGCGATGAGCCTGCCGTACCAGGACATTGCGTGGACGCAACTCGATCGCCCGCTCAGGGGTTTGAAGATCGGCCTGCTGATGGACGCGGGCTGGGGCTTGGCGGTCGAGCCTGAAATCAGGGCCGCGGTGGAAGCGGCGGCCAGCGCGTTCGAAGCGGCCGGGGCGATCGTCGAGCCGCTGCAACCCTTCATCACCCGCGCGATGGCCGAGGGCATGGACCTGTTCTGGCGCTGCCGCTCGTGGATGGACATCAGCGCGTTGAGCGAAGCGCGCCAGGCCAGCGTGTTGCCGTTCATCCGCCAGTGGGCCCAGGGTGGAGCGGGGCTGTCGGGCCAGCAGGTGTTCCACGGCTACAGCCAGATGGGCGCGATGCGCGACGCGTCGGTGCGCGCGTGCCAGCCGTTCGACATGGTGTTGTCGCCCACCGCGCCGATCCCGGCCTATGAAGCCGAACTGCCCTGCCCGACCAACGACCCGGCCCGGCCGTTCGAGCACATCGCGTTCACCTTGCCGTTCAACATGAGCGAGCAGCCCGCGGCCAGCATCAACTGCGGCCACACGGCGGCCGGCCTGCCGATCGGGCTGCAAATCGTCGGCCGCCGCTTCGACGACCTGGGCGTGCTGCAGGTGGCGCGCGCCTGGGAGCAGATGCGGCCGGCGCAGCGGGCGTGGCCGCGGCCGCCTTCGGCCTGATCGGTGCATCGCCGGCGCTGAGGCCGCAGCGAGAGACCGCCTGCCGGTTCAGAACTTGCCGTTGCCGTTTTTCCACTCGTTTCGAGGTGCAATCGGCTCGAGCACGTCCCAGTGTTCAACCAGCTTGGCGTTGTCGACGCGGAACAGGTCGTAGAAGGACATCGGCGCACCGCCGTTCGGCCCGTACACGCCCTCGCTCATCAGCAGCACGAAGTTGCCTTCGCCCAGGACTTTGTGGATCTTGTGATAGCACATGGTGTTGCCGCCGCCCATGAACAACGCCATCATGTCCGCCAGGCCTTGCAGCCCGTCGGCGCCGTCCGGATTGTGCTGCGCCATCGCGGGGTCGATGGACTGCGCGAAGGTGCCGGCGCCACCGAGGATGTTGTCGCTGAAGAACTTCTCGACGAGCCGCTTGTTGGCGGCCGTGCGATCCAGTTCGCGCAGCTCGGTGCCGCCATCGATCAGGGTGCGGCCGCTCTGGTTGGCGGGCCGCACCGGCATCAGGTTGTCCCAGTGCTCGACGATCAGGCCGCGCTCGAAACGAAACACGTCGAAGCCGACCTTGGGGCCGAAGAAGTCGTAAGCGGTGTGGGTGAAGACGTGGTCGCCATCCTCGAAGGCTCGCACCACCGTGGCCTTGAAGCTGCCGGCCGGCTGGCTGCGCAGCACGCTGGCGATGCCCTGCACGCCATCGGGCAGCGACAGGTTGTGCTGGACGTATCGGTTCGGGTTGATGTGCGCAAAGGCCTGTGGGTCGCCCGTCTCGATCGACTGCAGAACGGCGACGGCTTTTTCCCGGTGGGTCAGCTCAGGCATGTCAGGGCTTTCGTTGGGTCACGATGGGAGGCATCGTGGCATTCTTGGACGGCGCGACGCGGCGCGGCAACCAGGCACCGCATTGCCGCACGCTTGACAGTCGGCGCGTTTGGCGCCACGCGCGGCCTCCCAGCCCGCGCACTTACTCCAGCGCCAGGCGGCTGGCCATGAATTCGACGAATGCGCGGGCCGCGGCGGGCTGCAGGCGCGATGACGTCACCGCATGCAAGGGCAGGCCCGGCGCCGTGAAGGCCGGCAGCACCGGCACCAGGCGCCCTGCGAACACGCTGTCGCGGGCCAGCATGGGTGACAGCATCGCGATGCCCATGCCGTGTTCGGCCAGCATGCGCATCAAGCCGATGCTGTTGAGCGCGATGCGGCCGCTCACCATCACATCGCAGCTCTGCTTGCCGTCCACCAGGCGCCAGCGCATGGCGCGGGCGGCCGTGCCCAGATGCAGGCAATCGTGCCCGGCGAGCTCGGCCGGATGGCCCGGCCGCCCCCGCCGATCAAGATATGCGGGAGCGGCAAACAGGGCCTGCTTCACGCCACCCAGGCGGCGAACGACGAGGCGTTCGCCTTTGACGGCCCCCAGGCGCAGCGCCACGTCCACGTGCTCGCCGACCAGATCGACCGTGCGCGACGACAGGTCGACATCGAGCGTGACGCCGGGGTGCTGGCGCGCGAACTCCGGCAACAGCGGGCCGACCCAGAAGATGCCCAGGTCGACCGGCATCGAAACGCGCAGGTGCCCGGCCGGAGCGCTGGCCGATTCACGCAGGGCTTCTTCGGCGAGGCAGGCTTCGTCCACCAGATGGGCGCAGCGTTCGAGATAGCGGCGGGCGGCGTCGGTCAGTTCGACGCGGCGCGTCGTCCGGTCGAACAAGCGCACACCCAGGCGCTTTTCCATGCCGGCGATGCGCCGCGACAGCGTCGCGCCCGGCATGCCCAGGCGGGCGCTGGCGCGGGTGAAGCTGGCGGTCCGAGCCACCTCCACGAACAGCGCCATGTCGTCCAGTGAAGCCATGTCGGCCGCCTCCGCGAATGTTCCAATAATGGACAAGTATCTTTCATTGACGCATTCAATGGCCGTGCCGTGCCGTGCCGTGCCGTGTCGTGGCGGGGCGGGGCGGCACGGGGCCCGGGCCGGGCCCCGGGCCGGGGCCGGGGCCCGGGCGAGGG
>JANORB010000259.1:0-27546 GCA_031415135.1 Methylibium sp.
CTGGCGTCTACGGCCTGGCGCGACGACGGCGGCAACACGTGGCTCCAGCAAGCGCCACGGATCACGATGCTGCCGCTTGTAGGTCATCAGCGAGAGCCGCAGCCAATCTCGTGGGCGGATCAACGTGCGCTTCTCCCGAAGCTCCCGGACCATCTCTCGCGCATGTCGCTGTTCACCCTGAACACTGGTGTGCGTGACGACGTGGTTTGCAGCCTGCGGTGGGAGTGGGAAATTCAAGTTCCAGAGATCGGCGTATCAGTTTTCGAAGTCCCGAAGCGGCATGTGAAGGGCAGGAAGCGGTCACGAATTCTTGTCTGCGACAGCGTTGCGCAGTCGGTTGTCGAGTCCGTGCGTGGCCAGCACGAAGACTTTGTCTTTGTGTACCGCCGTGAACGGGTAAAGAACGTCGACCTTGCACCGCTGATGCCATACCGGGCGATCGAGACGATGAACAACACCGCGTGGCAACGGGCGCGCAGGGAAGCTGCACTGGGCGACCTGCACGTTCACGATTTGCGCCACACCGTAGGCATGCGGCTGCGGGAAGCGGGGGTGCCGGAGGGAACCATTGCCGACATCCTGTGGCACAGCACTCCGTCAATGACGCACCACTACAGCGTGGCTCAGATCGTCGAGCTTCATGCCGCCCTGGAAAAGGTGAAGGACGACAACGGTCGCTGGAACAAGAGCTTGGCAAGCTTACGCAAGGAACAAGAGGCGCGAAGGGGAGATCCCACTCCCCCAAAAGTCCCCCAGCAAAGAAAAACGGCCTAGAAGCTGAAAGCCTCTAAGCCGTTGATCCGTTTCTAGTTTTTCTGGTGCGGCTGGCAGGAATTGAACCCACGACCCCTTGGTTCGTAGCCAAGTACTCTATCCAGCTGAGCTACAGCCGCGCAGCCGCAGATTATAGCAGCGTCGCGGCCCTCAAACAGCGCGCGCGGCGGCTTCAAGGGATGCCGCAGCGCGCGCGGCATCACCCTCGTGGCGCGCCAGTTCGGCGAGCCCGAGCCAGGCCTTGCGGCGCAGCGCGGCCGGCAGGTCGGCGTCGGCGCTGGCCTGCTCCAGATGGCGCCTGGCCATGCCCCAGAGTTGCCGCTCGGCCAACGCGCTGCCCACGGCCAGGGCAATCGCCCCCTCGCGCGCAAAGGCCTGCGCGGCGGCTTCGAGGCGCGGCAACCATTCGGCGCCGATGCCTGGTGTGGCGCTGACCAGGGCCTGGGCGATCGCGGCGCGCTCGTCGATACCGAGTTCGGTCAATCGATCCCAGAACGGCCGCAGCCAGCCGCGCGCGTCGTCGACGGCGTCGAGCTCGCTGGCCCGGGTTGCGGCGCGCGCGGCGACGAACGGCTCGCGGCGGTCGATCGGGTCGAACTGGAGCCAGATGCGGCGCAGCTGGTCGGCGTCGCGCGCCGCGTCCAGCGCCTCGAAGGCCAGCGAACGCAGCAGGCCTTGCGCGGCGCCCTTTGAGAACGCCTGGTGTTTGGCCAGCAGGCGCGCGGTTTTCAGCGCCTCCTGGGCCTGCTGGCCCAGACGCGAGGCTTGCAGCTTGAGGCGCAGCGCATGGGTGCGGCGCGCCACGCCGACCGGCAGTTCGGCCAGCAGCTGAAGCGCGCGCGTCGCGTCGCGATCGTCGAGCGCCCATTCGGCCGCCAGCAGACGGGCGCCCTCCTCGCCGACACGCGCCGCGGCGCTGCTGCGCGACAGGTCCAGCGCGCGCTGCAGCGCGTCGTCGCGGCCGGGCCGGTCTTGCAGCCGATGCGCGCTGCCGGCGGCCAGCAAGTGGCCGAGCACGGTGAAGTCGTTGTCCTGCACCAGCTCCGGTGTGCGGCCCTGCAGCATCAGCGCATGTTGAGCCGACTTCTGTGCGCGGCTGTAGCGCCCGCCAAAAAACTGCAGCAAGGCATCGCGCAGCGCCGCCTGGGCAACGCGGTCGCGCCGGGCAACGCGCCATTCGCGCGCGCGTTGCGGCAACCCCACCAGCGAGTTCACCGCCTGGATCACCGTGACCAGCACAAAACAGGTGCCGACCAGCCCGAGCAGAAACAGGTTCAGCGAAACGTCGATGCGCCTGGCTCCCGAATACAGGCTGACCAGCCCGTCGTTGGTGCCCAGCGTGCTGGACGCCACCACCGCCACGACGAACAGCAGCACGAACCAGATGACAGCGCGCATGGGATTGCTCGTCTGTCCTTCAGCGCCCGGCGCCCGCGGCCGCCAGTGCCGCCAGCGTGTCGTCCGGCCGCGGCACGCCGACCTGGCGGGCCTGCGTGGCGACCTGCCTGATCAGCTCGGCGGCGAGCAGCGTGCGGCGCGATGTCTTGTCGAAGTAGCGCTCCAGGTTGCCTTGGGCGATCTTCAGGTCGGACTGGGCGGTCTCGAACTGCCGGCTCAGCAAGGCCAGCCGGGCATTGAGCAGTCGCAGCTTCAGGTTCTCCCTCAGGAAGAAGGCCTGTTCGGGCGCCAGCAACATCGCGTCGGGGTGGTCGATGCGGGTCACGCGCACGAGTGACTTGGCCTCCAGCCAGATGCGCTGCCACACGGCGTCCCAGGCCTGGCCCAGGTCGCGAAACCAGGCCAGCGTGCCGATCGAGGGCGCGGGCACGGCGGGTTTGGGCGGCGGCAGCGCCACCGCAGGCGGCGAGCCGGCCCCCTTGCGCGGCTCGGCGGCCGAGAGCAAGGGCAGTTCGTCGACCATGCGCACCACGTCGTCGAGCTTGATCGTCAACGTGGTGATGTCGGCCACGCTGACCGCCTTCACGCGGTCCAGGTCGCGCGTGATGGCGCGCCGCACCCCTTCGAGCCGGGGCTGGTTGTAGCGCGCCAGCCGCTCATCGCTTTGTTTGAGTGTGGCCACCAGCGGCTCGGCACTGCCGGTGATGGCGTTCTGTTGCAAGGCGACGCGAATCGCCGACTCGATGTCGACCACCACGTTCTCGTCACGCGAACGCGACAGCGACTGCAACAGGTCTTCCAGCTGGCTGCGCTGGATCGCCACCTCGGCCACCCGCCCTTCCAGCACCGACAGCTTGGCGGCCATGTCGCGCATGCCCGCTTCGGCCGCCTGCGCCAGCACGCGCGCCTCGGTGGCCTGGCCGGCGCTGTCCATCTGGCGCTTCACCAGTTCCTGCTCCAGGCTCATCACCCGCTGGTCGGCCTTCCAGGCCATGGCCAGGCTCAACACGACCAGCACCAGCAACCCGGCGGCCAATGCCAGCCACCAGCCACGAACCGCGTTGCGATTCACGCCCGCGCCCTGCGCCACGGGTTCGGCAGGCAGCGGCGCCGGGGCGGAAGCGGTGGTCTCGACGAGCGGAGGCGGGGCTGGGTTCACGTTCCAAACGATTGTATGCAGGTGGCCACGGCGTCCAGCGCCGGGCGGGTCTGGAGCACGTTGGCGAACCCCAGCTCCTGGGCCCGCGCCGCGATGCGCGGATGGGTGGCGATGGCCCAGGCCTTGTGCCAGTCGGCGAAGGTCACGGCGGCGGCCAGGTGCGTGATGGCCTCGGAACTGCTGAACAACCACAGGTGATGCTGCGGCCAGGCCAGCGCCGCATTGAGCTGCGCCCGCTGCGGCTTCGTGAACGTGGGCGCCACGCTGTGGTACGCAACAACCTTGCCGACCTCCGCCCCCTGGGCCCGAAGCTTGTCGGCAAGCCACTCCCGCCCCCTGTCACCGCGCACCATCAGAACGCTGGCGCCGTGCCAGTCCATGCCGTCGAGCTGGGTCCACAGCGCTTCTGAATCGAACTGCGCCGAATCGGCCGCGGGCTCGATCAGCATCTCGCGCGGAACCCCGGCCTGCAACAACGCCTGGCTGGTACCCGGCCCGGTCGACCCCGCAAGCACATGCGCCGGCCAGAACATGCCGGCCGGCTTGACCGCAAAAAACTGCTCCACCGCGTTCGGGCTGACAAACACCACCAGCTTGCGCTGCCCCAGTCGCACCCAGGCCAGCACCACCGGCATCGTGTTGATGGCCGGCGAGATGGTGATCAGCGGCAACGCGGCCGCGTCGATGCCCTTGCCGCGCAGCCGCACCACCCAATCGGTCGCCTGCGTGGCGGGCCGGGTGACCAGGACCTTCATCGGTTCACGCGGGGCCGGCCGGCAGCGCGCTCAGGTAGGCCGCAGCGCCCTTCTGGTGCAGCTCGGTGGCCACCTGTGCGCCCATGGCGCGCGCGTCGGCGTCGCTGGCAGCGGCGCTGTGCACCGCCACTTTCAGCAACGGCGCCAGCGGCTCCAGCGCATGGCCCAGCACGGCGTGCAACCGCAGTTGCCCGCTCGACCACACCGCGTGGGCCGCCAGCGGCATGCTGCAACTGCCGCCCAACGCACGCGACACCGCGCGTTCGGCCTGCACCGCCAGCATCGTCGGGCGGTGGGTCAAGCGGGCCAGCCGCTCCAGCAGGTCGGTCGCGTCGGCGCGCACTTCGAGGCCCAGCGCGCCCTGGCCCGCGCAGGGCAGCATCTGCGCCGGGTCGAACACCGAACGGATCCGCGCCCCCAGGCCCAGCCGCTTCAGGCCCGCGGCGGCCAGCACGATGGCGTCGCAGTGGCCTTCATCGAGTTTGCGCAGCCGCGTGTCCAGGTTGCCGCGCAGCGGCTCCACGCTCAGGTCGGGCCGCAACGCCCCGAGCTGCACCACGCGGCGCAGGCTCGAGGTGCCGACCCGCGCGCCGTGCGGCAACTCGTCCCGCGAGGCGAACCGGTTCGACCCGAACGCGTCGCGCGGGTCTTCGCGCTCCAGCACCGCCGCCAGTTCGAAGCCGGCCGGCAAATCCATCGGCACGTCCTTCAAAGAATGCACCGCCAGGTGGGCATGACCCTGTTCCAGCGCGGTTTCGAGTTCCTTGACGAACAGGCCCTTGCCGCCCACTTTCGACAGCGTGCGGTCCAGGATCTGGTCGCCGCGCGTGGTCATGCCCAGCAACCGCACGGTGAGCCCGAAACGGGCCTGCAGCAGGTCGCGAACATGTTCGGCTTGCCACAGCGCGAGGCGGCTCTCGCGGGTGGCGATGATGAGGGTTTCCGGCATGCATCGATGCTATCAGGCGCGTCTCTTGCTTGGCCCTTGCCTGACCCGAACCGCGCTGCAAGTGCGCTGCTACGATCGATCCATCCGTCCGGCCACCGCACAACCAGACCTCCATGCCGCGAACCGCCTCCACCTCCCGCCCCACGTCTCGCCCCGCCGCCAGCCCCAAGTCGTCGGATGCCGCCGAAAAAAACCGCCCGCTGGTCGACGACATCCGGCTGCTCGGCCGCATCCTCGGCGACGTGATCCGCGAGCAGGAAGGCAAGGCCGCGTTCGAGTTGATCGAGCGGGTGCGCCAGTTGTCGGTGGCCTACCGGCTCAAGCGCGACACCCAGGCCGGCCGCGCGCTCGACCGCTTGCTGAAAAACCTGAGCGGCGACCAGACCGTCAGCGTGATCCGCGCGTTCAGCTACTTCTCGCACCTGGCCAACATCGCCGAAGACCGCCACCACGTGCGCCGGCGCGACCATCATGAGCGCAAAGGTGAACACCAGGAAGGCTCGCTGGCCGCCAGCTTCGAGCGCCTGGCGCAGGCCGGCATCCGCGCCGCCGACATCGCCGGGACACTGCAGCACGCCCACATCTCGCCGGTGCTCACCGCCCACCCCACCGAGGTGCAGCGCAAGAGCATCCTGGATGCCGAACGCGCCATCGCCGAGCTGGTGGGCGAGCGCGACGCGCTGCGCACCGAGCGCGAGCGCGCCGACAACGAAGCGCAGCTGCGCGCCCGCGTCACGCAGCTGTGGCAGACCCGCATGCTGCGCACCACCAAGCTGGCGGTGGCCGACGAGATCGAGAACGCGCTGAGCTACTACCGCAGCACCTTCCTGCGCCAGATCCCGCGCATGTACCGCGAGATCGAAGAGGCGTTGCCGGGCTTTCCGATCGCCAACTTCTTTCGCATGGGCAACTGGATCGGCGGCGACCGCGACGGCAACCCGTTCGTCACCGCCGACACCTTGCAGATGGCGCTGGCCCGGCAGAGCGAAACCGTGCTGCGCTACTACCTGACGGAGGTGCACGAGCTGGGCGCCGAACTGTCGATCTCGGCCACGCTGTGCCCGGTGACGCCGCAAATGCAAAGCCTGGCCGACGAATCGCCGGACCAGAACCCGCACCGCGAAGACGAACCCTACCGGCGCGCGCTGATCGGCGTCTACGCGCGCCTGGCCGCCACGCTGCACGAGCTGACCGGCACCGAGGCGCTGCGCCATGCGGTGGCGCCGCAGCGCCCGTACCCATCGTCCGAGCAGTTGCTGGCCGACCTGCGCGTGGTCGAGGCCTCGCTGCTGTCGCACCATGCGCAGGCGCTGGTCGGCCCGCGCCTGCACCCGTTGATGCGGGCCGTGCAGGTGTTCGGCTTTCACCTGGCCACGGTGGACTTGCGCCAAAGCTCCGACAAACACGAAGCCGTGCTGGCCGAGCTGCTGAAGGTGGCCCAGGTCGAAGTTGACTACAGCGCCTTGCCGGAAGCAGGCCGCCGCACGCTGCTGCTGGGACTGCTGAACGATGCGCGCCCGCTCAAAGTGCGCGCCGCCGATTACAGCGAGCACACGCTGGGCGAGCTGGCGATCTTCGAGGCCGCGGTGCTGATGCTGCGGCGCTACGGCCGCCATGCGCTGCGCCACTACATCATCTCGCACACCGAAGCAGTGAGCGACCTGCTCGAAGTGCTGCTGCTGCTGAAGGAAGCGGGCCTGCTGCGCGGCACGTTGAAGGACACCGCCAAGGGCAGTCAATCGTCGCCCGGGGGCGCCGGGGGCAGTGAGGCGTCGCCTCGCGGCGCCGTGACGGACCTCATCGTCTCGCCGCTGTTCGAGACCATCGGCGACCTGCAGCAGTCGGCGCTGATCATGAGCGAGTTCTATGCGCTGCCCGGAATCGCCGGCTTGATGAAGCGTTCGGGCGCCGAGCAGGACATCATGCTGGGCTACAGCGACAGCAACAAGGACGGCGGCATGTTCACCAGCAACTGGGAGCTGTACCGCGCCGAGATCGCGCTGGTGGCGCTGTTCGGTGAACTGGGGCGCGAGCATGGCATCACGCTGCGCCTGTTCCACGGCCGCGGCGGCACGGTCGGGCGCGGCGGCGGCCCGAGCTACCAGGCCATCCTGGCGCAGCCGCCCGGCACGGTGAACGGGCAGATCCGGCTGACCGAACAAGGCGAGGTCATCGCGTCCAAATACGCCCACCCCGAGATCGGCCGGCGCAACCTCGAAACCCTGGTGGCCGCCACGCTGGAGGCCACGCTGCTGCACCCGACCAAGAGCGCGCCGAAAGCGTTTCTCGATGCGGCCCAGGCCATCAGCGTGGCCAGCATGGCGGCCTACCGAAAACTCGTCTACGAGACGCCCGGCTTCACCGACTACTTTTTCAGCGCGACGCCGATCCGCGAGATCGCCGAACTCAACATCGGCTCGCGCCCGGCCGCGCGTCAGAAGGCTGGCCAGGCCACGCGTTCGATCGAAGACCTGCGCGCCATTCCCTGGGGTTTCAGCTGGGGCCAGTGCCGCGTGGCGCTGCCGGGCTGGTGCGGCTTCGGCTCGGCGATCCAGGCCTACCTCGGCAAGGAGCCCAAACAACACAAGGAGCGGCTGGCGCTGCTGCAGCGCATGCACAAGCAGTGGCCGTTTTTCCGCACGCTGCTGTCCAACCTCGACATGGTGCTGGCCAAGAGCGACCTGGGCATCGCCGCGCGCTATGTCGAACTGGTCGAAGACAAGAAGCTCGGCAAGCGCATCTTCGCGCTGATCCAGGCCGAATGGCAGCGCACCCACGACACGCTGTCGCTGATCACCGGCGAATCGCAGCGGCTGGCCTCCAACCCGTCGCTGGCGCGCTCGATTGAACACCGCTTCCCGTACCTGGACCCGCTGAACCACCTGCAGGTGGAACTGATGCGGCGCTACCGCCACCGCGTCGAAGGCGACCCGGGCATGGAACGTGTGCAGCGCGGCATCCACATCTCGATCAACGGGGTGGCGGCGGGGTTGCGCAACACGGGGTGAGCGTTCGGTGGATTGTCAGCGTACGCCTCATGTACCAACATGGCGCGCACCGCAGCAAGGAGTCGATCGTGCGGAAGCGCTTCTGGCCATCGGCGGGACCATCAGCGTCCAGGTGCTGAACGAATTTGCGGCGGTCGCGCTGCACAAGCTGCGCATGCCGTGGCCGCAGATTCGTGAGGCGCTGGGGCCGGTGCGGTCGGTCTGCTCGGTCGAATCACTGTCGATCGAAACTCATGATCAGGCAACAGCGGGGAGGGGGTCGGGCGGGCAGCGGATGATGCCTGGCGATCAGCCATTGCAACATTCATCACAGTGTGAGATATTTGCTTCATGCTTGATTGGCTGGTCCTCACCGCGTCGCTGCCGACTTCGCCCAGCGGCTTGCGGGTGCGCATCTGGCGCGCGCTGAAGGCCACCGGCTGCGCCACGCTGCGCGAGGGTGTCCACATCCTGCCGGCCGCGGCCGCGGCGGCCGGCGACCTGTGGGCCATCGACAAGGCCATCCGCGAAGGCGGCGCCGACGCGCACATGCTGCGGCTGCAGGCGCGCAATGCCGCGCAGGAGAAGGGCTTTCGCGCGCTGTTCGACCGCAGCGAGCTGTTCGCCGAATTCGCCCAGGCGTTGAAGGACGCCCGCAAGGCCGTGAAGACCTCGGGCGAGCCCGACCTGCGCAAGCTGTTGCGCGGGCTCGACCGGCAGCTGCAGTCGATCCGGGCCATCGACCACCTGCCCGGCCCCGCCAGCGCGAGCGCGGGCTGCGGCCTCGAAACGCTGCGCGCGGAGATCGAGAAGAAGCTCTCGCCCGGCGAGCCCGGCGCAAGCGCGGGCGCGATCCAGCGCCTGGACCGAGCGTCCTTCCAGGGCCGCACCTGGGCCACGCGCAAGCGGCCCTGGCTCGACCGGCTGGCCACCGCCTGGCTGGTGCGGCGCTTTGTCGATGCCAAGCCGCGCTTCCTCTGGCTCAGCGACCCGAAGAAGTGCCCGAAGTCGGCCCTCGGCTTCGACTTCGACGGCGCCCGCTTCACACACGTCGGCGACAAGGTCACCTTCGAGGTCGTGGTGCACGCGTTCGGCCTGGAGGCAGACGCCGCACTGCACCGGCTCGGTGAACTGGTGCACTGCATCGACATCGGCGGCATCCCGGTCGACGAGGCCGCAGGCGTCGAGACGATGATCCGCGGCCTGCAAGCGCAGCATGCCGACGACGACGCCCTGTTGGCTGCGTCTTGCGCCGTCTTCGACAGCCTGTACGCCGCCATGCGGCTGGACAAATGATTGCCGCGATGGCGCGCATCTGGGCGGCCGTGGCGCGCGGCCGCTGGTTCGGCGCTTGTGCGGCCATCGGCCTCGCGCTCACGTCGTGCTCGCCACGAATTCCTTGAAGGAGTGTCCATGGACGCCCGCATCCTGCCCCTGCCCTTCGATCCGGCCGCCATCGCCGGCCTGTCCGCCAAGTTGCTGGCCAGCCACCATCAGAACAACTATGGCGGCGCGGTGAAGCGGCTCAACGCGCTGCGCGCGCAACTCGCCGGCACCGCGTTTGGCACGGCGCCGGGGTTCCAGCTCAACGGCCTGAAGCGCGAAGAATTGATCGCCACCAATTCGATGCTGCTGCACGAGTTGTACTTCGCCAGCCTGGGCGGGGACGGCGCGCCCATGGTGCCGGCGATGCAACTGGCGCTCGACGCCAATTTCGGCGGCATCGAGCGCTGGCGCGAAGAGTTCTCGGCGATGGGCAAGGCACTCGGCGGCGGCTCGGGCTGGGTGCTGCTGGTGTTCCAGCCGCGCGAAGGCACGCTCGTCAACCAGTGGGCGGCCGACCATGCACACGCGCTTGCCGGCGGCGTGCCGATCCTGGCGCTGGACATGTACGAACACGCGTACCACATGGACTTCGGCGCTGCGGCCGGCGCCTATGTCGACACATTCATGGGGCAGATCCACTGGGCGCGCGTCTACCAGCGCTACCAGGCGGCAGTGCACGCGGCGAGCGCGCCCTTTGCCGCCTCCCACGACGATGCCTCGGGCGCGCTGTTGCTCGACGTGCGCCGCGCCGGCGTCTTCGCCGAGGCGGCAACGATGATTCCGGGCGCCCGGTGGTGCGACCCGGCCGCCGTGGCAGAGTGGCTTGCTGAACTGCCGCCCGATCGCGAGGTTGTCGTTTATTGCGTCTACGGCCACGAAGTGGGGCGCTCGACGGCCATGCGCCTGTGCGCGGCCGGTGTGAAGGCGCGCTATCTGCAGGGCGGCATCGACGGCTGGCAGGCCGCGGGCCGGCCCGTTGACGTGAAACCAGGCGCCAAGTGAGCGGCGTCATGAAGTGGGTCACCCGTGCGCCACGGCCTGGTGATGAAGACAGCCTGACGGCATGCAGACTCATCCCTCTGGTTTGGGACACATCGGCGTCCGAGAATGAAAGAAAGCCATGAGCAAGTTCGACAAGCGTGGGAACCCCATTTCGTATGGCCGGCAACAGGCGATCGACGCACTTGATCAGGCCTGCGAATTGCTGCATGCCTACCAGGCCGACCCGCTGGCCGCGGTCGACAGGATCATCGCCGAGCATCCGGACTTTGCGCTGGCGCACGCCTTTCGCGCCGGCGTGCTGGCCACAGCGACCGACAAGGCGTTCGAACCCGAATTGATCAAGAGTGTCGAGGCCGCCGAAGCGCTGGCGCCGAAGGCCAACGACCGCGAGCGGATGCACATTGCCGCGGTGCGCGCCTGGCTGGCCGGCGACTGGGAGCGGGCCATCGAGCTGTGGGGCCGCGCGTCAATCGCCCATCCGCGCGATCTGTTGGCGCTTCAATTCGCGCATGTCGGCGACTTCTTCCTCGGTCATTCGCACATGCTGCGCGATCGTGTGGCCCGTGTGCTGCCGCACTGGGGTGGCGCCGTACCGGGCCACGGCTTTGTTGAAGGAATGTATGCGTTCGGCCTGGAAGAAACTGGCGACTACGCCCAGGCCGAGGCCCGCGGGATGGCGGCGGTGGCCTTGAACCCGCAGGACGGCTGGGCGGTGCATGCTGTGGCGCATGTGCTGGAGATGCAAGGCCGGGCCGCTGAAGGTGCGGCCTTTCTTGCGGCCGGCGCCGCCGGATGGGCGCCGAACAGCCTGTTCGCGTTCCACCTGTGGTGGCACAAGGCGCTGTTCCATCTGGATGCCGAAGACGCGCCTGCCGCGCTGCAATTGTTCGACGAGAAAATTTCGGCCGCGGGTTTTGGGCAGGCGCTTGAACTTCTCGATGGGTCGTCCTTGTTGTGGCGGCTCTCACTGCTCGGCCACGACGTCGGCGACCGCTGGGACGGCCTGGCCGACAAATGGCAGACGCGCATAGCCGACGCCTACTACGCCTTCAACGACGTCAACGCGATGATGGCGTTCGTCGGCGCCGGCGACAGTGAAGCGCAACGGCGGCAGATTGAATCCGCGCAGCGCGCTGCGGCGGGCAGCGCAACCGTGGCGATGATGAGCCGCGAGATCGGTGTGCCGGCGTGCGAAGGACTCGCGGCCTTCGGTCGGGGCGATCACGCGCAGGCGATCGAGTGGCTGTTGCCGCTGCGCGCCAAGGCCAATCGCTTTGGCGGCAGCCATGCGCAGCGCGACATGTTCTCGTGGACGCTGACCGAAGCCGCGATCCGCCTTGGCGACCACAGGCTTGCCGATGCATTCGTTGCCGAACGCCTGTCATGGAAGCCGCGGAGTCCGATCAACCGCGGGTGGGCGATGCGCGCGGACAAACTGAAATCGACCCCGGCGGCGTAGAACTCCACCGCCGTGGCGCGCGCGCACGCGAGCAGCGCCGGTCGGCCTGGCTCGCCCGTGCAATGTGGCAAAGTCGACCTCCGCTTCGCGATTCAAAGTCGGTTCAGTTCAGGCGTTGCGCACGAGGGCCACGGGCATGTCGATCCAGCAGTTGTACCTGCGCAAGCGCATTGCTGCCGCAGATGCCGTGCGCCAGGTGCGCAACGGCGACTTCATCATCGTGCCGACGGGTGTGGGCGAGCCGCCGACGCTGCTGGCGGCGCTTTCGGAGCAGCGCCGCGACTTCCTCGACGTGAAGGTGGCGCAGGTCCTGGCCATGCGCAAGTACGCCTACATCGACCGCGCGACCACGCATCACGTGCGCCACATCGCCTTCTTCTACGGCGCGGCCACCCGCGTCGGCGGGCAGGAGGGCTGGATCGATTTCATTCCCAACTACTTCTCGGAAATCCCGCGCCACATCGAACGCGGGCAGATCCCCGCCGATGTGGTGTTCTCGATGGCCTCGCCGATGGATGCGCACGGCTACTTCTCCCTCAGCCTGGGCGCCGACTACACCATGGCCGCCGTCGCCAAGGCGCGCTCGGTGGTGCTCGAGGTCAACCCCAACGTCCCGTTTGCGTACGGAAACTGCCATGTGCACCTGTCGCAGGTTGCAGCGTTGGTCGAAAGCAGCGAGCCGGTGCTCGAAGTCGGGCTGCCGAAGATCGGCCCGGTGCAGCAGGCCATCGGCAAACATGTGGCCGACCTGATCGACGACGGGTCGACCTTGCAAATCGGCTACGGCGCCATTCCCGACGCGGTGGTGATGCAACTCACGCACAAGCACGACCTTGGCATCCACACCGAGATGATCGGCGACGGCATCCTGACGCTGGTGGAAAGCGGGGCCGTCACCAACCGGCGCAAGAACCACCTGCCGGGCAAGATGGTTGCCACCTTCGCGCTCGGCTCCAACAAGCTCTACCGTTTCATGGATCGCAACCCGGCGCTGGAAATCCACCCGGTGGACTTCACCAACGATCCATCGCTGGCGGGGCTGAACCACAAGCTGGTGGCCATCAACGCCACGCTGCAGATCGACCTGCTGGGCCAGTGCGGCTCCGAGAGTCTGGGGTTCAGCCCGTATTCGGGCACGGGCGGCCAGTCCGATTTCGTGCGCGCCGCCAACCGTTCGCTCGGCGGCAAGGCGTTCATCGTCCTGCCCTCGACCGCCAGGAACGACAGCATTTCGCGCATCGTGCCGACGCTCGCCCCGGGCACCCACGTGAGCACGAGCAAGAACGACATCGACCACGTCGTCACCGAGCACGGCGTGGCCCGGTTGCGCGGCAAGCCGGCCAGGCAGCGCGCGCAGGAATTGATCAGCATCGCGCACCCGGATTTCCGCGCCGAACTGACCGAGCAGGCCAGGCGCATGAAGCTGTTGTGACACGAGGCCGTCGTGGGCCGAAGGCGGACGCCGGCGCGGCGCCGCTGCCTTGCCGGGATGGTGGTTGTGGCCCTCAGGCCGCAGCACCCGGGTTCAGCCGGCCGTGTTGTGCGTAGATTTTCTTGCGCCGGGCGGGGTCGATGTTCACCCGGCCGAGGTCGCCGCCCACATCCGGCAGCGCCAGCAGCCGGTGGTCCATCACCTTGAACCACAGCCAGGGCACGTAGGCGAGCGGGAACATGCCGAAGTAGCCGCTGGGCAACTGGGGCAACTGCTCGAAGTGGCGCAGCGACTGGTAGCGCCGGGTCGGGTGGGCGTGGTGGTCGGAGTGGCGTTGCAGGTGAAACAGCGCCAGGTTCGTCACCAGGTGGTTGGTGTTCCACGAATGGTGCGGCTTGGGCGTCTCGTACTCGCCGTTCGGCTTGCGTTGGCGCAGCAAGCCGTAGTGCTCGACATAGTTGGCCGAGGTCAGCTGCCACCACGCCACCATGTTGTGCACCACCAGGAACGGCAGCATGACCCAGCCGAAAGTCAGCACCAGCCCCAGTTGCAGCACCGCCGTCACCGCGTACGACTGCAGCATGGTGTTGTGCAGGCTCCAGGCCGGCTTGTCGATCTGGGCCAGCCGCTGCGCTTCCAGCTGCCACGCGCGCCGAATGCCGCCGGGCAGTTCACGCAGCGCAAAGCGGTAGATGCTCTCGCCCATGCGCGCGCTGGCGTGGTCTTCGGGGGTGGACACAAAACGGTGGTGGCCGCGGCCGTGTTCGACCGTGAAGTGCCCGTAGGCCGGCACCGCCAGCACCAGCCGGGCCAGCCATTGTTCGACGCTCGTGTTCTTGTGCCCGAGTTCGTGGCCGGTGTTGATGCCCAGGCCGGAGTCGGTGCCGGCGACGTAGGCCAGCATCAGCACCGCCCACCACGACAGCGACTGCGTGCCCACCCACCAGGCGCAGCCGATCAGCGCCACGAAATGAAGCGGCACGGTGGCCCAGGTCAACCAGCGGTAGTAGCGCTCGGCTTCGAGTTGCGGCACCACGGCTTCGGGCGGGTTGTTGCGGTCGTCGCCGATCAGCCCGTCCAGCAGCGGCATCAGGCCGTAGCTGATCAGCAGCGGCAGGCCGAGCGCGATCTGATAGCCACTCGCCGCGTGCGCCGCCATGCCGGCAAACGGCAGCAGCGGGTAGACCACCGACAGCAGCCACCACCAGCGTTTGCGGTCGCGGTATTCGATGCGCCCGAGCAGCGGGTCGAGCGCCACGTACAACTTCGACATGTGCATTCCTCAATCGGCCAGGTCTTTTTCAAGCGCCGCCGCCTCGCGCGCCTTCACGGCTGCGCGCAGGCGGATGTCTTCGGCTTCGCGCGCACCGAGCGAGGCACCGTCGGCGCCGGCCATTCTGCGCTGGTCCTCGACCAGCCTGGCCGCGCTTTGCGGGTCGCTGAAACCGCGCGAGGCCTGCGGCAGCAGGAACGAGCGGCCCCAGCTGCCGGCCAGTTCGGCCAGGCGCGGCCACTGCCCCAGCGTGTAGCGGTAGGCCAGTTCGCCGAACGGCGAATACCGGGCAACCAGCCCGGGGATGGCCGAGGCGACGTTGGGCGGCGCGACGCCGGCCAGCGAACTTGCAAGCAATTCCTCGGCGCGCTGCGCATCCCGGCCCGCCGCCAGCGCCTTGGCCAACATCCAGCGCTCTTCTTCGCCGGCGGCCTCCTTGAGCCGCACCAGCAGCCGGTCGAAGTTGGCGCGGTCCGCGTGCATGCCGGTGGCGTGAAACACAGGGTCGCGCAAGGACGCGGGCAGCTTGCGCGTGCCGGCATCGTCTTCGTCGAAGGCGCGGATCGCCTGCGCGATGGTGGCCGCGTCGTCGAACCTCGCAAGCATTGCGATCAGCGTTCCGCGCAGTTCCGCAGTCTGCGCATCTTCGTTCCGCGCCGGCATCCAGGTCAGGCGGGCGAGTTGCGGCGCCAGCAGCCGGCGGCCGATCGCGCGCAGCTGTTTCTGCGCCGCCCGGCCGGCCATCGTGGTGTCGAGAAACTCGAGCTGCGAGCGCGCCACCGACCACAGCAGGGTGCGCGACGAATCGTTGACCCGCGGCAGCGCTTGCAGCAGCGTGAAGTAGGCTGGCAGCGGCACGCGGCCGGCCTGCACCAGTGCAAAGGTGTCGCTCAGCAGCGCAACCCGGTCGGCCTCGGGCAGGTCGATGAAGCGCCGCGTCAGCGCGGCCAGCGCGTTCGGCTCATAGGCCACGCGGTAGAAGCCGACGCCACCCGCGTTGACGATCAGCGGTGCCTCGTTGCAGGGGCCGAACTTGAGCGTGTGCTGCGGCGTGTCCAGCAGCAGGGTTGTCATTTGTTTGCCACGCGCCATGCGCAGCGGAATTTTCCAGAGCTGGCCGGACGGGTCCGCGCCGTGGCTGCTGAAACGGCTCTGCGCCAGCGTGACCACTTGCTGGCCGGCTTCGCAGCGCGTGTCCACCCGCACCAGCGGGAAGCCTTGCTGGTCGGTCCAGCTCGCCGCGACACCGCTCACGTCGCGCCCAGCGGCCTGGCCGATGTGGTGCCACAAGTCGCCCGCAGTGGCGTTCGACAGGCGCTGCCCCTTCATGTAGGCGACCAGCCCGCGGCGGAACACATCGGCACCGATCCATTGCTCCAGCATCGTCAACACCGCGCCGCCCTTGGCGTAGGTGATCGGGTCGAACACGTCGAACACCGCCGTTTCGCGCACCGGGCCGGAGCGGATGGAGCGTGTGGCGCCACCGGCGTCGAGCGCCATCGCGCGGTCGATCGGCAGCCGCTCCTGCAAGCGCACCTTCCACGCCGGGTTGAAGCGGTCGGTGGTCTTGACCTGCAGCCAGGTCGCGAAAGCCTCGTTCAGCCAGATCTCTTCCCAGGACGCCGCCGTCACCAGGTTGCCGAACCACTGGTGCGCGACTTCGTGCGCGAGGGTGCCATAGACGTTGCGCACGGTTTCCTGGCTGCTGCGCCCGGGGTCGACGAGCAAGTCATCCTCGGCGTACGAGATCAGCCCCCAGTCCTCCATCGCGCCCCAGCGCACGCTCGGCACCGCGAGCTGGTCGAGCTTGGGCAGCGCATAGGGCACGCCGAAGTAGCGCGTGAAGTAGGGCAGCACTTGCTGGGTCGCGCGCAGCGCAAAGCGCGCCTGCTCGCGTTTGCCTTGGCTCACGACAATCCGCAGCGGCACGCCCGCGGCCCTGCCTTCGAGCGCCTCGAAGCGACCGACCGCGACGCTGACCAGGTAGGTCGGCATCGGCGGCGTGGGCGCAAAACGATGGACCGCGAACTCGCCGTCCTGGCTGCGTTTGACGCGCGGCATGTTGGACAGCGTGTCGAAGCCTTTCGGCGCACGCACGCTGATCTCGAACACCGCCCTGAAGGCCGGCTCGTCGAAGCCGGGGAACAGCTTGCGCGCGTGGATCGCTTCGAGCTGCGTGGCGAGCATGCGCAACTTCTGGCCGCCCGCCTCGTAAGGCGCGACGAACAGCCCCTCGCCCGACACATGAACCTTGCCGCCGTAGCCGATGACGATGCGGTGCGCGCCGGCCGCGATAGCCTGACCATCGGCGGGCGTGAGGCGCCAGCTCTGTGATTCCGGCAGCGGGGTAACCCGCAACGCCCGGGTGGCGCCCGCCGTGACCAGTTCGGCGCTGGAGGCCGAGAGTTCGAACGCATGCAACTCGATGTGCGGCACCGCTTGCCGCACGCGAACGGTGATGTCGGACGTGCCGGTGAAATCGGCGCGCGCCGGGTCGAGGTCCAGCGCCAGCGTGTAGCGCGAGGGCACGACCTGCTTGGACAAGTGGCCCGGTGTGGTGTCGAAGCTGTAGCGCGGCTGGGCCGGCGCCGGCCCGGCGAGCAGCGCCGCGGCGAGCAGCCATGCGGTGGACAGCAGGCGTTGGGTCATCGCCCGCTGATCCGCCGGGCCTCGATGTAGAAGCGCTTTTCGTGCGCCTCGCCCATCGAGAACGTCTTGCGCGGCAAGGGGCCGTCATGCACCACCCGGCGCAACAGTTCGCTCTTGCTCACCGCCGCGAGGTGCAGGCCGACGTTGCCGTCGCTGATGGCCAGGCGTTCCAGCACGTCATCGCCGTGCACGTAGTCGACGTGGGTGGCGCCACCGCGCTCGATCAGGCCGTCGATGAAGGGCTGGAAGCTGCCGACCGCCAGCGTCGATGGCGGGTCGGCGAGCGTGATCACGCTGAAGCGCGCGCCAGGTCCGATCAGCCCCGCGGCGTGATGCGAGGCGGGCGTGGTTTGCACCCGCTCGCGCATCGCATCCGCCGAGGGCAGGTCGGTGCACGCCAAGCGGCGGCCGAACGCCTCGGCCAGCGCCTGGCGAACGTCGACGGAAACACCAAACAGCAGGCGGTGGATGGGCGAGAACTCGAGCGCGGGATCGTGGATGTTCTCCACTTCGACCAGCGCGTAACGGCTGGGGTGGTCGCGGCCCACCGAGCTTTTGACGCTGTCCCAGATCGACTTGGCGGTGGCCAGCGAGTGGTTGCCGTCGCCGACGGCAAACAGCATCACCGGCGTGTCGACCGGAACACCGTAACGCGCGGCAAAGGCCCGCGGGTTGGCCAGCGCCTGCAGCGCCTGGACCGCGCGCTCGCTCTGGGCCGCGTCGACGGCGTGGCCAGCGACCCGGCCGCCGCCCCGCATCAGCTCGGTGTCGTAGAGCTTGTCCATCGTCTGGAGCGAGGCGGCCATGGGTTCGATCACCGTGTGCAGCGGGTCGTCGATCAGCACCAGGATGTGCGGCAATTCGAGCGCGGCGCCGCGCCGCACCGCGATGCGCGGGGCCAGGCGCGCCACGATCGTGCCCTCGGTCGGCCGGATCAGGCTGGTCGACCCGGCGCCGAAATCGTAGTGCTCCAGATCGAGTTCGAGCATCAGGCCGCGGCGGGTTTGATCGCCCACGCTTCGCTCGACGTAAATGGCGCCGTCGTGATCGCGCAGCAGCCCGTCGGCAAGGTAGCGCCGCATCGTGTGCTGGATCTGATGGATGCGCGCGTGAGCATCCACCGACTCAAGCTGCGCCTCGGGGAAGATCAGCCGCAGGCTCGATGGCGCGTCGCCGACTTCGTGCGCCACCTGGTGCCAGTAGTCTGGTTCGGCGGTGTACTGATCGCAGGCGACCACCGCCCATTTTTTCAAGTCGATGTCAGGCCGCGGCAAGCAAATCCGCGGCAGCCGAAAGCCAGTGTGAGCGCCCATGATTGGCAAGCCGGTGGTGGAAAAGGGCGATGGTAGCGATGCGTGGACAGCGTGGGCCGGGCAGCGTGGGCCGGGCGACTGACCCACAACGCGTGTCGATCAATAGTTGTCGTCTTCGAGTTGGTGGCGAACCGCCACGATGTTGACGCTGGACCCTCCCTCGATCTCATACAGCACGACGTAGCCAGCGGCGCCAAAGGGAACGATCAGCTCGCGCCGGAACGGGCTGGGGCCCGCTTTGCGATAGATGAACGGCGAACGAGTCAGACGGCCTTCGACTTCCGCGGTGATGGCATCGATCACCGCCTGGGCAGCGTCAAAATCTTCGGCGGTCTTCGCACGGTCCAGCAAGAAGTCGAACAGCCTGAGCAGGTCATCTCGCGCGCCATCGGTGTAGCGAACCGCGAATTTGCCCGTCAAACGAGCACTTTCTTGCGGCGGGCATCGAGCCGTCGTTGCAGTTCCGCGTGCACCTTGGGCGCCGAGTGATAGACGCCGGTGCGCTTTGCTTCTTCGCTCGAACGCAGACCGCGTGCGAGAAACTCGTCTTGCGCGCGCCGGCGATGAATGGTCTCGCGCACTGCGGTTTCGATCAGACTCGTCAGTGTTTCGCCTTCGCGCAGCACGCTCTCGGCGGCCTCACGCAACTCGGCCTCGACCCGCAGGGAGGGAAAGGTGGACGTCTTCATCAGGGCATTGCGTTGCGTTTGCGACGCGGTGAGTTTAGCACCTGACGCTGCCAGCGTGGGGCGGTTCACGCCCAACCCCAGGAAACTCCAACCCGGAGCCGGCGGCCGGCTCCGGGCCGTGTGGCCCGCCCGTCCCGAAGCAGGTCAGGCCCGCCTGACCTTCACCGTGTAGTTGCCCATCCCGCCCGCCCGGTTGTAGTGCCGCACCTGCGCGTAGTACAGGCCAGGCACAAGGTCGGCGCGGATCAGCGCATTGGTGTCGACGCCGCTGTCGTCGTCTTCGGTGATCACCGCCGTCGGGCTGTTCGGGCCGAACAGTTTCATCACCACGTCGGTCGGCCCGCGGGTGTCGACGATGTGCGTGCCGCCGCTGGCCACGTTGAACTTGAACAGGTCTTCCTCACCCGCCTTGCCGATGGCCGCCGCCGTTCGCCGGGTCGCGCCGACCTTGAGCTCGACCGCATCCAGCACCGTCGGCGCGGTCTTCGGGTAGGCCCGGGCGCTGGCGATGTAGGCCTTGTCGGTGGCCGAGAGCACTTCGTTGGCATGGGTGCCCACGCCGCTCTTGACCCAGGTGCCGGGAAAGAAGTACAGCATGATCGAGTCGGGGTCGAACGCCGTGCCGTTGACCTGGTCGACGCTGTACTTGTTCAGCACGTTGTGGCGAATCTTTGCTTCGTTCCAGTTGTTGGGCGGGCCAGCCAGCTCGCGCAGGACCACGGCTTCGTTCCATTCAATGCCGCCGGCCGGGTTCTGGTGTTCGTGCGCCATGCCGATGGCGTGGCCGAATTCGTGGCCCGCAGTGCCGCCTTCCATGAAGCCCAGGTTCATCGTCGGCTGGTCGAGCGGGATGCCGCGGTTGTCGGTGCCCACGTACGACCAGGCGCCGGCGCTCGCAACGAAGGCGACTCGGATCTCGGCGTCGGGCGCATTGTTGAAGTCGAACGTGAGGTTGGCGAACTGGGTCCACCACAACGCCTGCTCGCGCGCCTTGGCTTGCTGGGCCGCCGTGCCGCCAATGAAGCGCACTCGCAGCGTGCTGCCGTTCATCCACAGCTTGCCGATCGGAATGATGGCACGCGTGGTGCCGCCGCGGCGCACAGTGGATTGGAAGCGCATCTCGTCGGCGGGCAACACACGCTGGACGCAGACATGGGGTCGGGTGGCCATGGGGGACTCCTTGCGAAACGGTGGGCTGGCCAGAATACGCAGCGCCCCGGCCGCAGTCATGTGACCTGAGTAATCAGCGCCCCGCCGCCACCAGCGCCTCGCGCACCGCGGCCACCTGGCGGCGCGACACGGCCAGCCATTCGTCCACCGGCGCCACGCACACGGCCCAGCTTTCGCCGCCCTCTTCGTCGCCCTCGCCGGGCATCACGCGGCGCTGCAGCGCGCGCACGGCCGTGCGCGCGACGAGCGCGTTGCGGTGCACGCGCAGAAAACGCTCGCCCAGGCGCTCTTGCAGCTCGGCCAGAGACTCGTCGAGCACATGGCTGTGGTCGGCGGTGCGCAGGGTCACGTATTTCAGTTCGGCCTTGAGGTACAGCACCTCGGTCAGCGGCACGCGAACCACGCGCCCGCGGTCGCTGACGACGATGACGGGCGGGTCGCCGGCCGCTGGCGCGGCGCTGGCGGGCGCGACCGGAATGCGCTGCGCCACACGTTGCAACGCCGCCTGCAGGCGTTCGCGCCGAACCGGCTTGGTGAGGTAGTCGACCGCGTCCAGGTCGAATGCCCGCAACGCGTGCTGGGCATGCGCGGTGACGAACACCACGGCCGGTGAATCGGGCCGGCCGCGCAGTTCGGCGGCAAGTTGGGTGCCGTCACGGCCGGGCATCGCAATGTCCAGCAGCACCACGTCGCAGGGGTGGGCGGCCAGCCACACCAGCGCCTGCGTCACGCTCGCGGCCTCGCCGACCACGCTCGCCTTGGGCGCAACACTTTCGTTCACCAGCCCGCGCAAGCGAAACCGGGCCAGTTCCTCATCGTCGACCAGCAACACGCGCAAGCTCATCAATGCCTCCCTCCCGCTGCGACCGGGCCGCTCACAGCGGCAACACGATCTGCACCCGGAACATGCCGCCTTCCTGGCGGGTTTCGAAACTCGCCGCCACGTCGTGCATCAGGCGCAGCCGCTCGCGCACGTTGTGCAGCGCCATGCCGTTGCCCGGCTTCGACCCGCCCTCGGGCACGGTGTTGACGATCGAGACCACCACGCGGCCCAGCTTGACGCGCGTGCGCACCCGAATCGCCCCGCCCTCGGCGGCGGGCTCCACGCCGTGGCGCACCGCGTTCTCGACCAGTGGCTGCAGCAGCAACGGCGGCACGCGGGCGGCACCGGCGGCGTCTTCCAGCTCCCACACCACTTTGAGGCGGTCGCCAAAGCGCACCTGTTCGATCGCCAGGTAGCGGCGCGCCAGCTCCACCTCTTCATCCAGCGTCACCGCGCTGTCGGTGTTGGTCAGCGCCACGCGAAACAGCTCGGCCAGGTCTTCGAGCAGGCCTTCGGCGCGCGCCGGGTCCAGCCGCACCAGGGTCAGCGCGGTGTTGAGCGTGTTGAACAGGAAGTGCGGGCGGATGCGCGACTGCAGTTCGGCCAGCCGCGCGCTGGTCTCGGCCGGAACGGTGGCCTGGGCGCGCATGTGCAGCCACTGAAACATGGCCGCCGCCAGGCCCGCGCCGGCCAGGGCCGCGGCGAGCCAATGGCCCATCACCGGGTCATCGGGAATCGGGAACGAGGCCAGCACGGCGCCGCAGATGCCGCTCAGCGCCCCCAACCCGATCGCCGCCAGCCACTGGCCCGCCAGCGGCAGCGCGCCGAGCGGGCGCTTGAGCGCACATGCCACCAGCAGCCACAGCAACACGGCCGGCAAGGCCAGCGCCGATCCGGCCGCGAGCAGCGCCACCCACGCCTGGGCGTTGTTCGCCACGAACAGCACGCCGATGGCCACCACCGCATGCGCCAGCAGCAGGGCCCGCAACACCACGCCCACGTGGCAGACGTCGAACACCGAGTTGGCACCGGCGCGCTGGCCAGGCGCGCCGATCGGCGCATCGAGCAGGGTGGGCCCAAAACCGGTGGAAGGCGCTTCGGCCGGGCGCGCTGCCGCCACGGCCGGAGGCGGGTGGTTCAGAGGCGGGCGGTTCATGGGGCGGTGCGGGTCCACGGCAAGGGGCGGCTCGATAGAATCGATGCGCCGCGCAACGTGCGCATTGTCACCAACTCCCGCCCCTCTCCACCCGGCCCGCCCCGCGCAGTGCGCGCCGCAAATCACACACCATGTCCAGCAACCCACTCGACAAGAAGTCCCAGGCCTGGTCGGCGCTGTTTTCAGAGCCGATGAGCGCGCTGGTGCAGCGCTACACCGCCAGCGTGTCGTTCGACCAGCGGCTGTGGCGGGCCGACATCGCCGGCAGCCTGGCGCATGCCGAGATGCTCGGCAGCCAGGGGATCATCAGCGCCGGCGACCACGGCGCCATCCAGCGCGGCCTGGCGCAGATCAGCGCCGACATCGAAGCCGGCGCCTTCGAATGGAAGCTGGCGCTGGAGGACGTGCACCTCAACATCGAGGCGCGCCTGACGCAGCTCGTGGGCGACGCCGGCAAGCGGCTGCACACCGGCCGCTCGCGCAACGACCAGGTGGCCACCGACGTGCGCCTGTGGCTGCGCGGCGAGATCGACACGATCAGCCGCCTGCTGACTGAATTGCAGCGCGCCCTGGTCGACCTGGCCGAGAAGAACGCCGAGGTCATCCTGCCCGGCTTCACCCATTTGCAGGTGGCTCAGCCGGTGAGCTTTGGCCACCACCTGCTGGCTTATGTGGAGATGTTCTCGCGCGACGCCGAACGTTTGGCCGAGGTGCGCGTGCGCACCAATCGCTTGCCGCTGGGTGCCGCCGCACTGGCGGGAACGAGCTATCCGCTGGACCGCGAACGTGTGGCAAAGACGCTGGGCATGGTCGACGCACAAGGCCAGCCGGCGCTGTGCCAGAACAGCCTGGATGCGGTGAGCGACCGCGACTTCGCGATCGAATTCACCGCCGCCGCCGCGCTGTGCATGGTGCACTTCTCGCGCCTGAGCGAGGAGCTGGTGCTGTGGATGAGCCAGAACTTCGGCTTCATCGACCTGGCCGATCGTTTTTGCACCGGCAGTTCCATCATGCCGCAGAAAAAAAACCCCGACGTGCCCGAACTCGCGCGCGGCAAGACCGGGCGTGTGGTCGGCCACCTGATGGGCCTGATCACGCTGATGAAAGGCCAGCCGCTGGCCTACAACAAAGACAACCAGGAAGACAAGGAGCCGCTGTTCGACACGGTGGACACGCTGCACGACACGCTGCGCATCTTCGTCGAGCTGGTGGCCGGCATCATCGTCAAGCCCGAGGCGATGGCGCGCGCCGCGCTGCGCGGCCACGCCACCGCGACCGACCTGGCCGACTACCTGGTCAACAAGGGCCTGCCGTTCCGCGACGCCCACGAGGTGGTGGCGCATGCGGTCAAGCTGGCGATCGCAAAGAACCTGAACCTGGGCGATTTGCCGCTGGACACCTTGAAGACCTTCAGCCCGACGATCGAAGCGGACGTGTACCCGGTGCTCACCCTGCAGGGCTCGCTGAACGCGCGCGACGGGCTCGGTGGCACGGCGCCAGTGCAAGTGCGCGCGCAGGTGGCGCGGCATCGGGCGCGGCTGGAGTGAGTGGCAGATAGGCCCGCTGCATCCAATCCCACGGCTTGGCCGTATCCGACCAAGGGCACAGCGCAACACGGCGCTCCCGCAACCACCACCACCGAGTGAGCCCGCCTTGCCCGTCTTCAAGAAGATCCTTCTGTGGCTCGCGCTGCCGCTGGCCACGCTCTCGCTGCTGCTGGCCTGCGCCCCCACGGCCACGCTCAACGTGATGGCCTCGCGCGAGGGGCGCGCGCCCGACACGGCGGTCTCCTATGGCCCGCTGGCGCGCCACAAGCTCGACATCTACCGCCCCACGGCGGCCGCGCCCGCGCAGGGCTGGCCGGTGGTGGTGTTCTTCTATGGTGGCTCGTGGAACCGCGGTGAGCGGGCCGACTACAAGTTCGTCGGCACGGCGCTGGCGTCGCGCGGCGTGCTCACGCTGGTGGCCGACTACCGGCTCTACCCCGAGGTGCGCTACCCCGAATTCCTGAACGACTGCGCCCTGGCCACCGCACATGGCCTGGCACAGGCGGCGCGCCTGGGCGGCGACCCGAAACGGGTGTTTGTGATGGGCCACAGCGCGGGCGCCTACAACGCCGCGATGCTGGCGCTCGACCCGCGCTGGCTGGGCCGCGCCGGCCATTCGCCGACCGAACTGGCGGGCTGGATCGGCCTGGCCGGACCGTACGATTTTTTGCCGATGAAGAACCCCGACACCCGGCCGGTGTTCTTTCACCCCGACTACCCGGCCCGTTCGCAGCCGGTGGATCACGCCACCCCGGCATCACCACGCGCCTTCCTGGGCGCGGCCGTCACCGACTCGCTAATCGACCCGCAGCGCAACACCGTCGGCCTGGCCACGCGATTGCAAGCTGCGGGTGCGCCGGTGCAACTGAAGTTGTACGAGCGCGTCAACCACATCACGCTGGCCGCCGCGTTCGCCTGGCCGCTGCGCTGGCTGGCGCCGGTGCTCGACGACGTCACGGCGTTCATCCACGCGGCGCCAACGCGCCCCTGATATCGGGGATCAGCGCGCGCCGATCCGCCGCCAGCGCCAATTCCGCACGCCGAATCCATTGAAGCCGTGAAGGCTTGGTGCCGATACTGATTTGACAGCCTGGCACGGCGCCGGGCATCGAATCCGGCGCAGCGCCTGGTCAACCGGCCGCGCCCTCGGGAATCCGCACATGAAATCCTGCCAGTCGGGCGTCAGCCTGACCGAACTGTCTGTCGTCATCGTCATCCTCGGCGTGCTGGCCGGCGCCGCGATGCCCAGAAAGCTCAGCCTGCCGAGCGTGGCCGGCGCCGCCGAATCGGCCATGACGGTCAACTACGCCGGCTGCGCAATCGCCAACCACCGGGTGACCGACAAGACCTGCGTGCGCGTGGCCGACTGCGGCCAGGCCCTGCAACTGCTGCAAGGTGGCCTGCCGCCCGGCCACCGCATCGACGGCACGGCGGGCCGGTTCAACGGCGAAAGCCTGGCCTGCCGCGTGCTCGGCCCGGAAGGAAACTCGGCGCCGTTTGCGGGCCTCGTGGCCGGCCTGTGAGCCAGGCCGGATCTTGACCAGGCTCGATGTCGAGCGCCGCGCCCAGGCGATCGTGATAGCGCGCGACGCGGGATTCGACAAAGCGGCGCGGCAGCCGCACGGCCGGCGTCATTGGCCGGCACGCTCGGTGGCCCAGTCCGCCAGGTTCATGGCGAGCTGGAAGCACTGGAACCTGTCGAAGAGGTCGGGGTTGATCTCGTAACGTCCGCGCTCGTTGGGCACCGAGCGCACGGACGCCTTGATCGGCATCGACACCCGCAGCGCCAGCGGCAGGCTCTTGTGGCGCGCCACCACGTCGCACAACGCGCCGCCACTGCGGTTGGCCCACAGCTGTGAACGCACCGGCGCGCGCAGGCGCTGGGGGCTGCCGGTTTCCTGCAACGCGTCTTTGGGGCCGGCGGCCTGGTAGCCGTCGAAGTGGAGCGCGGCCGCCCGGTCGACCCAGGCGTCGATCCTGGCGTTGGCGCCGAACACCACGTAGCGCACGGTCGCGCCGCGGCCCTCGATCGTGAGCCTGCCGATGACCCCGTCGGCCCGGTTCGGCGCGCGCACTTCGTCTTCTTTCACGCTCAGGCCGTGCAGCAGGTCGGCGACCGACTCGATGCGCGGAATCGGCAGGTTGCGCAACCCGCGGTACAGCCGCACCGCTGCATCAGCGGGCGATTGCGCCGTGCCCGCCGAGCCAGCGAGCGGTGGCGGCGGGCTCGCCGAGCCAGCGGGCGGTGGCGGCGGGCTCGCCGCCACGGCATCGGCGTGGCGCAGGGCCTCGACCAGTTCGCGCTGGGCCTGGGCCGCCGCGCCGGCCGCGGGCGGCACGATCACGCGCACGACGAGCGCCTGGCTCGGGTGGCGCGCCGCACAGGTGGCGACGCGTTGCGGTGGTCGCGTGGCCAGCAAGGCATCGCCGCACACCATGGCCGGGCCTGGCCATTCCGCCAGCGCCACTTCGCGCATGGGCCCGGCCAACTGCTCTTTTGGCGGGTTGGCCTGGCGGGCAAAGTCTTGCTGTGCCAACGCAGGCGACAGGTACACCATGTAGCGCACGCTGCGGCTGCCACGCAGCCATGCGACCGTGCCCAGCATGCCGGCGGCCATGTCGGCCTTGACGGGGATGTGGTGGCCGGGCTTGACGCCGGCCCAGCCCGCGGCCGGCACCGGGCTGTCGATCAGGCGCGCCAGCAGTTCTTCAGGGCCGGCGGCGGCGGCCAAATGACAAGCCACCACGCCGCAACTCAAGCTGGCCCAGCGCGCAAGGCCCAGGGTGCCCGGTCGTGTCATGCCGCCTCCCGTGTGGCGTCAACGCTTGCCGCCGTTCGACGTCGCCTCCATGGTCTGCGAGGCCACGCCGTCGCTGCTCACCTGCTTGACCAGAACCCCGCGCCCGACCTGGACCCAGCGTTGGGTCGAGCCCGCGCTGCCCGCGACCGTGTCCACAAAAAGGCAGGCCGAGAAGGTTCCGGCCGGCACCGTGACCGGCCCGACGCTGACGAAGCGTGTCGTCGTGCTCGTCGTCACCGTGGTCGGCGGCTGCACCACGCCATCGTTGGCGCTCTCATTGCGGACGGTCGTGGTTTGTGTGATCGATTCACCCACGCGCAAGGCGTGGCTGCGGTCGGCAAAGGCCGGGTTGAACACCGCGTGCAGGGTCGAGTTGTGCGCCACGCCGTTGACCGTGATCGCAAAGTCGGCATTCGAGCCGTAATGCGTGACCTCGGTCGGCCCCGTCTGCCGCAGGTAGTTGCGGCTCACCACGCTGGTCGAGCCGGCGAACCGGGTGGTCTCGATGATTTCGGTGGCGCTGTTTCCCTCGAAGCTGACGGCGGCCCCGACCACACGGTCGTAGATCGACGTGGTCAACGAGGTCGCGCCGCTGAATCGGTATTGCAAGCTGTCGCGATGGCCCTGGAGCGCCGCGAAGTTGAAACAGCCGATGGCTTGGTCGCCCGTGGCGGGGGCGGGGGCGGGGGCAGGCCCCGGTGCGGGCGCAGGCCCGGGTGCCGGTGCCGGTGCCGGTGCCGGTGCCGGGGCGGGTGCGGGTGCCGGTGCCGGGGCGGGTGCGGGTGCGCTCGCGGTCTCCGGCGTCGTCGTTCCGCCGCCGCCACACGCGGCCAGCGCGGTCAAGGTCATCAAGGCGGTGATGTTCGCCCAGGCGGTCTGGCGTG
>JANORB010000260.1:0-8984 GCA_031415135.1 Methylibium sp.
GGGCCACTTGGCCGGATTGCCCCCGCTGGTTGTCCACCCCCGGCGGCCGCGGGGGGGGGGCGCCGCCCCCCCCCCACGGCGGCTCGATGCGCAGGTTCAGCTCGAAACCCAGGCCCTTGTCCTCGGCCCGCACGGCGTAGATGGCGGCCAGGGTTTCGATCTGCGCGACCAGTTCGAAGCGCTCGCTGCGCATCGCGAACTGGCCCGCCTCCAGGCGCGAGATGTCGAGCAGGTCGTTGATCAGGCCCAGCAGGTGGGTGCCCGAAGACTCGATCAGTTCAACCCGCCGCGCCACCGCGCTGTCGTGCGCCTCCAGGTGCAGCAGGCGCGCCAGCCCCAGGATGCCGTGCAGCGGCGTGCGCAGTTCGTGGCTGATGTTGCCCAGGAACTGGGTCTTGACCGCGCTTTGGCGCAGCGCCAGTTTCAACGCCTCGTCCTTTTCCACCGCCAGCGCCTGCGCGCGCAGGCGCAGCAGCAAGCCATCGACCAGCCGCTGCTCCGAGGCCAGCGCGGTGGCCAGCTGCAAGCCGAGCAACATCAACAGCCCCATGCCGCCGATCCAGCCGAAGTCGTCGGCCCGCAGCAACAAGCCCAGCGCGGTGGGCGCCAGGATGGGCACCACGTAGGCCGCCGTCGAGCGCTTGCTGAATTGCAAGCCGAAGGTGGCCACACACGACACGCAGGCCATCACCGCGCCCACCAGCGAGGCCAGCGGGATGGCCTGCGACATCAGCGCGAAGCCCGCCACGCCCCAGACCGTGGCGTCGACGACCAGCCACGCGTCGGTCGAGTTGCGCCACGCGGCGCCGGCCGGGCGGCCGAGGCGCTCGTAGCGAATGCCCTGGAAAATCCGGTAGCCCGCCACCGCCAGCTTGATCAACAGCCAGCCGTCGACCACCGCGTTGGGCAAGGCCACGCCGCGCAGTTGAAGCGCCAGGAAGACCGCAAACGCCGTGGCCACCAGCGTGCCCAGGCGCGTGTGCCCCAGCACCATGCCGAGCTGCTCGTCGGCGACACCGCCGCGCAGCGCAGGGTCGACGTTCAGCGTGAAGCGTTTGCGGATTCTGGCCAGCCAGCCGGGTGTGTCGCCTTCGCCGCGCCGCATCAACACCGCTCGATCGTCGCTCAAGGCGCGGCTGCCGCAACGGCCCCGGCCGCCGCAGCCGGTGCAGCGGGCCAGTCGGCCGGCACCTCGACGCCCAATGACTGGCAGGTCGAACGCAACAAGGCCAGCTGCTGGGCCGCGGCCAGGTGCGGCTGGGACGCCGAGAGTTCCTGGTGCAGGCGAAGCAGCGCATCGTGGCGATAGCGCCCCAGCGCGCGCTGCCAGGCGTCGATCACCTCCAGCCGCACCGCGCTGGAGCAGCGCATGAATTCGTCCGGCAACAGCACCGAGCCGCGGCCCATTTCGAGGTCGGCGTACAAGCCCAGCAGCGGGAGTTGAAACTCCCCGGGCTCGGAGCTGCGGTCATTCGCGGCAGGGGGACTCATGCGGCTTCTCCGTCGTTCTTGCACTGCGCCGGCGCCGGAGCGCCGGGCCGGCGTGCATCATGCCACCGGACCCGCGCGGCCCGGCGCGAATATTGATGAAGCGCGGCTCAGCCTGTCAGGTCAGGAAGCGTTCCGTCAGCAGGCTCCAGTAGGCCGCGCCGGTTTCCATCGCCGCGTCGTTGAAGTCGTAGCCCGGGTTGTGCACCATGCAAGAGCCTTCGCCGGCACCGTTGCCCAGGAACAGGTAGCAGCCGGGGCGATGGTCCAGCATGAACGCGAAGTCCTCGCTGCCGGTGACCGGCGGAGCGTCGGCAACCACGCTGGCTTCGCCCAGCAACTCGATGCCCACACGGGTGGCGAACCCGGTTTCCTCGGGCGTGTTGACGAGCACCGGATAGCCGTCGCGCCACACCACCTCGGCCGTGACACCGAAGCTCTGCGCCTGCGCGGCCACCAGCGCGTGGATGCGCTCCTTCAACATCGCGCGCACCTCGCGGTTCAGCGCCCGCACGCTCAACTCCAGCCGCGCCGAGGCCGGGATCACATTGTTGGCCACGCCGGATTGAAAAACGCCCACCGTCACCACGGCGGCGTCGAGCGGGTTGGTGTTGCGCGACACGATGGTCTGCAAGGCCATCACGATGCTGGCGCCGGCGACGATCGGGTCCAGGCTCAGGTGCGGCATCGCCGCGTGGCCGCCCTTGCCCTTGAGCACGATGCTCACGCCGTCGGCCGAGGCGAGCGCCGCGCCACTGCGAAACGCCAGCGTGCCCACCGGCATGCCGGGCGCGTTGTGCAGCGCAAAGATCGCGTCGCACGGAAAGCGCGTGAACAGGCCTTCCTCGACCATGCGCCGGGCGCCGCCGGCCCCTTCTTCGGCGGGCTGGAAGATCAGGTTCAGCGTGCCGTTGAAGCGGCGCGTCTGGGCGATGTGGCGCGCCGCGGCGAGCAGCGTGGCGGTGTGGCCGTCGTGCCCGCAGGCGTGCATCTTGCCGCTCTGCCGGCTTGCGTAGGGCAGGCCGGTTTCCTCGACGATCGGCAGCGCGTCCATGTCGGCGCGAAGGCCCAGCGTCCTGGCACCGCTGCCATGGCGCAACCGGCCCACCAGGCCGGTGCCCGCAATGCCGCGGTGCACTTCATAGCCCCAGGCCTGCAGCCGCGCGGCCACCAGGTCGCTGGTGGCATGTTCTTCATACGCCAGTTCCGGGTGCTGGTGGATCTGCCGCCGCAGCGCGATCATCTCGGGCAGCACGCTGGCCAACTCGGTGTGGAAATGATCGAGCTTCATGCGGATTCCTGAGGGTCGGTGAGGGCCGGCGGGCCGGCGTTCGTGGCCATGGCTTCACCCATGCGAACCAAGCCCGCAGGGGCCCAGGCCGGATTGAATTGCAAGCCACCGGCGGGAAACAGCAGCACCACCGTCGAGCCCAGCAAGAACCGGCCCATCTCGTCGCCCTGCCGCAAGTGCAGCGGCGCGTCGGTGGCGCCCGGGTAGTGCCATTCGCGCAGCCCGCCGGGGCGCGGTGGGTTGACGACGCCGTGCCACACCGTGGCCATGCTGCCGACGATGGTGGCCCCCACCAGCACCACCACGAACGGGCCGCGCGCGCCCTCGAACACACACACCACGCGCTCGTTGCGCGCGAACAGGCCCGGCACGCCGCGCGCGGTCGTGGGGTTGACCGAAAACAGCGCCCCCGGAACATGGATCATGCGGGTCAGGCGGCCCTCACCCGGCATGTGGATGCGGTGGTAGTCCTTCGGGCTCAGGTACAGCGTGGCGAAGTGGCCGTTGTGGAACCGGGCCGCCAGCGCGGCATCGCCACCGAGCAAGGCGGTGGTCGAATAGTGGTGCCCCTTGGCCTGGAAGATCTGGTCGCGCTCGATGCGGCCGAACTGGCTGATCGCGCCGTCCACCGGGCAGACCCAATCGGCGGCCGCGAGCGGGCGCGCGCCGGGTTTCAGCGCCCGCGTGAAGAACTCGTTGAAGCTGGCGTAGCCGGCAATGTCCGGTCGCGCCGCCTCGCCCATGTTGACGCCGTAGCGGCCGACGAACCATTCGATCAGGCGGGTCGTCAGCGCGCCGGCACGCGCCGCAGCGATGCGCCCGCCGAAGGCTGTCAACGCGCGCTTGGGCACCAGGTACTGCGGCCACACGGCAAGGCGATCCGACACGTTGGCGCTACCTGGGTGATGCGAGGGTCGGGATTGTATCGAGCGGTGTTGGCGGGCGGCTGCGTGCCGCGAGTGCGGCCCAGGCGCTGCCATCGAGCGCGCGCAGAAACGCCACCAGCGCCTGCTTTTCGGCCGCATCCAAAGCCAACGGGCGAAGTCGTTCGCTCTTGTTGGGCACCTCGCCACCGCCTTGGTCGTAGAAGTCGACCACCGCCTCCAGTGTCGGCAGCGAACCGTCGTGCATGTAGGGCGCGGTCTGCGCCACGTTGCGCAGGCTCGGGGTCTTGAACGCAAAGCGGTCGGCCTCGGCCAGCGTGATTTCGAAGCGGCCGAGATCGGGCGCCGGCTCGGACGCAAAGGCGCGCAGGTCCGCGTCGTTCAACACCGTGTGCACACCGGGCGCCAGCGGCACGACGAACGCTGGGCTCGGGCCCGGCGCCCGCCCCGCGCCGGTGGCGTGGAACTGGCCGTCGGCCAGCAGCGCGTGGGTGGCGTCGACAAGGTGGCATTGCGCACAGCCGGCGCGGCCCGAAAACAGGCTGAAGCCGCGTTGCTCCTGGGCCGACAAGGCCGCAGCCTCGGCGCCATAACGCCATCGATCGAAGCGCGAGTCTGCCGCCACCAGGGTCGCCTCGAACGCGGCCAGGGCCTCGCCGACGGTTTGCATCGACGGCCCGCTGGCACCGAAGGCGCGCTCGAACGCAGCGCGGTAGTCGGGCAGTTCGCGCAGGCGCGCCAGCACATGGCCGATCGACGGGTTGGCCATTTCGTCCGGGTGCAGCAGCGGCATCCACGCCTGCGTGACCAGCGACGCCTCGCGCCCGTCGTGGAACAGGCTGGCCTGCCAGGCCACGTTGAGCAGACCGGGCGCGTTGCGACGCAGGCTCTTGCCCTCGATGCCGACGCCGGTCTTCGAGTCGTGCGACGTGAAGCCCTGTTCGGGCACATGGCACATCGCGCAAGACATCGTGCCGTTGAATGACAGGCGGCGGTCGAAAAACAGCTTGCGGCCGAGTTCGACGCGGGGCGGATCGGTCCGCACGTCCAGCGGCAACACCCGCGGCGGCAGGCCGAACGACGCGGCGGCCGGGGTCTGCGCGCGTGGCGGCGAATGGGCCCGCCACGCCGACCCCGCGGCGGCCAGCGCCAGCGCCGCGGCCACGCCCCACGCGCCCCAGTGCGGGTTCATCGCGCTGCCGGCAGGCCCTTGGCCAAGGTGTGCCCGCCGTGCTCCAGCGCCAGCGTCTTCAGGTCGTTGACCATCACGTCCGGGTGCAGGAAGGCGGCGCTGTAGATCTCGCGCACCTGGCCGCGTCGGTCGAGCAGGAACACCTTGAGCATGTGCGTGCGGGTGCGCGTCGCAGCGCCGGTGGCGTCTCGCTCGACTTCCACGTCCTGGCCGAAGTCGGCCAGGATGGGCAGCAGGAATCGGGTCGAATACGTGGTCAGGAAATGCCAGCGCACGTCGGTCGCCCGCGCGTTGTCGCCTCCATATGCCTGCATCGCCCGCGGGCTGTCGTGGCCGGGGTCGAACGACAGGCTCACCATCCGCACCTGCCCGCGCAGCGCGGGGTCGGCGAGCACCCGGCGCCGCACGGTGTCGAAGGCCTCGTAGGCCAGCGGGCAGCCGAGCGGGTCGGAGCAGTAGGTGTAGACGAACGACAGCAAGGTGAGCGCGCCGTGGGTGTAGTTGGACAGCCGGCGTGGGGTCCAGTTGCGTTCCAGCACCCAGCCGCCGGCGGCGTCCTGGATCACCGGCAGCGCGTAGCTGCCGGCGGCCGGCGCGACGAAGTCCTGCAGCGGCGGCCGCGTGCCGGGCGCTTGGGCCACCGACAGGCCGCCGGCCGCCGCCAGAACGCAGGCCACGCCGCAGGCCCGCGCGAAGCCCGGCACCCTCAACGCGGCGCCGCCGCGAGCTGCACCGAGGCGTCCAGCGCCGCGCTCGCGCCGGCCCGGGCGCTGAACTTCATGTGGTGGGCGCGGCCCAGCTTGAGCGCGTTGAAGTCGACCTCGAACGTGGGCTTGAGCTCCTTGCCGTCCCAGGCGAACGCGCGCAGAAACTGTTCATTGTCGTCGCCCTTCTTGTCCCAGTTGGCCAGCAGCGACGAGGTGATGTACACCCGTTTGCCGTCCCAGCTTTGCGAGACCATGTTGACCTGTTTGCCGGTCACTTTTTCGTAGGTCTGCTTGGGCGCCTCGGGGTTGCTCAGGTCGAAGTAGCGCGTCTTGCCGTCCATGAAGGTGTTGACCCACAGGCCCTTGCCATCGGCGTTGATCGAGATGTCCACCGGCAGCGGAATCTTGGACGGGTCGCCGATCGTGGCCACGTCCCTGGCCTGCCATTTGCCGGCCGCGTCCTGCTTGACCAGCCACAGCTTGGAGGTCAGCGCGGTGGCGGTGATGGCCCAGTTGTCGCTGCCGGCCAGCGACCAGCGGATCTCCAGCGGCGCGCCCGGCACCTCGAACACCTGGGTCGGCTTCATGGCCTTCAAGTCCCACAGCGCCATGCTGGCGCCGAAGTTCTTCATCGCGTTGGCATCCTTGATCAAGGTGCCCAGGTCCATCATGTAGTTGGTCCAGCCGGTGAAGCTGGAGGTGAGCATCGCGTTCTTCTGCGGGTTGATGCCGATGTCGTAGCCGTAGCCGTCACCACCGCCGATCTCCTTCATGCCCTTGGGCATGGAGTGGCCGGAAATGAACTTGCCCTTGTTGTTGTACGCCGCCATGCCGGTGGCGCCACCGTGGTCCTTCGCATTCGACAGGCCTTGCACCAGCATGCGGCCGGGCAGCGCGTAGAACGTGTGCGGGCCGACAAAACCGGAGCGTGACTCGAAGTCCTTGATGGTGTTGATCAGCTTCGGTTTGGCCGGATTGGCGCCGACGTCGAAGACGAAGATCTTGTTGTCGTCGAGCCGGCCGGCCCACAAATGTTTGCGGTCGTCGGTGAAACCCATGTGGTGGGCCTCGCCGCGCCCGCCCACCGAGACCGAATGGATGACTTTTCCGTAGGTCTTGCTGGCCGGGTCGGCGTCGATCGTCACCAGCTTGTCGGAGCCGTCGCCAACGCCCTTGACGCCCAGCGTCCACACATGCAGAAAATGCTCCTGGCCTTTGATCAGCCGGCTCATGTAGGGCGAGTTGCAGGTCTCGTCGGCAAGCGCCGGCGCCAGTGGGGTGGCGGCCAGCATCAACGCGATGATGGCGAGCCTTGATGGGGTGGTCATGGAGTCTCCTGTTGGGGTTGCGTGAAGCGAAAATCCTACTCTCCCGCAGCGCCTCGTGGTGGCTGGCGTGTTGCCGGCGGCCGGTTTCACTTCGCTGCGCGCCGATCCTCACCCCATTCACGGGGTTGACCCTGAGCGGGGCGCTGCACGAGCATGGTGGCCATCCAAGCTTCATGTCGATGGCCACCGTGAACCTGCCCACCCCGCCCCCGCCCGAGCCCTTGCCACGCATTGATGCCAGCATCGCCAAGCTGCGGGCGTGGCAGGAACTGCAGCAGCAAATGGAGGACCTGCACGCGCGCCTGCAGTACCTCAGGCTGCTGCTCAAGCTCGGCGTCGGCCGCAGCTAGCGGGATCAGGCCGCGCGCCCGGTCAGCCCGTTTTCCAGAAGCGCTTGGCGCGCGCAAACGCAGCCAGTTCGGACACCGACCCGGCAACCAGGGCGTCGTGCCGCGCGGCCAGCCACCCCAGCGCGAACCAGCGGTGCGGGTCGGCGGCCGGGGCCGTGTCATACGCAGCCCGGGCCAAGACCACGTCGCTGAGCGCGCCGAGCCGATCCTGCAACGCCTGCAACGGTGTCAGAAAGCGGCGCAGCGCGCGGCGCTCGAACAGGCCCGCGCTGAACTCCGCCGCGTAGCGCAGGCGCTTGATCTGTTTGCGCAGCTGGTGCCGGCCGGCGTTGTCGAGATCGGCGTAGCGCAACGCGCCTGCGGCCGCCTGCCGGTGCCAGCGGTTCAGCTGGTGCTTGAAGTGGGCCCGCACCCTGGCAGCCCGACTCGCTGGCTCGCCGTCGTCGCTGCCCGGCCGGTCCACGACCGCCGCGAGCAGATCCAGCAGCAGCGCTTGCGCCTCGGGGCTGCGGATCACATCCACCGCCGACTCGCTCCCGGGTGCGGCGGGTGGCGGCACACCATCCGCAGCGCCCGCGCTGCGCCATGCGGCTTGCAGCTCGTCGCACAAATCGCCTTGCAGAACCGCCTGGTCGCGCGCCGCGCCGAGGCGCCGGAACACCGCTGCTGCGGTGTCGGCCAGCGGCGGGCCGGTGGTGTGTTCGCCGAACAGCGCCAGCGCGCAGCGCAGCCGGCGCAGGCCCACGCGCAACTGATGCACATGCTCGGCGGAGTGAACGCCCGCGGCGACCTGGCTGGCGTTGGCGCACACCTGGTTGACGCAGGAGCGCAGCACCGCGCGGCGCGCTTGCCGCAGCGCCATCGTGCGCTTCAGTTCGACAGCCCGCGCCAGCTGTGCCGGCGCGGTGGCTTCTGCGCGCGCCAGCAGATCGCCGCGTTCGGCCTTGCTGCGCGTGTCCAGCCACAGCCCGAACCGGGCTTGCCAGCGGCGCGCGGCGTCGATCACCGCCAGCGGCGAGCCGCTTCGAAGTTCGATCTCCAGCTCGCACACATCGAGCTTGCGGTCGCCGGCCTGGATGCTGCCGGCGTCGAAGGCGAGTTCCACGCAGCCCGCAATGGTCTTGATGCTGCGGCGGCGGCGCAGGATGTCGGTGCGGTACTGCGGCTGCAGCGCCGCCTGCGGCCGCCGCGCGAGCAGGGCCAGCAAGCGCTTGCCGGCGGGGGTGCCGGCGTGTCGGGCGGGGTCCACGGCCGGCTCTGCCGACACCGGCGAAATGACGACCACGTTGTGCTCCGGGCGCGTCATGCCGTCGCGGCCCGCGCCCTTGAGCGTCTGGACCCAGGCCTTGCCTTCGCGCCGCACGCGCAGCGCCAGCCCGGCCTTGGCCAACGCGCGATCGGGCGTGTCCCAGTAGCTCGCGCGCAAGCGAATGCGGTCCTCCCGCGCGCGACCTGCCACCGCTGCGCCCACCGCTGCGCGCTGGCCCGCGGGCACCTGGAACTTGAGTTCGACTTCGTTCATGGGGTCGCTGCGTTGCCCGGCCTTCACGCCAAGCCTGCGGGCTTGGCATTGTTGCGCAGTGCGCCTTGGGGTCGGGGTCGCCTCAGAGGCTGAGAGTTTTTCGAGCGTGTCCGAGCAGCGCGCCAGAAGGCGGCCGATCCAGGCGCAAAGCGCAGGCATAGCTCGGGCTATGGCGAGCATTTGCAACGACGAGCGGGCGTCTTCTGGTGTGATGAGCGGGCA
>JANORB010000261.1:0-2303 GCA_031415135.1 Methylibium sp.
TCCGAGCAGCGCGCCAGAAGGCGGCCGATCTAGGCGCAAAGCGCAGCCATAGCTCGGGCTATGGCGAGCATTTGCAACGACGAGCGGGCGTCTTCTGGTGTGATGAGCGGGCATGATTGAAAGACTCTCAGCCTCTCAGGCGGCAAGCAAGGCCCCCACGCGCTCACGCAATGTGGCCGGTGATGCGCCCGCTGCCGCCACCGGCTCGCCGGCGATCAAGCCGACCCGGCTGAACAGGCCGCGCCGAAAGGGCCGGGTCATGGCCGCGCCGTCGCGGCGCGAAAAGAACGAACCCCACAGGTTCTGCAAAGCCAGCGGCACCACCGGCACGGGGTGCGTTTCCAACAGCTTCATCACCCCGCCCCTGAACTCGCCCAGCTCACCGTCGCGGGTGATCCCGCCTTCGGGAAAGATGCACAGCAACTCGCCCTCGTCCAGCACCTGGCGGGCTTGGGCAAACGCCCGCTCGTAGGTGGCGGGGTCGTCGCGCGCCGGCGCGATCGGGATCGCCTTGGCCAGCTTGAACAAGCGACCGAGGACAGGAATGGCGAAGATCTTGTGGTCCATGATGAAACGAATCGGCCGCGGGCTGGCGGCCATCAGCAGCACCGCGTCGATGAAGCTGACGTGGTTGCACACCAGGATGGCCGCGCCGCGAGCCGGAATGTTCTGGTCGCCACGCACCTTGAAGCGATAGATCAGCCGGGTGGCCACCCAGGCGATGAAGCGCAGCAGGTACTCGGGCACCAGCATGAAGATGTAAAACGCCACCACCGCGTTCAGCAGCCCGGTGATCAGGAACACCTGCGGAATCGTGAAGTCCGCTTTCAGCAGCAGGCCCACGCCGACCGAGCTGACGATCATGAACAGCGCGTTCAGAATGTTGTTGGCCGCGATGATGCGGGCGCGGTGGCTGGGCATCGACCGCAGCTGGATCAGCGCATACATCGGCACGCTGTACAGGCCGGCGAACAGCGACAGCAGCGCCAGGTCGGCCATCACCCGCCAATGCGCCGGCTGGGCCATGAACTGCGCCAGCGTCAGGGCGGAAGCGGGCGGCAGGCCACGCGACGCGAAGTACAGGTCGATTGAAAACAAGCTCATGCCGATCGCGCCCAGCGGCACCAGGCCGATCTCCACATGGCGGCGGCTGAGCACCTCGCACAGCAGCGAGCCGACGCCGATGCCGATGGAAAACACCACCAGCAGCAGCGACGCCACCTGCTCGTTGCCATGCAGCACCTCCTTGGCGAACGACGGGAACTGCGACAGGAACACCGCGCCGAAGAACCACATCCACGAAATGCCCAGCAGCGAGCGGAACACGACGATGTTCTGGTGCGCCAGCCGAAGGTTGCGCCAGGTCTCGGTGACCGGATTCCAGTTGATGCGCAGCTGCGGGTCGGTCGACGGCGAGGCCGGAACGAATTGCGCCGTGACCCGGCCCAACAGCGCCAGCGCCACGCAGGCCCAGGCCACGTACTGCGCGCCGACCGCGGGGACGGCGATCAACAGCCCGCCCGCCACATTGCCCAGCAGGATGGCCACGAAAGTGCCCATCTCCACCATGCCGTTGCCGCCGGTCAGTTCACGCTCGTTCAGGTGCTGCGGCAGGTAGGCGAACTTGACCGGCCCGAACAGCGTGGAGTGCAGCCCCATCAGAAACACGCAGCCCAGCAGCAGCGGCACGTTGGCCTGCACGAAGCCCCAACCGGCCAGCACCATGATCGCGATTTCCAGCCACTTGACGAAGCGGATCAGCAGCGTCTTGTCGTACTTGTCGGCCAACTGCCCGCTGGTGGCCGAGAACAGCAGGAACGGCAGGATGAACAGCGCGCCGATCGCAAGGCCGGCAAGCGCCGGCGGCAGCCAGCCCACCTGCAGCTGGTAGGTCACCATCACGGTCAACGCGAACTTGAACAGGTTGTCGTTGCCGGCGCCGAGAAACTGGGTCCAGAAGAACGGCGCAAAGCGGCGCTGGCGCAGCAGATCGAACTGGTTCGGGTGATCGGATGCGTGCAAGGGCGGCTCCCTGTTCTTGGCTGTGCTGTGGTGCCGCGTACTGTAGCCAGTTGCCGAATACCGGGGCCGGCGTGCGCGAGGTGCCGGCAGGCGATATCGGGAGTACTTGGCCCCGATGCTCGCGGCACGGCTGCCGCAAGCGCTCAGAGGCTGAGAGTTTTTCGAGCGTGTCCGAGCAGCGCGCCAGAAGGCGGCCGATCCAGGCGCAAAGCGCAGGCATAGCTCGGGCTATGGCGAGCATTTGCAACGACGAGCGGGCGTCTTCTGGTGTGATGAGCGGG
>JANORB010000262.1:0-14223 GCA_031415135.1 Methylibium sp.
CCGGCGGGGTTGAAGAAGTGCGTGCCGAAGTGGCGATCGGTCAGCGTCATCGTGATGGCGCCGGCCAGCACCGGCATCACGGCGATCAGCAAGAACGCGGTGATCAGCCAGGTCCAGCAGAACAGCGGCATCTTCATCAGCGTCATGCCGGGGGCGCGCATGTTCAGGATGGTGACGATGATGTTGATCGAGCCCATGATCGAGCTGGCGCCCAGGATGTGCAGCGCGAAGATGCCGGCGTCCATCGACGGGCCCATCTGCAGCGTCAGCGGCGCATACAGCGTCCAGCCGGCCGCGGGCGCGCCGCCGGGCATGAAGAATGACGCAACGATCGTGATCGCGGCTGGAATGACGAGCCAGAAACTGAAATTGTTCAGGCGCGCAAAGGCCATGTCGGGCGCGCCGATCTGCAGCGGGATCATCCAGTTCGCAAAGCCCACGAACGCCGGCATGATGGCGCCGAACACCATGATCAGCCCGTGCATGGTGGTGAACTGGTTGAACAACTGCGGGTTGACGAACTGCAAGCCGGGCTGGAACAACTCGGCGCGGATCGCCAGCGCCAGCACGCCGCCGATCATCAGCATGGTGAGCGAGAACAGCAGGTACATCGTGCCGATGTCCTTGTGGTTCGTCGCGTAGACCCAGCGGCGCCAGCCGCTGGGTGCGCCGTGATCATGGTCGTGCCCCTGATCGTGGGCGTGTTCGCCGGGGTGGCCCAGAACTGCACTCATGAGGTTTCCTTGGATCGATGCTTGGTATTACTTGCGGGCGGCAACAACTTCGGCGGGCTGGATCAGCTTGCCGGTCTTGTTGCTCCACGAATTCTTGGTGTAGGTGATGACCGCGGCGATCTCGGTGTCGGACAACTGCTTCCAGGCAGGCATCGCACCATTGTTCGCCACGTTGAGCAGGATCTGGATCTGCTTGGCGGGGTCGTTCAAGACGATCTCACTGCCATCGAGCGGCTTGATCGGCCCGGCGCCCTTGCCGCTGGCCTGGTGGCAGGCCACGCAGTTGCCGGTGTAGATTTTTTCACCCCGCTCGATCAACGCGGCCAGCTCCCACACCTTGCCCGGGTCGTCGGCCGCGGCCGACATTTCCTTCAGCTTGCCCTGCACCCAGGTGGTGTAGTCGGCCTGCGAGACCACCTTGACGTGGATCGGCATGTAGGCGTGTTCCTTGCCGCACAACTCGGCGCACTGGCCGTAGTAGTCACCGATCTTCTCGGCGCGGAACCAGGTGTCGCGCACGAAGCCGGGAATCGCGTCCTGCTTGATGCCGAAGGCCGGCACCATGAAGGCATGGATCACGTCGTTCGCGGTGGTGATGATGCGCACCTTCTTGTCGACCGGCACGACCAGCGGGTTGTCGACCTTCAACAGGTAGTCGTCACCGGCGGGCTTGCCCGCGTTGGACATCTGGCGGTGGCTCAGGTCGAGCGTGGAGACGAATCCGATGCCCTCGCCTTCACCCTTGAGGTAGTCGTAGCCCCATTTCCACTGCATGCCGGTGGTCTTGATCGTCAGGTCGGCCGCACTGGTGTCCTTCATCGCCACCACCACCTTGGTGGCCGGCAGCGCCATCAGGATGACGATGATGAAGGGCACGATCGTCCACGCGATCTCGACCTTGACGCTTTCATGAAAATTGGCTGCCTTGAAGCCCTTGGACTTGCGGTGCGTGACGATCGAATAAAACATCACGCCGAACACACCCAGGAAGATCACGGTGCAGATGACCAGCATGAAATAGTGCAGCCAGCGCATGTCGGCCGCAATTTGCGTGACGGGCGGGTGCAGGTCGAGCTGGTTGACTGCCGGCCCACCCGGCAGGTTGCCCACCGCCAGCGCCGCCTGGGTTGCCAAGGTGGCGCCCAAGATCAGCGTCAACCGCCCCACCCGCTCCACCGCCTTGTCCCAGAGTGCTTTCGTCGTCTTCATGGTTGCCACTTCAGTTTCAGATTTGTTCGTTCGTCAGGCCGTCGCGCTGGCGACGCCCGGGTGCCAGCGCCGCAGCGCCCAGCGGAATTCCTCGGCGAGCTGGCGCCGCAGTTCGGGCCGCACAAACCGGCCCACGGCGATCCGCCGGCCCTGGCCCGACAGTTCGATCAGCGAGCGGTCGCCCTGCTCGGGTTCGACCCGCACCCAGGCGGGTTGAAACTGGACTTGTTCGTCCCGTCTCGCGCTGACCCTGACCACCGTCAGTGCGTGCCGGTCCAGAAGAATGTGCTCGCTGTCACCCGCATGCCTGGCGTGCACCAGCACCGCCGCGCCCAGCATCAGCGCTTCAACGCCGGCAAACGGAAGAATCAGCGTGGCGCCGGTGAACCAGAAGCCGGCGGCGATGCCCAGAGACAGGACCGCCAGGAGCAACAAGACGAATGACAGTTGCCGCCCGGTCATCGATGCATTCGGCCTCAGCAGCCACTCCATGGAGCGCTCGCCGGAGACGGGGTCGAGCAGCTCGCGGGCGAACGGCGACGGCAGATGCTCTGTGGAGCCGACCGCGGCGGTGAGGGTGCTTGCTGCCATTCCTGTGGTCGATGCTGTGAAGACTGCCAAGTTGCCGATGATTGCCGCGCTGCCTGAGCGCAAACCTTGCGCCGGTTCGAGCCCTCGTCCCGAACCAAGCCCGCTATTTTAGCCCACGCCCGGCGTCATCAGCTTCGGGGGCGGCTGGAACGCACCATCGCCCGCATGGCGTCGAGCGAGACCTTCGTTTCCTCGCCCGGGCGCACGCGCGGCGCCGCCTTGAACGCATGCCCGTAGGCCACCTCGATGCTGAGGGATATTTTTCCTTCGGGTCCGCGCAAGGCCTCGATTTCGGCCAACAGCCGGTCGCGCCAGCGCGGGGTGCGCAGGCCGGCCTGTCGGTGCGGAGCGGCATTGCCGCCCAGTGCGCGCAATTCGGCGAGCAGCGCCGGCGGCTCGTCCCACTGCAGTGTGAGGACTTCCTGGTCCATCACCGGGTCGGCAAACCCCGCCTGCACCAGCATGTCGCCGAGGTCGTGCATGTCGATGAAGCCCTGCGTCGGCGGGCCCCATCCGAGCCGCAGGTAGAGCGCACGCAATTCGCGCAGCGTGGCCGGGCCCAGGCAGGAGAACATCACGAAGCCGTCGACCTGCAATGCCTGCTGCCAGCGCTCGAACAACGCGGGCGGATGGCTCACCGCATGCAGCATCATGTTGGCCCACACCAGCTGCGCGCCCGGCGGAAGCGCAGCCGACTCGATCTGCGCATCGACTCGCGCGGCGCCCCAGCGCGGCACCGACCACCAGGGCCGCTGCGCCGCCCGCAGGCTGCGTTCGACCAGCGCAACGGTCGGCTCCACCGCCACCCGCCGGGCTTGCGGGCAGGCCTGCTGCAACTGCGCTGCGCCCGCGCCAAGAAAACTCCACCAGTCCAGAATCAGCCCGGGCTTGAGGCGGATGATCGCCAGCCGCTCGGCCATGCGGCGCGCCACCTCGGCGTGCAGCCATGGTGCATGGGGCGCGCGTGCGAGGCGCCGCAGCGTCGCCTCGACCGCGTTGGCGTCGAGGCCGCGCGCGGCGCTGGGCTTGTCGGGTGTGGGCATGGCGGGGCAGTATATTGAGCCGGTGCTGTTCAGCCGCCTCCTCCAGTCACCGCTGATCCCGAGCCTGTGCGCGGTGTGCCACGCCTGGGGCGCGCAGCGGGTATGCGCTGAATGCATCGCGCGCTTCGCCCCCTTCGTGTTGCGCTGCCGGCGCTGTGCCCTCGCGGTCCCGGCCGATGCCGGCCTGTGCGGCGCCTGCCTGACCGACCCACCCCCGTTTGCCGCCGGCGTGGCCGCGGTGGACTACAGCGCGCCTTGGGACGGACTCATCACACACTTCAAGTTCCATGCGGCACTCGACCTGGCGCCGCCGCTGGCCGCGCTGCTGCTGGCGGCGATCAAGCACAGCGCGGGTCCGCACCCATCCCTGGTGCTGCCCGTCCCGTTGAGTCCCCAGCGGCTGCGCGAACGCGGCTACAACCAGGCATGGGAACTGGCGCGGCGCATCGCCCGGGCCTTGCATTGCCCGGCCGATGTGAACCTGTTGCTGCGGGTCAGGGACAGCCCACACCAGCTCGGGTTGCCCAAAGAAAAACGCGTGGCCAATGTGCATGGCGCGTTTGCGTTGGAGCCGATGCGCCAGAGCGAAGTGCGCGGCCGCGGCGTTGCGCTGGTCGACGACGTGATGACCTCGGGCGCCACCGCGGCAGCGGCGACCCGCACGCTGCTGCAGGCCGGTGCCGCCAGCGTGCAGGTGTGGGTGGTCGGCAGAACCCCGCGGCCTGGCGATCGCTGACCCGCGCCCGACGACTCCACCGCATCGCCATGTTCAACATCGTGCTCGTGCACCCCGAGATTCCGCCCAACACCGGCAACGTGATCCGGCTGGCGGCCAACACCGGCTGCGCACTGCACCTGGTCGAGCCGCTCGGTTTTTCGATGAGCGACAAGCTGCTGCTGCGCGCCGGGCTCGACTACCACGAATACGCGCCGGTGCGGCGCCACGTTTCCTGGGAACAATTCCTCAGTGGCGCGCAGCCCGATCGCTTGCGCATGTTCGCGTTCACCACCCGTGGCCGCCGGGCCTTTTCCGAGGTGGCGTGGCAGGCTGGTGACTGGCTGGTGTTCGGGTCCGAAACGCAGGGGCTGCCGGCGGACATCCGCGCAGCGTTCGCCGATTCCCAGCGCGTCCGGCTGCCGCTGAAAGCCGGCCAACGCAGCCTGAACCTCAGCAATGCGGTGGCGGTCGCGGTGTTCGAGGCCTGGCGCCAGATCGGCTATGCCGGCGGCGCGTAGCCGATCAGGCCTCGGGCCGCGCGCCACGGCCCATCAACTGCTCAAGCGCCTGCGCGGCCGTGCACGCGCCTTCGAGCACCGCCACGACCGCCTGCGTGATCGGCATCTCCACACGCTGCGCTTGCGCGCGTCGCAACACCATTGCAGCGCTGTGCACGCCCTCGGCCACGTGGCCGAGTTCGCTCAGGATCTGCGCCAGCGGCACGCCCTGCGCGAGCAGCAGCCCGACCTTGCGGTTGCGCGACAGGTCACCGGTGGCGGTCAGCACCAGATCACCCAGGCCGCTGAGGCCCATGAAGGTTTCCATGCGCGCGCCCAGCGCGAGCCCGAACCGGCTCATCTCCGCCAGGCCGCGGGTGATCAGCGCCGCGCGCGCATTCAACCCCAGTTGCATGCCATCGGCAATGCCGGTGGCGATCGCCAGGACATTCTTCACCGCCCCGCCGACCTCGACGCCGACGATGTCGCTCGAGGTGTAGATGCGCAGGCTGTCGCTGTGCAACACGTCGACGGCCTCCTGGCACAAGGCCGCATCGCTGCTGGCGGCCACCAGCGCGGTGGGCTGCCCGCGCGCGACTTCAGCCGCAAAACTCGGCCCCGACAACACCCCCACACGGGTCTGCGGGCACCGCGCCTGGGCCAGTTCGTGGCCCAGCAAGCCGCTGCCCTCCTCGAACCCCTTGCTGAGCCACAGCACGCCACGCGCGTGGGCGGGCAGGCCGGCCAGCATGTCGCCGAGCGCGGCCATCGGCGTGGCGATGATCAACAAGCCGGTCTGGGCATGGCGGATCGAGCCCGCCAGGTCGGACGATATTTGCAGCGACGGGGGCAGGACCACGTCGCCGAGATAGCGCGCATTGCGCCGCATCGAGCGCATGTGGGCCGCCTGGCCCGCATCGCGCGCCCACAGCCGGGTCGGGTGCCGCGCCGCGGTGCTGACCGCCAGCGCCGTGCCCCAGGCACCGCCACCGAGAACGGTGAGGTTCACGTCGCAGGCCCGGCGCGCAGGCGTCGACTCAATGCGTGCTGGTGATGATGGCGGGCCCGTTCGGCTGCGCGGCCTGGGCTTGCTGCGCTTCGAACATGGCCTGGAAGTTCACCTCGGACAGCAGCACCGGCGGGAACCCGGCGCGGGTGCACACATCGGAGACGATGGCGCGCAGGTAGGGATAGATGATGCCCGGGCAGGCGATGCCGATGATGGCCTGCAACTGGTCTTCGGGGATGTTGCGGATCTCGAAGATGCCGGCCTGCTTGGCCTCGACCAGGAACAGCGTCTTGTCGCCGACCTTGGTGGTGACGGTGGCGGTGACGGTCACTTCGTAGATGCCTTCGGCGATCGGCGCGGCGCCCAGCCCGAGGTTGATGTCCACCTGCGGTTGCGCCTGCTCCAGAAGGATCTGCGGCGAATTGGGTTGTTCCAGCGACAGGTCCTTGAGATAGACGCGCTGAATCTGAAACACGGGGTTCTGGTTGTCGTCGGCCATGGGAATCTCGGAGTTTGAAGTGAGCCCGCGCGCCGCAGCGGCGCGGACCGGAGGGCGGATTATCGCTGAGCGTGTGTCAGGCGGTGGCCGCCAGCATGGGCAGCAAGCCACCCCGCCGGTCCAGCGCCACCAGCTCGTCGCAGCCCCCCACGTGGGTGCTGCCGATGAAGATCTGCGGCACCGTGCGGCGCCCGGTGAGCTGCATCATGGTGGCGCGCGCCACCGGGTCGAGGTCGATCCGCACCTCGTCGATTTCAGCAACGCCGCGCTGCTTCAGCAAGGCCTTGGCGCGCACGCAGAAGGGGCAGGTCTGGGTGGTGTACATCGTCACCGCCGGTATCGAAGCACCCATGCTCAAGCCGCCTTCTCGAGCGGCAGGTTGGCTTCGCGCCAAGCGGCCAGGCCGCCGGCCAGTGCGCGGGAATTCTCGAACCCCAGCTTCTTCAGGATGGCCACGGCGCGCGCCGAGCGGGTGCCGGTCGGGCAGACCACCACCAGCGGCAGCGCCTTGTTCTTGGGCAAATCAGACGTCGTCTCCAGCTTGGCCAGCGGAATGCTCTTGGCACCCGCCGCATGGCTGTTGGCGTACTCGGCCACGTCGCTGACGTCGATCAGCACCGCCTTCTCGCGGTTGATCAAGCGCACCGCCTCGGCCGCGTTGACCTTGCCGCCCCCGCCTGCGCCCTGGTTGAGCAAGGGCCACAGCAACAGGCCGCCCGAGGTGAAAGCCGCGAGAAACAGAACCCAGTTGTCGACGAAGAATTTCACGGCGAGGCCAGACCAAAATTTGAGGAGCCGAATTATAGAATTCGCGGGCTCGCCGATGCCGCCGGCGTCGACATCCCCCTCCTTCAGCACGGACTCAGCCCATGCACCAACTCGTACTGGTCCGCCACGGCGAATCGACCTGGAACCTGGAAAACCGCTTCACCGGCTGGACCGACGTGGACCTGACGCCCACCGGCGTGGCCCAGGCTCAAGAGGCCGGTCGACTGCTGAAAGCCGAAGGCTTCGAGTTCGACCTGGCCTGCACCTCGGTGCTCAAGCGCGCCATCTGGACCTTGTGGCATACGCTCGACCAGATGGATCGCACCTGGGTCCCGGTGCTCAATTCATGGCGCCTGAACGAGCGCCACTACGGCGCGCTGCAAGGCCTGAACAAGGCCGAGACCGCCAGGCAGTACGGCGACGCGCAGGTGCTGGTCTGGCGCCGCAGCTACGACACCCCGCCGCCGCCGCTGGCGCCCGGCGACCCGCGCAGCGAGCGCAACGACTTGCGTTATGCGGCGCTCAGCCCGGCGGAGATTCCGCTGACCGAATGCCTGAAGGACACGGTGGCGCGGGTGATGCCGTTCTGGAACGACAGCGTGGCGCCGTCGGTGCGCGCCGGAAAGCGGCTGGTGATCGCCGCCCATGGCAACAGCATCCGCGCCATCGTGAAATACCTCGACGGCATCTCCGACGACGCCATCGTCGGCCTGAACATTCCCAACGGCATCCCGCTGGTCTACGAGCTGGACGCGGAGTTGAGCCCGATCCGCAGCTACTACCTTGGCGACGCCGAAGCGGCTGCCAAGGCGGCCGCGGCGGTGGCCGGTCAAGGCAAGGGCTGAACCAGGGCTTGCGCGATCTGGCCCTGCAGGCGTTCAGCCAACGAGCGCCGTTCCAGCTGGCGCGTGCCTTCGGGCAGCAGCAGTTGCACCGTCACCGTCAAGCCGTCGGCGCAGACGATCCACCAGACCGACTGCGCCAGGCTGGTGTCGCCGATGTAGGCTGCGGCGGCGCTCACGGCGTCGCGCTGGTCGCTGTAGCGCAGCGCGATCGGTTGCACCGGTGTCTCGGTCGCGATGGCCGCCTGCAACAGGTTGGCGTGAAACGGCAGCAAGGCGTGGCCGTCACCCGTCGTGCCCTCAGGAAACACGGCGATGGTCTCGCCGGCCTTGAGCGCTTCGGCCACCTGGTGCACCACCCGCAAGGCGTCGCGCTTGCGTTCGCGCTCGATGAACAGCGTGCCGCCGCAGGCCACCATCCAGCCCATCACCGGCCAGTGCCGCACATCGGCCTTTGAGACGAAGCGAGCCGGCTGCACCGCGTTGATGGCCAGGATGTCGAGCCACGAAACGTGGTTCGCAACCAGCAGCACCGGGCCGGTTCGCGCCGTTCCGCTGATCCGCAGTTCGACCCCCAGCACGCCGAGCAACTGCGCCGACCACCGGCCCACCACCCGCATGCGCCGCGCGGGTGCGAGCCAGGGGAACAGCGCGGCGCAGATCAGCACCCCTTGCAGCGCGTGCAGGAAACACCGCGCCAGGCGCCAGAGCGCGCGCAGGGTCCTCAAGTTCGCGCCGGCTCGAACGCCACATTGCCGCCGACCAGCGTGGCACGCACCCGGCCCTGCAGTTCGTAGCCGGTGAACGGCGAGTGCTTGCCCTGGCTGCGCAACGCGGCGGGTTCAACCGTCCATGGTTCACTCGCGTCGAACACGCACAGGTCGGCCACACCGCCTTCGACCAACCGGCCCGCGCTGGCGCCGAGCGTGCCCAGCGCGGCGCCCAGCACCCGCACCGGACCCGCCGTCACGGTGGCCAGGGTTGCCGGCAAGGACAGGCCGGCCTCGGTGCCCCACTTCAAGGCCAGGCTGAGCAGCAATTCCAGGCCGGTGGCGCCGGGCTCGCTCTCGGCGAACGGCAGGTTCTTCGCGTCGGCGTCGACCGGTGTGTGGTCGCTCACCAGCGCGTCGATCACGCCCTCGGCCAGCGCCAGCCGGATCGCATCGCGATCGCGCTGCTGGCGCAGCGGCGGCGTCAGGCGCATCGCGGCGTTGAAGTAACCGATGTCCATGTCGGTCAGGTGGAGCTGGTTCACGCTCGCGTCGCAAGTGACGGGCAGGCCTTCCGCCTTGGCGCGCCGCACCAGCGCGACGCCGGCGGCACTGCTCAGGCGGCACAGGTGCACCCGCGCACCGGTGTCGCGCACCAGTTCGAAGATGGTGTTGAGCGCGATCGTCTCGGCAATCACCGGCACGCCCGACAAGCCCAGGCGCGTGGCCAGCGCGCCCTTGGCCGCCACGCCGTTGCCCAGGAACGCGTCGTTCGGGCGCAGCCAGACCGTGTAGCCGAACGTGGCGGCGTACTGCAGCGCGCGGTGCAGCACCAGCGTGTCTTTCACCGCCACATCGGCCTGCGAGAAGCCCACGCAACCGGCCTCGGTCAGCTCGGCCATTTCGGTCAGGGCCTGGCCCAGCAGGCCGCGGGTGAGCGCGCCAAGCGGATAAAGATGCGCCAGGTTCAGGCTGCGGGCGCGGAACTTGAGCATCTCGACCAGGCCGGGCTCGTCGAGCACCGGGTCGGTGTCGGGCGGGCACACCAGCGTGGTCACGCCACCGGCCACGGCGGCGGCCATTTCCGATTCGAGCATGCCTTCATGCTCATGGCCGGGCTCGCGCAGCCGGGCGGCCAGATCGACCAGGCCGGGAGCCACGATCAAGCCCTGTGCGTCGAGCGTGCGGTTCGGCGAAAAATCGGCGCCGACCTTGCCGAGCTTGACGATGCGGCCCGCCGCGATGGCGACATCGCCGATCTCATCGAGGCCGGACACCGGGTCGACCAGCCGGCCGCGCTGGATGAGGATCTTCATCGTCGCTCGTTTCCTCAGGCGTTGTTGCCGGCGATGATGGACAGCACCGCCATGCGCACCGCGATGCCGAACGTGACCTGCGGCAGGATCACGCTCTGCCGGCCATCGGCCACGCTGGAATGGATTTCGACGCCGCGGTTGATCGGGCCGGGGTGCATCACGATCGCATCGGGCCGGGCCAGCGCGAGCTTCTCGGGCGTCAGGCCGAAAGTCTTGGAAAACTCGCTCGCGCTGGGCAGCATCGCCCCGCTCATGCGTTCGTTTTGCAGCCGCAGCATGATGATCACGTCGGCGCCCCGAACACCTTCGCTCATGTCGTGGCAGACCCGCACGCCCATCTCGCGCAGGTCGCCCGGCACCAGGGTCTTGGGGCCGATGGCGCGGATCTCGGGCACGCCCAGCGTGGTCAGCGCATGGATGTCGGAGCGCGCCACACGCGAGTGGACGATGTCGCCGACGATCGCCACCGTCAGCTTGCTGAAGTCTTTCTTGAAGTGGCGGATGGTGTACATGTCCAGCAGCCCCTGGGTCGGGTGCGCGTGGCGGCCGTCACCGGCGTTGACCACATGCACATGCGGCGCGCAATGCTGGGCGATCAGGTACGGCGCGCCGCTCTCGCCGTGGCGCACCACGAACATGTCGGCATGCATGGCCGACAGGTTGGCGATGGTGTCGAGCAGGCTCTCGCCCTTGGCGGTGCTGGAGCGCGCGATGTCGAGGTTGATGACGTCGGCGCTCAGCCGCTTGGCGGCGATCTCGAACGTGGTTCGGGTGCGCGTGCTGTTCTCGAAGAACAGGTTGAACACGCTCTTGCCGCGCAGCAAGGGCACCTTCTTGACCTCGCGGTCGTTGACCGACAAGAACGTGCCGGCGGTGTCCAGAATGTGCTGCAGCACCGCGCGCGGCAGGCCCTCGATGGACAGCAGGTGGATCAGTTCGCCGTGGCGGTTGAGCTGGGGGTTGTTTCGCCGCGGCATCGTCAAGCCCCGGGCTGGATGTCAAAGCTGAAGCGGCCGTCACCGGCGCGCGCCAGGCGCAGCCGCTGCTCGCGCGGCAGCGCGACGCGCGCCGCCGAATACGCCGCGCCGACCGGCAACTCGCGCCCGCCACGGTCCACCAGCACCGCCAGCGTGACGCTGGCGGGCCGGCCGAAATCGAACAGCTCGTTGACCACCGCGCGGATCGTGCGGCCGGTGTAGAGCACATCGTCGATCAACAGGATCGGCCGGCCGTTCACATCGAACGGCAGGCGCGTGTGATCGGCGCCCGCGGTCAGCCCGCGCGAGCCGAAATCATCGCGGTGCAGCGCGCTGGAGATCACACCGTGTTCACCGGCCAGCCCCAGGTCGCGCTGCAGCCGTTCGGCCAGCCAGGCGCCGCCCGACCAGATGCCCACCAGCACGGTCGACGGTTGCAGCAAGCCGCGCGCGCCGGCCAACAGGCCGGCATACAGCGCTTCGGCATCCAGTTGCAAGCTGCTCATTCGAGCGTCCGCAAGAACTGTTCAAGAATGATCGACGCCGAGGCGGCATCGACATCGGCCGCCCCCAGCGCCAGCGCCTCGGTGGTGGTGTAGCGCTCGTCGACTTCATGCACGGTGAGCTGAAAGCGCCCGTGCAACTGGTGCGCAAAACGCCGGGCGCGCCGCGTGTTGTCGTGTTCGGCCCCATCCGGATGAAACGGCACGCCGACCACCAGCGCGCTCGGCTGCCATTCCTGGATGAGCTTGGCGATCGCCTCGAAGCGCGCCCCGCCCTGGGCCGACACCGTGCTCAGGGGCTGGGCGTTGCCGGTCAATGAATTGCCGCTGGCCACGCCGACGCGCCGGGTGCCGAAATCGAATGCCAGAAACGACAATGGAGAGCCAACGCCCGCAGGGCCGGGCGACGCGCTCATGCGGCGCCCTCAACTGCTCTGTGTTCCACCAACGGCAATGGGGTCGGGCGCTTGCACGCATTTCGCTGGTCGATCCCCCTTCGGGGGTTGCGCCGCAACGTCCGCGATGCGCAGAATGCAGTGCAGGCGCAACTCGATCGCGCCAGCCTGCCTGGCTGCGCCGGGCGGACGGCAGGCGCGATCCTCGCCCTTCGCTTCATGCGGCGCCCTCCGCTGCTCTGTGTTCCATCCACGGCAGCGGGGTCGGGCGCTTGCACGCATTTCGCTGGTCGATCCCCCTTCGGGGGCCCCTCGCCCTTCGCTTCATGCGTGCCCAGCCTCCTGGCTCAACATGCCCGCAGCAATGCCCAGCAGCGACAAGGCCTTGTCGTAACGCTGCTCCACGGGCGTGTCGAAAATGATGCCCGGCTCGGCGTTGACGTTGATCCAGCCGTTGCGGCTCATCTCGTCTTCGAGCTGCCCCGCGCCCCAGCCGCTGTAGCCCAGCGTGACGAGGATCTTCTTCGGCCCGGCGCCGAGCGACAGGGCCTCCAGCACGTCCTTGCTGGTGGTCATCTCCAGGCCGCCGGGGATTTGCAGCGACGAGTTGTAGTGCCCTGCGCCGCCCTCACCGCCCAGGCGTTCGTGCAACACGAAGCCGCGCTCGGTCTGCACCGGGCCGCCAAAAAAAACCGGCGTCTCGGCCAGGTCTTCGCGATCCAGGGGCAGGTCGACCCTTTCGAACAGGTTCTTCAACTTGATGTCGATCGGCTTGTTGATCACCAGGCCCAGCGCGCCCTTTTCGTTGTGCTCGCACAGATAGACCACGGTGCCGGCAAACGTGCCATCGCCCATGCCGGGCATGGCGATCAGGAACTGGTTGGTGAAGTTGACGGGCTCGGACGGCATCGGGGTATTTTATTCCTGAGGCAGACTCCGCGGCATGGAAAAGCCCCTGGACAGCGCAGTCGTCTGGTTCCGGCGCGATCTGCGCGCCAGCGACCACGCCGCGCTGCATCACGCGCTCAAGGCGGCGCGGCGGGTCTGGTGCGTGTTTGTCTACGACCGCGAGATTCTCGAGCCGCTGCCGCGCGCCGACCGCAGGGTCGAGTTCATCCACGCCAGCATCGACGACCTGAACCGGCAACTGCGGGAACTGGCCGCCGGCCATGGGCACGGCGGCGTGAGCCTGATCGTTCGGCACGGCCTGGCGACCGACGAAATTCCGCGCGTGGCGGCGACCTTGAAAGCGCAGGCGGTGTACGCCAATCACGACGACGAGCCCGCCGCGCTGCGCCGCGATGCCCGGGTGCGCGACCGGCTCGGCAGCGCCGGCATCGCATGGCATTCAACCAAGGACCACGTCGTCTTCGAGCGCAGTGAGCTGCTCACCGCTGCGGGCACGCCGTATTCGGTGTTCACCCCCTACAAGAACGCGTGGCTGAAAAAGCTGGAGCCGTTCTTCGTGCGGGCGTATGCGGTCGCGCCGCATGCCGGCAGCCTGGCGCCCGTTCCGGTGGAACTGGCCGCTGAACCGCCGGCGTTGCACGATCTGGGCTTTCAGCCCACCAACCTGCGTGCACTGGGCATTCCAACCGGCAGCGACGGCGCGGCGGTTGCACTGGCCGATTTCATGCAGCGAATCGACGCGTATGAAGCGGCGCGGAATTTTCCGGCGGTCAAGGGACCGAGCTATCTGTCGGTGCATCTGCGGTTCGGCACGGTGTCGATTCGCCAGCTGGCACGGATGGCATGGCAGCGCACCCGCGATCTTCCAGCCCCGGCCGCCAAGGGGGCGCAGGTGTGGCTGTCGGAGTTGATCTGGCGCGATTTTTATCACCAGATCCTGCATCACCATCCACATGTGGAAAGCGCCTGCTTCAAAGCCGAATTCGACCGCCTCGAATGGGAGCAGGGCCCGCACGCCGATGCCCTGTTCTCGGCCTGGTGCGAAGGCCGCACCGGCTACCCACTGGTGGACGCGGCAATGGCCCAGATCAACCAGACCGGCTACATGCACAACCGCCTGCGCATGGTGGTGGCGAGCTTCCTGGTCAAGGACCTGGGGCTGGACTGGCGCCGTGGCGAGCGCTACTTTGCGCAACACCTGAACGACTTCGACCTGGCCGCCAACAACGGCGGCTGGCAATGGGCGGCGTCCACCGGTTGTGACGCACAACCGTGGTTCCGGGTGTTCAATCCGCTGCGCCAGAGCGAGAAGTTCGATCCCGCCGGCAAGTTCATCCGCCGCTACCTGCCGCAACTGGCGCGCTTGCCGGACTCGGCGATTCATGCTCCATGGATGGCACCGCCGATCGAACTGAGCGGCGCGGGCGTGGTGATCGGCAAGGACTACCCGGCCCCCGTGGTGCAACACGACGACGCGCGGCTGCGAACGCTCGAACGATTCAA
>JANORB010000263.1:0-8153 GCA_031415135.1 Methylibium sp.
TCCGAGCAGCGCGCCAGAAGGCGGCCGATCCAGGCGCAAAGCGCAGGCATAGCTCGGGCTATGGCGAGCATTTGCAACGACGAGCGGGCGTCTTCTGGTGTGATGAGCGGGCATGATTGAAAGACTCTCAGCCTCTCAGACCCCCAGCTTGACGCCCAGGGTCTGGATCAGCTCACTGACCTGCGGCCCGGCCTTGGTCCGGCCGCTGGCGATGTTCTGGCGCATGCGCTGCACCGCCGCGACACCTTCAGCGCGTTGCGCGGCGGTCCACGCCGCCAGGTCGGACTCGGCCAGAACACTCAGCACGTTGACACGCCCCTCCACCCGCAGGGCGTTCAGGTTGGCCACCGTCAGCTGTTCGAGGACCAGCCCGATGGTCTCGCTGGACGCGCCAAACTCGCGCATCAGGCGGGTGGTCGCGGCCTTGCGCGTCGTCGGGTCGGCGCTGCCCACGTCGGCGATCAGGGATTGAATCTGGCGCCGATCGAATTTCTGCGTCGATCCCGGCGCGGGCGCGGGGATGGGCGCGAGCGCGGGCGCGGCGACCGGTGGCTCGGGCCGATGGCCGGCAAACCAAAAGGCGCCGGCGGCCCCGGCCAGCAGCACCGCCATGCCCAGACCCACGGCCTTGGCGCGGCCGCCCCGCGCGGCCGCCACGGGCGGCTGCGGCGCGCTGGTTGTTGCGGGTGCCGGTGCCGGCGCGGGTTGGCGCGGCGCGGGTGTCGGTGCGCCCGCGCCGTCGGCGGCCGGCGCGCCCATGTATTTCTGCAACGCATCCATCAGCACCGCCACGTCCGAATCCCAGCGCGCGTGGGTCAGCTCCATGCCGTTGCGAAAGGCCAGGGCCTGCAGGCCGGGCGGCAGCGCGTCGGCGGTCGGCATTCTGGCGCCGTGCACCAGCACCGGCACGACCGGGATCTTGCGCTTCAGCGCCGACGCCGTCTCCAGCCGGACGAAGTCTGCCGGGTCGTCGATGCGGCGCACGCCGGCGTCGTTTTTCACCTCCAGCCAGCGATTGCCGATCATCGCGAGCAACACGCTGCAGGTGGACACGCTGGTGTCGATGGCCTCGCGGAAGTCGGTGCCCAGCGCGATGCTGGTCACGTCGATGAACACCGAACCCTTGCCAAACCGCTCTTGCAGATCGTCGAACAACCGGCCCGCGTGGCCTTCGGTGTCCTCGCGGCGGTAGCTGATGAAGATCGCGCCCATCGTCATGCCCTTGAACGCACAGGCCTACATCGTCGCACCCAATTGCCACGGCACGAACTCGTTCTGGCCGTAGCCGTGCAGCTCGCTCTTGGTCTTGTGGCCCGACGCGGTTTGCAGCATCAGCTGGAAGATGCGCTCGCCCATCTGGTCGATGCTGGCGGTGCCGTCGATCACTTCGCCGCAGTTGATGTCGATGTCGTCTTCCTGCTTCAGCCACAGCGCGGTATTGGTCGACAGCTTCAGCGACGGCGACGGCGCGCAGCCATAGGCCGAGCCGCGCCCGGTGGTGAAGCAGATCAGGTTGGCGCCGCCCGCCACCTGGCCGGTCGCCGACACCGGGTCATAGCCGGGTGTGTCCATGAACACCAGGCCGCGGGCGGTGACGGGCTGGGCGTATTCATACACGTCCACCAGGTTCGTCGTGCCGCTCTTGGCGATCGCGCCGAGCGACTTTTCGAGGATGGTGGTCAGCCCACCGGCCTTGTTGCCGGCCGAGGGGTTGTTGTCCATCTCGGCGCCCATGCGCTCGCAGTGCTGTTCCCACCAGCGGATGCGCGCGAGCAGCTTGTCGGCCACCGCGGTGGACACGGCGCGCCGCGTCAGCAGGTGTTCACCGCCATAGATCTCGGGTGTTTCCGACAGGATCGCGGTGCCGCCGTGGCGCACCAGCCGGTCGACCGCCGCGCCCAGCGCCGGGTTGGCGCTGATGCCCGAATAACCGTCGGAGCCGCCGCATTGCAGGCCGACGATGATGTGGCCGGCGGCCACCGGCTGGCGCTGGGCGCGGTTCGCTTCTTCCAGCATCCACTGCACCAGTTCGATGCCGTGCGCGATCGTCTTTTTCGTGCCGCCGGTGTCCTGGATGTTGAAGGTGTGCAGCGCGGTCGACGAGCTCAAGCCCTCTTGCTCCATCAGGCCGGCGATCTGGTTCGTCTCGCAGCCCAGCCCCACCACCAGGATGGAGGCGAAATTGGCATGCCGCGCATAGCCGCCCAGGGTGCGGCGCAGCACCTGCAGCGGTTCGCCGTCGCTGGCCGTGGCGCAGCCGCCGCCGTGGGTCAGCGCCACCACACCGTCGACGTTCGGAAAGGCGGCCAAGGCCTCGGGGTGGATGTCGCGCCGGAAGTGGTCGGCAATCGCGCGCGCCACGGTGGCCGAGCAGTTCACCGAGGTCAGCACGCCGATGTAATTGCGCGTGGCCACGCGGCCGTCCGCGCGCACATGGCCCATGAACGTGGCGGGCGCATCGACATACGCGGTGGCCACCGCGCCGCGCCCGGCCTCGTGCTCGCGCGCGAAGCGGCTGAACTCCAGGTTGTGCGTGTGCACATGCTGGCCCGGCGCGATCGGCTGCCTGGCGCTGCCGATGATCTGGTTGTAGCGCCGCACCGGCTGGCCCGGGCCGATGGCGCGCACCGCCAGCTTGTGGCCCGGCGGGATCAGCCCGCTGACCGTGACCCCCTCACTGGCCAACACGGTGCCGCCCACCAGTTGATGGCGGGCGATCACGACATCGTCGGCCGGGTGGATGCGGATGATCGGGCTGTCGAGAATGGTGCTGGCCATGTGCATCCGGCGCGCTGTCGGGCCGCCGACCGGTTGTGATTCAGTTGTCAATCAAGGCCGGGTCCCACGCGTGCACGCGCTGGTGCTGCTCGCCCAGGCCCGCGATGCCCACCCGCATGGTGTCGCCGGGCTTGAGGAACACCGGCGGCATCATGCCCAGGCCCACGCCGGGCGGTGTGCCGGTGGAGATCAGGTCGCCGGGGTACAGCGTCATGAAGCGGCTGATGTAGCTCACCAGGTGAGCCACCGTGAACACCATCGTGCGGGTGCTGCCGTTTTGCACCCGCTTGCCGTTCACTTCGAGCCACAGCGCCAGGTCTTGCGGGTCGGCCACCTCGTCGGCGGTCACCATCCACGGGCCGACCGGGCCGAAGGTGTCGCAGCCCTTGCCCTTGTCCCAGGTGCCGCTGCGCTCCAACTGGTATTCACGTTCGGACAGGTCGTTGACGACGCAGTAGCCGGCCACACACTTCAACGCATCGGCCTGCGACACATAGCGCGCCTTCGAGCCGATCACCACGCCGAGTTCGACTTCCCAATCGCTTTTCACCGAGCCCTGCGGCAGCACCACGGCGTCGTTGCAGCCGATCAGCGCGCTGGTGGTTTTCATGAACAGCACCGGCTCGGCCGGAATCGGGTTGCCGGTCTCGGCGGCGTGGTCGGAATAGTTCAGGCCGACACAGACGAACTTGCCCATGCCGCTCCACGGCGGGGCGATGCGGCCGGGCGCCTCCACCAGCGGCAGGCTGGCCGGGTCGAGTTCGCGCAGGCGTTGCAGGCTGGTCGGCGACAGCGTGCTGGCCTTGATGTCGGGCAGCACCTTGGACAGGCTGCGGACCGTGCCTTGCGCGTCCAGCAGCGCGGGTTGTTCGGCGCCCTTGGGGCCGTATCGCATCAGTTTCATGGGTGTCTTCCGTGGGGTCGTGAAAGTCAGAGTCCGTTCACCTTGAGGACCAGCGAGTACAGCGAACTGGTGCCGCAAATGAAGAGCCGGTTGCGCTTCGGGCCGCCGAAGCACACGTTGGCCACCGTTTCGGGGATCACTATTTTCCCCAGCAGTTTGCCGTTCGGCGCGTAGGCGTGAACGCCATCGTGGGCGCTGCACCACAGCCGGCCCTGCCGGTCGAGCCGGAAGCCGTCGAACAGGCCGTTGGTGCAGGTGGCGAAGAGCCGCGAGTCTTCAAGCCGGCGCCCGCCGCCGCTGACCTTGAACTGGCGAATGTGGCGCGGCCCCTGCGGGTCGTGGCTGGCGCCGGTGTCGGCCACGTACAGAATCGATTCGTCGGGCGAAAACGCCAGCCCGTTGGGCTTGACGAAGTCGTCCGCCACCTGGTCGACCGCGCCGCTGGCGGGGTCGATGCGGTAGACGTGGCAGGCGCCGATCTCGCTCTCGGCGGGCGCGCCTTCGTAGTCGGACAAGATGCCGTAGCTCGGGTCGGTGAACCAGACCGAGCCGTCCGAGTGCACCACCACGTCGTTCGGTGAATTCAGGCGCTTGCCGTTCCAGCGCTCGGCCAGCACCGTGATGCGGCCATCGTGTTCGGTGCGCGTCACGCGGCGGGTCAGGTGTTCGCAGGTGACCAGGCGGCCCTCGCGGTCCACCGTGTTGCCGTTGGAGTTGTTCGACGCTTCGCGGAACAGCCCCACCGTGCCGTTCAACTCGTCGAACCGCAGCATGCGGTTGTTGGGGATGTCCGACCACACCAGCGTGCGGTGGGCGGCAAACCACGCCGGCCCCTCGCACCAGCGCCCGCCGGTCCACACCCGTTGCACGCGCTCCGGGCCGGCCAGGCAGGCGTCGAACTCGGGCTCCAGCACCTCGATGCCGGTGCCCTCAACGGTTCCAAAGGAAGTCATGCGCTCGTCTCCTTGCACGTCAGTTGGACAGGCCGCCATCGATCACCTGCGCCGTGCCGGTGGTGAAGGCCGATTCGTCGCTGGCCAGGTAGACCGCCAGCGCGGCGATCTCGGCGCTGCTGCCGAGCCGGCCCATCGGCTGGCGCGCGACGAATGCGGCCTCGACCTGCGCCAGCGTCTGCCCGCTGGCCTGGGCCTGGGCTTGCATGCGTTCGCGCAGCGACGGCGACTCGACGGTGCCCGGGCAAATCGCATTGCAGCGGATGCCGCGGGTGATGAAGTCGGCCGCCACCGACTTGGTCAGGCCGATCACCGCGGCCTTGCTGGCGGCGTAGGCAAAGCGGTTCGGCACGCCCTTGATGCTGGAGGCCACCGAGGCGACATTGATGATGGAGCCGCTGCCGTGCCGCAGCATCCCCGGCAGCAGCGCGCGGATCAGCCGGTACATCGAGCGCACGTTGAGGTTGAACGAAAAATCCCAGTCCGCCTCGTCGCACTCGAGAATGCTGCCGGCGTGCACGAAGCCGGCGCCGTTGAACAGGACCTGCACGCTGCCGATGTCGGCCGCCAGCGCCTGCACTGCGGTGGCGTCGGTCACGTCCAGGTGGCGCGCTGTGATGCCCGGCAGGCGCGCCAGTTCGGCCAGCGCGGCGGCATGGATGTCGGTGGCGATCACGCGCGCACCCTCGCGCGCAAACGCCTCGGCGGTGGCGCGGCCGATGCCCTGGCCGGCGGCGGTGACCAGCGCGGCCTTGCCGGTCAGTCGGTTTGTCATGACAAAAGCTCCATGGGGTCCGGCATTGTGCCGGCAGATGCGGGCGCAGGGTGGACGGGAAGGTCAAGTGGCCTTACCAATTCCGGGCAGGATAGGGGGGCGTCCGGCGGGCGTCAATTGTGGGAAAACCCGTTGTGACGAGGGCTTTGAAAGCCAGGCCGGCGCACGCCGCGCGGCGGCGATCAGCCGGCACAATCACGCCTTTGGATTGGGGGTCGGCACCATGCACAAGCGCTGGGTTCGTTTCATGCACACCGGGGTGGCGGGGTTCGGGTTGCTCGACGGCGACCAGGTGCTGGAATACACCGGCTCGATGTTCGGCGACCCGGCCGCGTCCGGGCGCGCGCTGGCGCTGGCCGACCTGAAGCTGCTGGCGCCCACGCAGCCATCCAAGGTGATTGCGCTGTGGAACAACTTCAAGGCGCTGGGCGACAAGCTCAAGCTGGCGGCGCCGCCCGAGCCGCTGTATTTCCTGAAGTCGCCCAACTCGTTCCTCAACCCGTTCGAGACCATCGTCAAACCCCCCGGCGACGGCAAGGTGGTGTTCGAAGGCGAACTGGGCATCGTGATCGGCAGGATCAGCAAGAACGTCATCGAAGCCGAAGCGCTGAACCACGTGTTCGGCTACACCTGCGCCAACGACGTGACGGCGGCCGACGTGCTCAACCGCGACCCCAGCTTTGCGCAATGGGTGCGCGCCAAAGGCCACGACAGCTTCTGCCCGTTCGGCCCCTGTGTGGCGACCGGTCTGGACCCGGCCACGCTGGTCGTCAAGACCCGGCTCAACGGCGACCTGCGCCAGGACTACCCGGTCAGCGACATGCGTTTCACGGTCGCGCAGCTGGTCAGCCTGATCTCGCACGACATGACGCTCGTGCCCGGCGACATCATCCTGTGCGGCACCTCGGTGGGCGTGGGCTCGATGAAGCCGGGCAGCACCGTCGAGGTCGACATCAAAGGCATCGGCACGCTCAGCAACCGCTTTGAATAACCCACTATCGAAAGCCAGACCCTCATGAAAATTGCAATCATCGGCGCCGGCGCGATTGGCGGTTATGTCGGCGTCAAGCTCGCGCTGGCCGGCGAAGACGTGAGCTTCATCGTGCGCGGCGCCAACCTCGCCGCGATTCGCAACAACGGCATGAAGCTGGTGACGCACGACGGCAACGAGCAGGTCGCGCGCCACGTCAAGGCCACCGACAACTACGCCGAAGCCGGCGTGCAGGACCTCGTGATCCTGGCCATGAAGGCGCACCAGCTGGAAGCCGTGGCCAACGACGTGCCCCAGCTGCTGGGCCCCCACACCAGCGTGGTGACGATGCAAAACGGCGTGCCGTACTGGTACTTCCACGAGCACGGCGGCGCGCTGGCGGGCACCCGGCTGCAAAGTGTCGACCCGACCGGGCTGATCAGCGAGAAGATCCCCGCGAAGCAGGTCATCGGCTGCGTCGTCTACCCCGCGTCCGAACTGGTGCAGCCGGGCGTGGTGCGCCACATCGAGGGCGAGCGCTTTCCGGTCGGCGAACTCGACGGCAGCAGCAGCGAACGTGTCATGGCGATTTCGAACACCTTCATCAGGGCCGGATTCAAGGCGCCGGTGCTGGACAACATCCGCTCCGAGATCTGGCTCAAGCTGTGGGGCAACCTGACGTTCAACCCGATCAGCGCGCTGTCGCACGGCACGCTGGAGGGCATCTGCCAATACCCGCTGACGCGCGACCTGGCCGCCAGCATGATGGCCGAGGCGCAGGCGGTGGCGGGCCAGCTCGGCATCACGTTCCGCGTGACGATCGACAAGCGCATCGGCGGGGCCGAGAAGGTGGGCAAGCACAAGACCTCGATGCTGCAGGACGTGGAAGCCGGGCGCGCGCCCGAGATCGACGCGCTGGTCGGCTCGGTGGTCGAGCTGGGCCGCTTGACCGGCACGCCGACCCCGCACATCGCCACCGCCTACGCGCTGGTCAAGCTGCTGGCCAAGACCATGGCGGATGAAAAGGGGCGGCTCAAGATGCAGGCTTGAGGCGGGTTTGAGGGCGGCCGCGCCGGCCGCCCCGCGGTGCCCTCCGCCGTTCGGCCGAAAGCAAGCCATGCAGCTCGGCATCTTTGAACCCAGCCGCGACACGATGCCGGCTTCGAAGCCGTTGAGGAATGCGAGGGCGCCGTGAGCGACCTGCAGCCGTCAACCCGATTCGCGCGCCCCCCGGCCATAGATCAGCAGCATCACGACGATCACCGTGCCATAGATGATCTGCCGTCCGGCCTCGGGCATCTGCAGCACCGCCAGCATGCTTTGCAGCAGCACGATCAGGATCACGCCGGCGATGGTGCCGACGAAGGTGCCGCGCCCGCCCAGGATGTTGGTGCCGCCCAGCACCACCGCGGCAATCGCCGGCAGCAGGTAGGGGTCGCCCATGGCCTGGTAGGCGTTGGACGAATAACCGGCGATCAGCACGCCGGCAAAGGCCGACAGCACGCCGCACAAGGTGAAGCAGCCGATCAGCACGGCGCGGGTGGGCAGGCCGGACAGGTAGGCCGCGCCTTCGCGGTTGCCGATGGCGTAGATGTAGCGGCCGAAGCTGGTGTACTTGAGCATCAGCATCACCACGCACGACACCGCCGCCCACACCAGCACCGCGTTGGGCAGGCCGAACGTGCGCTGGGTGGCCAGCACCTGCATCAGCGGCGTGGCCTTGTCCTGCGGCGCGAAGCCGCCGGTTTGCAGCACCATCAGGCCTTGCAGCAC
>JANORB010000264.1:0-7370 GCA_031415135.1 Methylibium sp.
CCCGCCCGCGCCCGCCGCCGCGGCGGCACCAGCCGCCGCGCCTGCCGCTGCCTCCGTCCCTGTCCCTGTCCCTGCCGCTGCGCCGGCGCTGGCGGCCAACCTGCCGACGGTGTATGGCGGCGAGCCCGACGCACCCATCAGCGCCGCCGTGCAGCGCGCCTACGACGAAGCGCGCCGGTTGATGCGCGCCGGCAATGTGGCTGACGCCGAGCGCGCCTTTCGTGCGCTGGCGCTGTCCAACCCGGACCTCGGCGGCCCGCACGCCAACCTGGGCGTGATCTACCGCCAGGCCGGCAAGTTGCCCGAGGCGCTGGCCGAAGGCGAGAAGGCGGTGCGCGCCAACCCGCGCCAGCCGGTCTACTTCAACCAGCTCGGCATCATCTACCGCAACAGCGGCCAGTTCGGCAAGGCGCGCGAAGCCTACCAGGCCGCGATCGCACTCGACCCCGCCTATGCGTCGCCGCACTTGAATCTGGGCATCCTGCACGACCTCTATCTGGCCGACGCCAAACGCGCGCTGGAGCATTACGACAAGTACCTCGCGCTGTCGCCAGGGGGTGATGCGGTGGTCGCCAAATGGGTGGCCGATCTGAAGAACCGCAAACCACCGCCGGTGGCGCAGAGCCCGAAGGAGAAGGAATGAAGCCGCATCGATTCACGCCCATCGCCCTCGTGGCGGTGATGGCCGCCCTGTTCGCCGCGCCCACCTGGGGCCAGGACCGCGCCGACATCGACCGCACGCGGATCATCGGCAACCGCGAGTTGCCCAAGGTCTTGTACATCGTGCCCTGGAAGAAGCCGCTGCCCGGCGAACTGGCGGGCCGCCCCGGGGCGAGCGTGATCGACGAGGCGCTGGCGCCGATCGACCGCGATGTGTTTCGCCGGCAGGTGCAGTACGACGGGCAGCTCAAGCCCGTGGTGGGCGCGCCCCCGGCGGCGGCGCCCGCAGCGGCGCTCAAGTGACCCGGATTCCGGTTTTTTGTCGAGCAGTGTCTTTCCTAGGAGTTGGTGATGACTACGTTTCAGACGGTGGTGAAGTTCTTTCAGGATTGCGGGTTGTTCATCTACCCCAGCCTGCTGATCATGGCCATGGGGGTGACGATCGCGATCGAGCGCTTCATCTTCCTCAACCGCGCGCGCAGCGAAAACCGCAAGATGTGGTCGCGGGTGAAGCCGATGCTCGAAGGCGGCCAGTTCAAGGAGGCGCAGGGCGTCACCGCCAAGTCCGATTCGGCCATCGGCAAGATCGTCAACTACGGCCTGACCCGCATGCAAAGCCCCGGCCGGCGTGAAGACTTCGACGCGGCGATGGAAGAGGGCATGATGGAAATCGTGCCGCGGCTGGAGAAGCGCACCCACTACATCGCCACCTTCGCCAACGTCATCACGCTGGTGGGCCTGCTGGGCACCATCATCGGGCTGATCAAGGGCTTCACCGCGGTGGCCCAGGTGAACCCGGCCGAGAAGGCCGAGCTGCTGTCGGCCAGCATCTCGATTGCAATGAACAACACCGCCTTCGCGCTGATGGTGGCCATCCCGTTCCTGCTGATCCACTCGTTCCTGCAGGCCAAGACGAGCGAGATCGTCGACGGGCTGGAGGGCGCCAAGATCAGCTTCCTGAACCTGGTGCAGCGGCTGAAGTCCGAGCAGACACCGGCGCGCTGACCATGCGAGTTCGTCGCCTGCGCAAACACGCTGCGCAACTCGAAATCACCGCGTTCATCAACCTGATCGTGGTGCTGGTGCCGTTCCTGCTGTCCACCGCGGTGTTCACCCGGCTGTCGGTGCTGGACGTGGCCTTGCCGGCGCAGAACTCCGGCGTCGAGCAGCTCAAGGCCGAAGACCTGAAGCTCGAAATCGTGATCCGCCCGGATGCGCTGGAGGTGGGCGACCGCGTTGGCGGGCTGATCCAGCGCATTCCGAACCTCGCCAGCGCGGCCGGCGGCGCGCACGACGTGAAAGCGCTGTCGGCGCTGATGGTGCAGATCAAGGGCAAGTTCCCCGACAAGACCGACTCCACGCTGCTGGCCGAGCCCGACACGCCCTACGACACGCTGGTGCAGGTGATGGACGCGATGCGCGAGCTGCGCGCCGTCGATGGGGCGCGGGCCACGCGCGCGGAGTTGTTCCCCGACATCTCGATCGGCGACGCACCTTTCGCCAGGCCGAAATGAAGCGCGCCGCCGCCGGGCGCCCTCAAGTCGACAACACCCTTTCGGGGGGGCGCGGGCGTCTCGGGGGCAAGACAAGGATGCACGCATGAAACTGACCCCGCTGCAAAGGCGCGCCGCTCGAAAGGGGCGCAACCAGAACATGCTGGACATGAACCTCGTGTCCCTGATCGACGTGTTCACGATCCTGATTTTCTTCCTGCTGTCCAGCGCCTCCGGCGTGGAGCTGATGGCCAGCCCGAAGGCGGTGAAGCTGCCGGAATCGTTCACCGAGAAGGCGCCCAGGGAGACCATCATCGTCGTCATCAGCGGCACCGACATCCTGGTCGACGGGCGCAAGGTCGCCTCGGTGATCGACGTGATGGCCACGCAGGGCGACCTGATCGAACCGTTGAAGGCCGAACTGGACCTGCTGGCCAACCGCCAGGTGCTGCGGGCCGAGAACCAGGCGCAAACCAAGGCCATCACCATCATGGGTGACCAGAACATCCCCTACCGCCTGCTGCGCAAGGTGATGGCCACCAGCGCCCGCGCGAACTTCACCGACGTGTCGTTTGCGGTGCGGAGGAAAGACGCATGAGCGCCGCGGCCATTTCCTTCCGGGCCCCGCTGCTGGCCTGGTCGCCCGCGGCCGAGGACGAGGCGCGCTTTCAGCGCATCCTTCGAATCGTCCTGAGCGTCGCGCTGCTGTTGAGCCTGGTGATGATCTTCATGCCGCCGCCCGCGGTTGATCGAAGCCTGCCGGCGGAGCTGCCGCCGCGCCTGGCCAGGCTGCTGCTCGAGCGGGAACCACCACCGCCGCCGGCGCCGGTGGTCAAGGCCGAACGCGCCAAGGAGACCAAGCCCGAGCCCAGCCTGAACCAGCCCCAGCCGGCCCGGCCCGAACCCCCGAAGGCGGCCACGGTGCCCGAGGCGCGCCAGCCGCAGCCCAACAAACCGGCGGGCGAAAAGCTGGTCGACAACGCCCGCCGCAAGGCCGCCGGTGTCGGCCTGCTGGCCGCCACCGACTTGCTGCAAGAGCTGCGCGGCGCCCCGGTGGCGGTGCAGTTGAAGCAGGACATCAAACAAGGCCCCGGCGTGGGCACCACCACCGGCCTGGGCGTGGGCGCCGGCAACGAGGCCGGTGGGCCGGACCGAGCCATGATCACGTCCAACGCGACCGGCGGCAGCGGCGGCATCAACACGGCCGCCTACAGCCGCAACACCGGTGGTGGTGGGCTGGCAGGGCGGGCGACGACGCTGGTCGAGGGGGTCGCCGGCGGGGGCGGGGGCGGCGGTGCGGGCGGCGGTGGTGCCCGAGGCGACAAGGGCGACGGCAAGGGTGACGGCACCGGCGCAGGTGCAGGCACTGGCGCCGGCGGCAGCTTGCAGCGCGAGGGCAGCGGCAAGGCGTCGCGTTCGATCGAAGAGATCAAGCTCGTGATGGAGCGCAACAAGGGCGCCATCTACGCCATCTACAACCGCGCGCTGCGCGAAGACCCGACGCTGCAGGGCAAGGTCGTGCTGGAGTTGAAGATCGCGCCGTCCGGCGAAGTGGAGTGCCGGATCGTGTCGAGCGAACTGCGCTCCACCGAACTCGAAGCGAAGTTGCTGGCGCGCGTCCGGCAGTTCAACTTCGGCGCCAAGGATGTGGCGCAGATGAAGGTGAACTGGCCGGTGGACTTCCTGCCGTCGTGACCGGCGCTGGGGGCGCTCAGAAGCTGGTCCTGGTCTTGACCAGGAACTGGACCGCCTTGATGTTGGCGTCGCGGTTGACCGGCACCGCCAGGTCCAGGTGCAGCACGTTGCCCAGCGCCGCGCGCACGCTGAAGATGCGCAGGCCGACGCCCACGTTGCCGAGCCAGCCGGGATTCGTGCTGTTCAGGCTCGTGCCGCCCCACGCGCGGCCGACATCGTAGAACGCCGCACCGCCGACGCGAAACAGGCGCAACACATACGGGTCGGTGAACGCGCGCGCCTCCAGCGTGATCAGCGCACGCCGTTCGCCGGTCTGGTAGCGCAGCGGGTAGCCCCGCAGGCCGTTGTCGCCACCCAGCGTGAGCAGATCGGAAACGTCGGGGTTCGTCAGCGCATCCGCCGACGCCGCTGCGTACAGCAGGAAACGCTCGTTCACGGGCAGGTAGTAGCGCGTGGCCGCGCTCAGCAACTGGCGCCGCACCCGGCCAGTGGTGTACTGCCCGGACACTGACGCCGACGTCAGCCAGTCATGCCCCGGCCAGGGTGAAAAACCATTGCTCGCCGAGGCGGCGTAGAGCCAGGCGTCCTGGCTCGACCCCAGGCTGCGCAAGGCCCGGCCCAATTGCAGCTTGCCCGCGAAGCCGAGCGCAAAAAACTCCGGCCGCCCCATCTGGTTGTGATTCGTCAGCTTCTGGAAATCGTCTTCGATGACCTCGTAGCGAAAGAACGGCGCCACGAGCTTCTGGTCGGACGGCAATAACGCCGGCGCGATGCGATCGGGCTCCAACCGGTAGGCATCGTCGCGCGCCGTGATGCCGATGGAATAGCGCTGCACCCAACCACCGAGCAGGCCGTCGGACCAGCCGCCGAAGGCTTCGGCCAGGTCCAGGCGGTGCCGGTACTGGCTGGCCACCAGGCCGGCGCTGTAGACCGAATCGATGCGGTCGTCCTTGGACGCCGACGCGCCGGCGGCCCAGCGTGTGTCGAGCGCGTAGAACGGCCGCTGCACCGACACCGCTTGGCGCTTGCCGTCGCTGTTGCTGGTCTGGTTGTAGCTCAGTGCCGTCCAGCCGTCGAAGGCGTGGTTGTACTGCAGCGCCAGTTCGTTGCCCGAGCGGTCCACAGTGCTGGAGCGGCCATAACTCAGTGCCAGGCCGGTGCCCAGCAGGTTGTATTCGCGCAGCGCGAAGCTGCTTGAATTGGCGCCCCCCGAGCGCCCGAAACTCAGGCCCAGGTCGAGTGACCAGGCGTCGCGCGTGTGCACCTCGATGTCGGCCACGCCGTCGTGGAAGGCGGTCGGCCGCAGCCGCACGTCATAGAGGTAGCGGTTGTTGCGCAGCAGCCGCTCGGTCTCGTCGATCAGGCGCAGCGACAGCGGCTCGCCGGTCTTGAACAGCAGCGAGCGCTTGATCACGCCGGCGCGGGTCTGAATGTGCAGCTTGTTCGCCAGCCGGAACAGGGCGTTGTTTTCCTTCGGGTCGTCGAGGTCGAAGATGTCCGCGTTGACGATGCGGATTTCGCCGATGGTGGCGCCCGCGGCCTCCAGTTCAGCGAACGACGGGACCGGGGTGTCCTGGGCCATCGCCGGCGCCGGCGCCAGCGCCATGGCCAGCGCGGCGCCGCAGGCGACGACCACGAAGGCCCGGCGACACAGCGCGCGCATGGCGCGACTCACCAGCGCGGCTGGTGACGGCGGATCGCATCCTTCACCTCGGCGCCGATGCCGAAGCCCGCGCCGTGGGCCTGCGCCAGTTCATCGGCGCGCTGCACGAACGCGTCGATGCCCAGCCCGTAGATGAACTGCATCGCGCCACCGGTCCAGGCCGGAAAGCCGATGCCGAAGATCGAACCGAGGTTGGCCTCGGCCACCGTGGTCAGCACGTTGTCGCTCAGGCAGCGCGCGGTCTCGATGGCCTGGCGGTACAGCAGGCGGTCTTTCATCTCGGCGATGTCCCAGGCCACGCCGGGCTTTTCGAACAGCGGCTTGAGGCGCGGCCAGAGCAGCTTTCTGGCGCCCGCCGGGTAGTCGTAAAACCCGCCGCCACCGGCACGGCCGGGGCGCTTGTGCTCCTTCACCATCAGCTCGATCAACGGTTCGCCCGGCGCGGCGGTGCAGGCCTTGCCCTCGGCTTGGAGGTCGGCGCGCGTCTGCTCCATCACATGCACGCTGAGCGACAGCGAGGTCTCGTCGAGCACCGCCAGCGGGCCCACCGGCATGCCGGCCTGGATGCCCGCGTTTTCGATCGCGGCGGCGGGAATGCCTTCGCCCAGCATCGCCACGCCTTCGCGCACGAAGGTGCCGAACACGCGGCTGGTGAAAAAGCCGCGCGAGTCGTTGACGACGATCGGAATCTTGCCCAGTGCCTGCACGTAGTCGAACGCGCGCGCCACCGTGTCATCGTCGGTCTGCGGGCCGCGGATGATCTCCACCAGCTTCATCTTGTCGACCGGGCTGAAGAAGTGGATGCCGATGAACTTGTGCGGGTTCGCGCTCGCGCTGGCCAGCCCACCGATCGGCAAGGTCGAGGTGTTGGACGCAAAGAAGCCGCCGGGCGCAAGCATTGGCTCGGCCTCCAGGGTGGCTTTGCGCTTGATGTCGCGGTTCTCGAACACCGCCTCGATGATCAGCTCGCAGCCCGCCAGGTCGCCGGCCTGGTCGGTGGCGTGGATGCGGGCCAGTGTGGCGGCCTGTTCCTGCGCGCTCATCTGCCCCTTGCCCACACGCGCCTGCGTGAGCCTGGCGCTGTAGGCCTTGCCGGCCTCGGCTTTGTCGACGCTCACGTCTTTCAGCACCGTGGCAATGCCCTTGCTGGCCTGCGCGTAGGCGATGCCGGCGCCCATCATCCCGGCGCCGAGCAGGCCCACCTTGGCCGGTTTCCACTTTGGCGCCGCGCCGGGCCGCGACTGCCCGCTCTTGATCGCGTTCAGGTTGAAGAAGAAGGTGTTGATCATCGCCCGCGCGTTGGCGCCGGTCATCAACTTGGCGAGGTAGCGGCTCTCGATGCGCAGCGCGGTTTGCACATCCACCAGCGCGCCTTCGACCATGCAGGCCAGGATGGCTTCCGGCGCCGGGTACAGGCCGCGCGTCTGCTTTTTCAGCAGCGCAGGGGCGACGACCAGGGCCGCCGCGATCTTCGGGTCGGACGGCGTGCCACCGGGAATCTGGTAGTCCTTCGCTTCCCACGGGTGTTGCGCCATCGGGTGGGCCGCGATCCAGGCCAGCGCCTGGCCGCGCAACTGCGCCGCCTCAGCCACCAGCTCGTGCACCAGGCCCAGCTCCAGCGCCTCGCGCGGGCCGAACAGCTTGCCTTCCACGAGATACGGCTGGGCCCCCAGCAAACCGAGGTGGCGCGTCATCTTGGTCACCCCCGACGCGCCGGGCAGCAGGCCCAGCGTCACCTCGGGCATGCCGAACTGGATCTTCGGGTTGTCGACCGCGATGCGGTGGTGGCCCACCAGCGCCAGCTCCCAGCCGCCGCCCAGCGCGGCGCCGTTCAGGCAACTCACGACCGGCTTGCCCAG
>JANORB010000265.1:0-5514 GCA_031415135.1 Methylibium sp.
GGGGGGGGGGGGGGTGGGGGCGGCGGCGCAACCGGCGCAGCTGCCGGCGGCGGCGGGGGAGGCGGCGGGGGAGGCGGCGGCGGTGGCGGGGGAGGCGGCGGCGGCTTCAGCGCGCCATCACAATCGGGATGTGCCGTGGCCGGGGTCCAGTTGGCGTCACGCCAGCAAAGTTCGTTGGTGCCGTTCTTCCATGGAATGCCCGTGCTGTTCACCCATTGGTCCGCGCCATTGGCCTGCGCAAAGGCGCCGGACATCGACGTGGCCAGGGCGGCGGACGCAAAGAGCGACGCTACCTTATTCAGTTTCTTCATTGATTCTCCTCTCGTGGGAAGGCGCAGTAAGTCCTGCAAAACGTCCGAACCGGAATCGGAAGGTACTGGTTAACCCCCGACAAAACGGGTGCTGACCACCGACGGCAGATTGTGCCATAGGGCCCCCGTGGAACCGGATTTTGGCCCCCTGTTGGCCGCGCGCCACCGTCGTTGTTGCGTGATTGCTACAACGCGCGGCATTTAGAATCCGTGACCGCGCAGTTCAATTCCAGGCGCATCTTCAAGAGGCCCGGCCTCTCCCGCCCGCATGACCCAGTTCGCCAAGGAAACACTGCCCATCAGCCTCGAAGAGGAGATGCGGCGCTCGTACCTGGATTACGCGATGAGCGTGATCGTGGGCCGCGCCCTGCCCGACGCGCGCGACGGGTTGAAGCCGGTGCACCGGCGTGTGTTGTTCGCAATGCACGAACTGAACAACGACTGGAACCGGCCGTACAAAAAGTCGGCCCGCATCGTCGGCGACGTGATCGGCAAGTACCACCCACATGGTGACCAATCGGTGTACGACACCATTGTTCGCATGGCGCAGGACTTTTCGCTGCGCCACATGCTGGTCGATGGCCAGGGCAACTTCGGCTCGGTGGATGGCGACAACGCGGCGGCGATGCGCTACACCGAAATCCGCCTGGCCAAGATCGCGCACGAAATGCTGGCCGACCTGGACAAGGAAACGGTCGACTTCGGGCCCAATTACGACGGCAGCGAAAAAGAGCCGCTGGTGATGCCGTCGCGGCTGCCCAACCTGCTCGTCAACGGCGCGGGCGGCATTGCGGTGGGAATGGCCACCAACATCCCGCCTCACAACCTCAACGAGGTGATCGACGCCTGCCAGCACCTGCTGAAGAACGCGGATGCGTCCATCGACGAGTTGATGGAGATCATCCCGGCGCCCGACTTCCCGACCGCCGGCATCATTTACGGCCTGGCGGGCGTGCGCGACGGCTACCGCACCGGCCGCGGCAAGGTGGTGATGCGCGCCAAGTGTCACTTCGAGGACATCGACAAGGGCCAGCGCCAGTCCATCATCGTCGACGAAATCCCGTACCAGGTGAACAAGAAGAACCTGCTCGAGCGCATGGCCGAGCTGGTGCATGAAAAGAAGCTGGAAGGCATCAGCCACATCCAGGACGAATCCGACAAGTCGGGCATGCGCGTGGTGATCGAGCTCAAGCGCGGCGAAGTGCCCGAGGTGGTGCTGAACAACCTGTACAAACAGACGCAGCTGCAAGACACCTTCGGCATCAACATGGTCGCGCTGATCGACGGCCAGCCCAAGTTGTGCAACCTCAAGGACCTGATCGCCGTCTTCCTGGAGCACCGGCGCGAAGTCGTGACGCGGCGCACGGTGTTCGAGTTGCGCAAGGCGCGCGAGCGCGGCCATGTGCTCGAAGGCCTGGCGGTGGCGCTGGCCAACATCGACGAGTTCATCGAGACGATCAAGAGTTCGCCGACCCCGCCGGTGGCCAAGGCGGCGTTGATGAGCAAGAGCTGGGACTCGTCGATGGTGCGCGAGATGTTGTCTCGCGCCGAATCCGCAACCCCGGGCGGCCGCGAGGCCTACCGGCCCGAAGGCCTGGCGGCGAACTTCGGGCTCCAAGCCGACGGCCTGTACCGCCTGTCGGAAGACCAGGCCGGCGAAATCCTGCAAATGCGGCTGCAGCGCCTGACCGGCCTGGAGCAAGACAAGATCATCGGTGAATACAAGGAGGTGATGGCCGAGATCGCCGACCTGTTGAGCATCCTGTCGACGGTCGCGCGCGTGACCTTCATCATTTCGGCCGAGCTGGCCGCGATCAAGCAGGAGTTCGGCCAGACCAAGGTCGGCGCGCGCCGCAGCCAGATCGAGCACAACGCGCAGGACCTGGGCACCGAGGACCTGATCACGCCGATGGACATGGTGGTCACGCTGAGCCACAGCGGCTACGTCAAGAGCCAGGCGCTGTCGGAGTACCGGGCGCAAAAACGCGGCGGGCGCGGCAAGCAGGCCACCCAGACGAAGGAAGACGACTGGATCGAACAGTTGTTCGTCGCCAACACGCACGACTACATCCTGTGCTTCACCAACCGCGGTCGGGTCTACTGGCTCAAGGTGTGGGAAGCGCCGCAGGGTTCGCGCAATTCGCGCGGGCGTCCGATCGTCAACATGTTTCCGCTCCAACAGGGCGAGAAGGTCAACGTGGTGCTGCCGCTGACCGACGGCTTCCGCAGTTTTCCGGCCGATCACTATGTGTTCATGGCCACCGCGCAGGGCGTGGTGAAGAAGACCGCGCTGGACGAATTCAGCAATCCGCGCAAGGCCGGCATCATCGCCGTGGACCTCGATGAAGGCGATTTCCTGATCGGCGCCGCGCTGACCGACGGCCAGCACGACGTGATGCTGTTCAGCGACGGCGGCAAGGCGGTGCGCTTCGACGAGGACGACGTGCGCGCGGTGGGACGCAACGCGCGCGGCGTGCGCGGCATGGCGCTCGATGAAGGCCAGGGCGTCATCGCCATGCTGGTGGCCGAACAGGACGACTCCCAGAGCGCGAAGGATGAAACAACACGGCCGAGCGTGTTGTGCGCCACTGTCAACGGCTACGGCAAGCGCACCAGCATCGTCGAGTACACACGCCACGGCCGCGGCACCAAGGGCATGATTGCGATCCAGCAAACCGAGCGCAACGGCAAGGTGGTTGCGGCCACGCTGGTGCGGCCCGACGACGAGATCATGCTGATCACCGACAAGGGCGTGCTGGTGCGCACCCGGGTGTCCGAAATCCGCGAACTGGGACGCGCCACCCAAGGCGTCACGCTGATCGCGCTGGATGGCGGCGACAAGCTCAGCGGGCTGCAGCGGCTGGTCGAAAACGATGCCAACGGCGAAGCCGGCGACCCACCCGACGACACCGGCACCGAGGACACCCCATGATGCGGCATCTGATCGTCACGGCGCTGGTCTGCGCCACCTCGCTGGCGCAAGCGCAGGCGCAGTCGCCTGCCAAAAAGGAGCTGGTGCAAAAACTCCTGCAGTTGCAGCAGCCCGCGTTCGAGAACGTCGCGCGCGGCCTGGTGGAGCAGCCTGCGGCTCAGATGATGCAGGCCGCCGGCAGGGCGCTGCAGTCCGACGTGCCGGCCGACAAGCGCGAAGCGGCGGCCAAAGCCATCGAAGCCGACGTGAAGAAGTATGTCGACGAAGCCGTGCCGCTGGTGCGCGAACGTGCTGTCGCCGCGGCGCCTTCGACCATCGGCGCGATGCTCGACGAGAAGTTCAGTGAAGACGAACTGAAGCAACTCATCAACTGGTTCGAGTCGCCCGTCAACAAGAAGTACCAGCAACTCTCCGGCGAGATGCAAAAGGGCTTCGTTGAAAAGGTGGTTGCCGATTCCCGGCCGATGATCGAGCCGAAGATTCAGGCGCTGGAACAAAAGGTGCGCGCCTCGCTGGGTGTGCCTGCGGCAACGGCCAAGAGCGGCGCACCGGCAAAGGCCGCCAGCGCGGCGGCCAAGCCCGCCAGTGGCCCGGCCAGGGCGACCGGCGGCCCGGCCAAGGCATCCAGCCCCTGACACGACGGCCCGGCGCGCGGGATCGGCCCGAGCGCGCCGGCTCGGCGTGAAGTCGTGATTGGCATGCGAGAATTTCCTCCCGACCATGCGTGACGCCTCCCCCGCCCCCAACCCGGCCTTGCTGGTCCTGCGCACGCAGATTGATCGACTCGATCGAGACCTGCTTGCGCTGCTGAACCAGCGTGCCGCGCTGGCGCTGGACGTCGGCAAGCTGAAAAAGGACGAGGGTTCGGTCGCCTTTCGCCCCGAGCGCGAAGCGCAGGTGATCGACGGCCTGAAGGCCGCGAATCCGGGCCCGCTGGCAACCGACAGCGTGGCGCCGATCTGGCGCGAGATCATGTCCGCCTGCCGGGCGCTGGAAACGCCGTCGCGGGTGGCCTACCTCGGGCCCGCCGGCACCTTCAGCGAAGAGGCGGCGTTGAGCTTTTTCGGCTCGTCCATCGTCAAGCTGCCGTGCGCCAATTTCGACGAGGTCTTTCGCGCCACCAGTGCCGGCGCCGCCGACTTCGGCGTGATTCCGGTCGAGAATTCCACCGAAGGGGTGGTGGCTCGCTCGCTCGACCTGTTCCTGACCACACCGCTGTTCATCATCGGCGAGACCAGCCTGTTCGTGCAGCACAACCTGCTGCGCCGGGAGAATTCGCTCGAAGGCATCAAGGCGGTCTGCGCCCATCCGCAAGCGCTGGCGCAATGCCATGGCTGGCTCGGCAACTGCCTGCCGCAGGTCGAGCGGCGGCCGGTGTCGAGCAACGCCGAAGGCGCCCGGCTGGCCAGTGCGGACGCCTCGCTCGCCGCGGTGGCGAGTACCCGCGCCGGCAGTGAATACGGCCTGCATGTGGTCGCACCCGCGATCCAGGACGACGCGCTCAACCGCACCCGCTTTGCCATCGTCACGCACCCGCAGCGCCAGCCGCAACCGCAGGCGTCCGGGCACGACTGCACCAGCCTCGTGGTCTCGGTCACCAACCGGCCCGGCGCGGTGCACGACATGCTGGTGCCGCTGAAGGCGCATGGCGTGTCGATGAGCCGGTTCGAGTCGCGGCCCGCGCGCTCCGGCCAGTGGGAGTACTACTTCTACATCGACCTGCAGGGCCACCCGGACCAGCCTCACGTTGCGCAGGCATTGAAGGAGCTGCGCGACGTGTGCGCGTTCTTCAAGCTGCTCGGCACCTACCCGATCGACGCACATTGACCGAGACCGGACGCGCCATGTTCAACCAGCTCGGCGTGATCGGTTGCGGCCTGATGGGCGGCTCGTTCGCGCTCGCGCTCAAGCGCGCCGGCCTGGTCAAGCGGGTGATCGGCTACAGCAAGTCGCCCTCCACGACCGAAAAGGCCAAGCGGCTCGGCATCATCGACACCGCGGCCGAGTCGGCGCTGCTGGCGGTCTCGGGCTCCGACATCGTGCTGCTGGCGGTGCCGGTGTCGGCCACCGAGGCGACCTTCAAGGCGATCCGGCACCTGGTCGAGCCCGGCGTGCTGTTCATGGACGTGGGCTCGACCAAGCGCGACGTGGTCGACGCCGCGCGGCGCGTGCTGCGCGAACGCATCGCCTCGTTCGTTCCGGCGCACCCGATCGCCGGCAAGGAACAGGCCGGCATCGCCCATGCCGACGCGGCGCTCTTCAACGGCCGCC
>JANORB010000266.1:0-36431 GCA_031415135.1 Methylibium sp.
GCGGGGGCGGCTGGTGCGCCGTCGCGGCCGAAGCCCCGGGTTGCGAGCAGGATCAACACGGCGCTCTGGTCGAGCGTGCGGATCGCCCCCAGTGCCTGGTTCGAGGCGTCGTCGGCCCATTGCCAATCGTCGATGAACAGCACCAGCGGTTTCTTCGCGGAGAGGCGCGCGAACAAGGCGCACAGCGCGGCGACCGTGGCCTCGGGTGCGGACCGCTGCGGGCCCGCTGCGTCGGCGCCGCCCAGAGACAGGGCGCGCAGGTACTCGCCACGGTGGGCGTGCAGCGCCGGATCAATCTCGGCCAAGGTTGTATCGACGGAATCGATGGCATCGCCAACGGAGATTCCGTGGCGGAGCCGAAACAGCGACCGCAGCATCTGCAGGAACGGTTGCAGTGGTTCGGCGCTGAGATAGCTTTCGCAGTAGCCGCGGTGGATCTGGCAATCGTGCAGCGCCGCCCGGCGCAGAAAGTCCTCCGTCAGGCGCGTCTTGCCCATGCCGGCGGCGGCCTGGATGGCGAGGAAGCGCGCCTGCCCGCCGATGGCCTCGAGCAAGCTGCGTTCGAGCGCCTCGACTTCGGCGCGCCTTCCGACGAAGGGCCCGAAGCCGCGCCGCGCGCGCGCCTCGAATCGCGTGGCGATGCCCGCCCGCGCCTGAACTCGAAAGACCCAGATGGGCGCATCCCGCCCCTTGACGATCAGTCGTCGCGCCTCCCCGGTGGTGAAGAAGTTGCTCGCGGGCCCGAGCGTCTCTTCGCTGACGAGAATCTCGTGCGGTTCCGCCGCGCTGGAAAGGCGCGAGGCGATGTTGGGCACCGCACCGATCAGCTCGAAGCGCCCGCGCTCGATGTCTCCCACTTCGACCAACACCAGGCCCGAATGGATGCCGGAGTGCAGGTTGAGAGTGGCGCCCGCTGATGCAGGCATCACCGGGCGAAGCTCGGTGACCACCTGATGCAGGTCCAGCGCAGCCTCGACCGCGCGGCGTCCGTCATCCTCCCGGGCCAGTGGGTAGCCGAACATGGCCAGCAACCCGTCTCCCTGCACCCGGACGATCACGCCGCCATGTTTGTGGATCGTGTCTTGATAGGCACGACGCACGAGGGTCAGCAGCGCGGCGTAGTGTTCGGCCTCCATCGCCGCAGAGAGCTGGGTCGAATGGGACAGGTCCGAGAACAGGAGTGTGAGGTACCGCCGGCCCGGATCGGCCGGTCCCGACGCTGGGTTCGGCGTGTCGCTCATCGTTCCTCTCAAACCTTGTCGATGCGGTCTGGCGGCCCTGTTCCGATCACCACCACGACCGAACTTGAGGCAAGCGTCGCGGGTCGCGGCAATGCGGTCTCGGCACGGGTGACGGCGGCATTTGTGTTGGACATGCGCAGGGAAGTCTGGCTGCGAGTGTAGTGCCCTGGTTGCCGGCTGGCTTGGCTTGGCCGCAGGGTGGCAGGTCATCGCATGGGGGGCGGCGATCCGTCCGAACGATCGTTGTGAAGCGAGGGCCCCCGCAATGGCGGTGTGAGGCGTTGCGCAGGTCATGGCCGGCGGCGGGCCGAGCGCGCTGGCTTGGGCGCAGTCCGGCCGTCGCCTACCACCGGCTGGGAAGTTGTCGCAACAAGCGCATCTGGCGGCCTGCGACAGCCAGGTAGCCGCCGCTTTCCAGGTCTTTCATCAGCCGACTCACCATTTCGCGCGAGCACCCAACGCGGCTGGCGATCTGCTGGTGCGTCAACCGGTCGGCAATCAAGCGCGCGCCATCGGGCTGCGCAACCGAAAGTTCATTCAGCAGCCCGACCACCCGCCCGTACACATCCAGCAAGGCCATGCTGCGCGCGCTCTGCGTCGCCAAACGCGCGCGGCGGATCACCCGGCCCAGCAACTCGAAAGCAAATTCCGGGTTCGCCGCGATGTGCTCGCGCAGCGTGTGACGCGTGATGACCACGCAGACGGTGGCTTCCAGCGTGATGACCGATGCCGAGCGCGGCCCGCCGTCCAGGCTCATCTCGCCGAGGTATTCACCCGGGCCGTAAACGCCGTAGACGATTTCGCGGTCACGCTCGTCGGTCGAGAAGGCCTTGACGCGGCCGGACAGGATGATGAACAGCGTGTCGCCCTGGTCGCCTTCCTGGATCAGCAGCGTGCCTTTGCGATAGCGCCGCGGTTCGCCGCGCGAGGCGAGGGTGCGCAGCGGGGCGGGCAGCTCGGTGAGGGGGTCGGTGGGGAGCGGTGGCGAAGCTTGCATGTCGCGGTGGCACCACTTCCGTGGTTCGCCGCCGAAGGCTCGAACACCATGAAAGGGCCGAAAACTCTAGCATGCACCGGGCTCATGGCTGCGGCTGCCCGCGCAAGTGGGCGCCGAGCCGGCTTGCAGCCCGGCCCGGCGCCTGCTGCGCCCTCCCCGGGAGCGGCGGGCCCGGCGGGCCAGTTCGGCCGCCAGGATGCGCCCCCTGTTGTCGCTCAGTGCGTGCGCGCGCTCTTCACCGCCGGCGTGATTGGCGGCAGCATCGCCACGCGGTCAACCAGCTCGCGGATGTTGGCCGTCTGCGTTTTGACGCGGATGCTGCAGATGTGCGAGCGCACCGTGGAGATCGCCACATCGCACTGGTTGGCGATTTCCTTCGGCTTGGCGCCATTGCACAGCGCCTGCAGCACGCGGCCTTCGGCGCCGGTCAGGCCTTGCGAGCGGGCGAAGAAGTCGATCGTCAGCGTTTCGCAGGCGTGCCGCTTGCCGAAGGTCAGCAGGGCCAGCGTTTCACCGCTGTCGTCTTCGTCGTCCCCGGGCATCGGCAGCACCGCCACCGTGAGGCTGCCGCCGTTGTGGCCCAGCGTGATGAGCCGGCGGCGGCCGCGCACCGCATCGGCCAGCGCCAGTTGCAGCTGGTTCTGGTCGGCCCCCTGGTGCGCGCGCAGTTGGCCTTGCACCAGGGCCAGCGGCCCGTTGCCCTGCAACTCGAGCAGCGCCAGCTGGTTGGAATAGCGCAGCGCGCCGCTGGCGCTGACCACCACCATGCCGTAGTCGATTTCATCCAGAACGCGCATCAGCAGGGCTGAACTGGTGGCTTGGCCGAAGCCGCGAACCGGGTTCGCGGGGGTGGGCTGCCAGGTGCGCTCGGTGATGTAGCTCAGTTCCATTTTCGATACTCCCGTGATGGGCCTGCAACGCCGGCCTCTGGAGACAGAATATGAAATCGGGCCCCTGGCGGGCGGTGAATCTGAACCGCTGCCGCTGTGCGAAATTCACCTCGGCCCGGCGAGCCAGCGCAGTTTCAGGCCAGCACGCGCAGCAGCCAGCGGTTCAGGTCGGCAACCTCTTCGGCGCAGACCGAGTGCGGCATCGGGTACTCGTGCCACTCGACGCTGTAGCCCAGCGCCTGCAACGCGTCGCGCGACGCCAGCGCGCGCGGCAGCACGATCATCGGGTCGCCGCTGCCATGGGCCATGAAGATCGGCACGGCGCGATTGGCCGCGCTGCGCTCTTGCGCGGTGGCAGCGGCCAGCGGCAGGTAGCCCGACATGCACACCAGCCCGGCCAAGGTTTCCGGTTGGCGCAGGCCGGTCATCAGCGTCATGGCGCAGCCTTGTGAAAAACCGGCCAGCACGATCTTCGCGGCGGCCATGCCGCGCTCGCGTTCGCGGGCGATCAGCGCGTCGATGGCGGCTTGTGATTCGCGCAGCCCGGCTTCGTCTTCGCGGCGGACCAGGTCGGTGCCCAGGATGTCGTACCAGGCGCGCATCACGTAGCCGCCGTTCAGCGTGACGGGGCGCTCCGGCGCATGCGGGAAGATGAAGCGCACCGGGCCGACGCTGCCCAGCCGCAATTCCTGCGCAAAGGGCACGAAGTCGTTGCCGTCCGCGCCCAGCCCGTGCAGCACGATGATGCTGGCTATCGGGGCCGGACCGGTCTCGATTTCGATGGCTTCCAGGGTCATGGCGGGCTCCGCGCGGTGGGGGTCGAACCGGTCGGGCATCGAACGGCGCGCCAGTCTACCGTGGGTGCTGGCGCGGGCAAGGCGAGGCGCGCGCCCCCACGCAGGCGCTACAGTGCGCCGGCAGGAGGATGGGTCGATGCCGCAACAGCAAGTCCACGCGCCGATGGCGTGCACGGTGGTCGAAGTCATGACGGCAGCCGGGCAGAGCGTGCGCGCCGGCCAGGCGCTGTTGATCGTCGAAGCCATGAAGATGGAGCACGAGATCCGCGCCGAGCGCGACTCCGAGGTGCTGGCGGTGCTGGCCAGGGCGGGCGAGATGGTGGCCGAAGGCGACCTGCTGTTGCAGCTGGTGGCGGCGTCCGGCGCGCCGGCTCCCGAGCCCGCGGTCGCCGCCGCAGGCACCCACGAAGCCGGCCTGCGCGCCGACCTGCGCGCCGATTTGCGCGAGGCCATGCGGCGCCACGCCTTCACCCACGACGCACAACGCCCCGAGGCCGTGGCCAAGCGCCGCGCCACCGGCCAGAACACCGCGCGCGAGAACATCGCCCAGCTCTGCGACGAGGGCAGTTTCAACGAGTACGGCGCGCTGGCCATGGCGGCCCAGCGCAGCCGCCGCACGCAGGACGATCTGGTGCTCAACACGCCGGCCGACGGCATGGTGACCGGCATCGGCAGTGTCAACGGCGCGCAGTTCGGCGCCGACACATCGCGTTGTGTCGTGATGGCCTACGACGCCACGGTGCTGGCCGGCACCCAGGGCATGCGCAACCACCAGAAGACCGACCGGATGCTGGGCATTGCGTTGCAGCAGCGCTTGCCGGTCGTGCTGTTCGCCGAGGGCGGCGGCGGCCGGCCCGGCGACACCGACATGCCGATCGTCGCCGGCTTGCATGTCGCCACCTTTGCCAGCTACGCGCGCCTGAGCGGCCAGGTGCCGGTGATCGGCATCGTTTCCGGCCGCTGCTTTGCGGGCAACGCGGCGCTGCTGGGCTGCAGCGACGTGATCATTGCCACGCGCCACAGCAACATCGGCATGGGCGGGCCGGCGATGGTGGAGGGCGGTGGCCTTGGGCGGTTCGAGCCGGAACAGATCGGGCCCAGCGATGTGCAGTCGGGCAACGGCGTGATCGATGTGCTGGTGGAAGGCGACGCCGAAGCCGTGTCCGTGGCGCGCCAGTACCTGGCGTACTTTCAGGGGCGTGCGAGCGACTGGACCGCAGCCGACCCGCAGCGGCTGCGTGACGTGCTGCCGGACAAGCGCGTGCGCGCCTACGACATGCGGCGCGTCATGGCGCTGGTGGCCGACACCGGCGCGCTGCTGGAACTGCGCGCCGGCTTCGGCCACGCCATCTTCACCGCGCTGGCGCGCATCGAAGGCCGGCCGGTGGGCCTGCTGGCCAGCAACCCGGCGCATCTGGGTGGCGCCATCGACGCCGATGGCGCCGACAAGGCGGCCCGCTTCATGCAGTTGTGCAATGCGCACGGCCTGCCGCTGGTGTCGCTGGTCGACACGCCCGGCTTCATGGTCGGCCCGGAGGTCGAGACGCGGGCCCAGGTGCGGCATGTGAGCCGCATGTTCGTCGTCGCGGCCCACCTGCGCGTGCCCTTGCTGGCGGTGGTGCTGCGCAAAGGCTACGGCCTCGGCGCGATGGCGATGACCGGCGGCGGCTTTCACTCGCCGCTGCTGACGGCCGCCTGGCCGAGCGGCGAATTCGGCGCCATGGGGCTGGAGGGCGCGGTGCGCCTGGGCTACCGCAAGGAATTGGCGGCAGCCATGGAAGGTGCGGAGCGCGACGCGCTGTTTCAGCGCCTGGTGGACCAGCAGGTCGCCAACGGCAGCGCCATCAACATGGCCGCGACCCTGGAGATCGACGCCGTGATCGACCCGGCGCAGACCCGCGCCTGGCTGACCCGGGGCCTGGCATCGGCGCGAGTGAAGGAGGCGGGCGCCCGATTTGTCGATCCGTGGTGATGGGCGGGCGGGCCCGCGCCATCGCGGCGCCAGGCCCTTGAAATTGCGCCGCATCGCCTCAAGTGCGGCTTCGCCGACGCGAGCTCGGTGACACCTTCAAAAGATGACCATGACCAAGCAAACCCTTTCGTTCCAGGCCGAGGTGAAGCAGATCCTGCACCTCGTCACCCATTCGCTGTACTCCAACAAGGAGATCTTCCTGCGCGAGTTGATCTCCAACGCTTCGGACGCTTGCGACAAGCTGCGATTCGAGGCGCTGAACAACGCCGCTTTGTATGAAGACGCGCCCAACCTGGAGGTGCGCGTGAGCTTCGATGCCGAGGCCAAGACGATCACGATCCGCGACAACGGCATCGGGCTGTCGGCCGAAGAGGCGGTGGCCAACCTGGGCACGATCGCCAAGAGCGGCACGCGCGAATTTGTGGCCGCGCTGGAGGGCGACCAGAAGAAGGACGCGCAACTGATCGGCCAGTTCGGCGTGGGCTTTTACAGCGGCTTCATCGTCGCCGACCGCATCACCGTCGAGTCGCGCCGGGCCGGCCTGGCGCCCGAAGAAGCGGTGCGCTGGAGTTCGCAGGGAAGCGGTGACTTCGAGGTGGAGACGATCACGCGGGCCGAGCGCGGCACCAGCGTGACCTTGCATCTGCGCGACGAGGAGGCCGAATTCCTCAGCGCCTGGAAGCTCCGCTCGGTGATCGGCAAGTACTCCGACCACATCTCGCTGCCGATCCTGATGCAAAAGGAAGAGTGGGACGCCGAGGAGAAAAAGCAGGTCACGCGCGACGAATGGACCGCGGTCAACAAGGCCGCCGCGCTGTGGACACGGAGCAAGAGCGACATCACGCCCGAGCAGTACCAGGAGTTCTACAAGCAGATCAGCTATGACACCGAGGCGCCGCTGGCCTACACCCACAACCGCGTCGAAGGGCGCAGCGAGTACACGCAGCTGCTGTACGTGCCGGCCAAGGCACCGTTCGATCTGTGGAACCGCGACAAGCGCGGCGGCGTCAAGCTGTATGTGAAGCGTGTGTTCATCATGGACGACGCCGAAGCGCTGATGCCGATCTACCTGCGCTTCGTCAAGGGGGTGATCGACAGTGCCGATTTGCCGTTGAACGTGTCGCGCGAGCTGCTGCAGGAAAGCCGCGACGTGAAGGCCATTCGCGAGGGCTCGACCAAGCGCGTGCTGTCGATGCTCGAAGCGCTGGCCGACAACGAAGACGCGGCCGAGAAGGCCAAGTACGCCGCGTTCTGGAAAGACTTCGGCGCGGTGCTGAAAGAGGGCGTCGGCGAAGACCACACCAACCACGACCGGCTGACCAAGCTGCTGCGGTTCGCTTCCACGCAGGCCGACGAAGGCGTGTCGCTGGTCGACTATGTGAGCCGCATGAAGGAAGGCCAGGAGGCCATCTACGTCATCACCGCCGACAGCCCGGCCGCGGCCCGCAGCAGCCCGCAGATCGAGATCTTCCGCAAGAAAGGCATCGAGGTGCTGCTGCTGGTGGACCGGGTGGACGAGTGGCTGCTGAGCCACCTGTACGAGTTCGACGGCCACCCGCTGCAAAGCGTGGCCAAGGGCGCGGTCGACCTGGGCAAGCTGCAGGACGAGGCCGAAAAGAAGCTGGCCGAAGAAACCGCCACGGCGTTCAAGCCGGTGCTCGACCGCCTGAGGGAAGCGTTGAAGGATCGCGCCAAGGACGTGCGCGTGACAACCCGCCTGGTCGATTCACCGGCCTGCCTGGTCGTTGAGGAAGGCGACATGAGCGGCCACCTGGCGCGCATGCTCAAGCAGGCCGGGCAAAGCGCGCCCAAGTCGCAGCCCACGCTGGAGGTGAATGCCGAACACGCGTTGGTGAAGCGGCTGGAAAGCAGCGAACACTTTGATGACCTGGCCCACATCCTGTTCGACCAGGCCTTGCTCGCCGAAGGCGGCCACCTCGAAGACCCTGCCGCTTACGTGAAGCGGGTGAACGCGCTGCTGGTCGGTTAGCTGGCCGGCTACTGGCGGGGCAGATTCCTGGCTACCGGCCGCCCAGCGGCGGCTCGGCCATCGCCACCAGTTGCTCGCGCAGCCGGGTGGTTTGTTCGGCCCAGTACGACGGGCTGGTGAACCACGGGAAGGCTATCGGAAACGCCGGGTCGTCCCAGCGCCTGGCGATCCAGGCGCTGTGGTGCAGGATGCGCAGCGTGCGCAGCGGCTCGATCAGGCGCAACTCGCGCCAATCGAAGTCCATGAAGCCTTCGTAGCCATCGAGCACGGCGCAGAGCTGGCGTGTCATCGACCCCCGATCGCCCGACAACAGCATCCACAGGTCTTGCGTGGCCGGGCCGGTGACGGCGTCGTCGAGGTCGACAAAATGAGGCCCGTCGTCGGCCCACAGCACGTTGCCGAGGTGGCAGTCGCCATGCAGGCGCAGTTGGCGGGGTTTGCCGACCTGATCGAACGCTTCGCTCACCGCTTTGAGCGCGGCCTGCGACACCTGCTGCCAGGGGATCAAGGTGTCGGGCGGGATCAGGTCTTGCGCCAGCAGCCAATCCCGGTTGGCGGCGCCGAAAGTGGCGACGTCCAGCGTCTGCCGATGCTGGAACGGGGCCAAGGCGCCGACCGCATGCATGCGGCCGATGAATCGGCCAATCCATTCCAGCGTGGCGGGGTCTTCCAGTTCCGGCGCCCGGCCCGCAAGCCGCTGCGCCACGCTGAAACGGTAGTCGCCTTGGGGCGTTGCGAGTTCGGCCAATGTCGGGCCCTTCAAGCTGACGTGTGCGGCGAGGCGGGATTCAGCGTCGACCGTCAGCGGCCAGGACGCGGCCACCGGAATCTCCCTGCCCGCCAGTTCGTCGGCGAAGGCGTGCTCTTCCAGAATTTGCGCGTCGCTCCAGCGGCCGGGCCGGTAGAACTTGGTCACGACCACCCGGCCGTCTTCCAGGAAAACCTGAAACACCCGGTTCTCGTAGGAGTTGAGTTGAATCAGCCGCCCATCACCGCGCAATCCAACGGCATCGAGTGCGTCCAGCACGACATCGGGATGCAGGCCGGCGTACGGTGTGTTCGGGGCCGCTTTGCTGGAATCGGGTTCCGTCATGGGCGCATGGTACGCGCCGCGCCCGCGCCGCTGATCCCGCCGGCTCAGCGCCGATCGTCGGTCGGCAACTTCGGGCGATCCACCACCACGCCGACGATGTCGTGCGCGCCGACCGCGCCGGCGTTGCCAGGCGCCACCCGCGGCATGGCTGTCGGGGTGTCGTGGAAGTCGCTGTTCACAAATCCGTCAGCCCGGTTGTCGGGCGCGAAGAACGAGTCCTGGAACACCGAGGAGTCTTGCCACAATGCCGTCCGCGCGGCGCGCTTGGTGGCCACCGTGCTGGACAGCGTGTCGCGTGCCTGGTTCAGGGTGTGGGGCACCGGAGGCGCCAAAGGCGCGGGCAACGGACCACGCGCCGATGCCGCGCCTTGTGGAACCAGCAACTGCAACTCCGCCACCGAAGGCAGGTGCTGCACGGGGCAGCGCAGGTAACGAACGCGGCAGGCGTTGAGCACCGCGTACTTGATCTGCTGGGCGCGGTTCGAAAGGCCTCGATCGGTGTCCAGGTCGATGGCGGCGAGCACGCGGCCGTTGGCGCTGCAAACCGCAAACGTCACATGGTTGGACCCCAGCAGCTCGAACCAGTAGCGCACCTCGTTCGGGTTGGTGGGCTGGCAGAACCTGACCAGCGGGAGCTTGGACAGCACAACGTGGTGAGGAAGCGCCTCGCGCAACAGCCGGTAGACACGCCGCTCTTCAGTGGAAAAAACCGAGCGCGCGGCCAGCGACCATTCTTTGGGCAGCGGCGCGATCGTCCGGCTCTTGCGCAACTTGAAAGCCCAAACCGCGAGCACGACCACGAGCAGCGCAACGGCTGCCAGCGCGACGATCCACGGAAGTCTCAGCATTTTGTAGGCTGTGGTCCTGACAGGCCGGTATCGCGGCGCCCAGACAAACGATCAAGTTGCACTTTAGCGGAGTTGGCGATTTCGATTTGAGCCACTCTGCCGCCGTCGCCTGCCGATCCGCAAAATCCGGCCGGAAGTCCAGCCCGCCCGCAACTCAATCGCCCGGTGCGTCGGAGCGGCCGCCTTCGCTCCCTTCCTTGGGTTTTTCGTCCACCAACCCTTCGAGAAAGCCGCTGACCTGGCGAGCGCGCAGCTTCAACCGGTAGTCCAGCTCGGCAGCCTGCTTTTCAACCAGTTCGCCAACGTGCGAAGCCAGCGTGTCCTGGGGCAGCTTGAGCCAGGCCTCGGATTCCGAGCCCTCGCGTTCAACCGTTGCTCCAGCGTCGCGCGCAATCTTGAGCATGGCGGTGTTTTCGCTCAACGCGTGAATGAACAAGGTCTGCACGCCCCGGTTGCGGGCATGCAACACGGCGTGTTCGAACAATCGCCGACCAAACCCGCGGCCGCGCGCCCGCAGCGACACCGAAACGCCGAACTCGGACATCAAGGGCCGCTGCGCGCCAGCCGCTTCCACTGCGTGGGCCAGGTGCGCCACAGCGATCAGTTCGAGGTGTCGGTTGAAGATGCCGAACACCTCGTCGCGGTCGAAGTCCATCGAATCGACATACTTGGAAATCTGCGCGTCCGTCGCCGGGTATCCAAACCGCAGGTAGCGATCACTGTCGCTCAAAGCGAGAAGATGTGCGGTGACCCGATCTCTCTGCTGCGGGGCAAGAGAACGAATCGGAATCCAGGTCCAGTCGGTCGATTGCTGCAAAGAATCCTGCGGTGACCCCTTGGGCGGCGCAACGGAGGGAGGCAAGCGCTTCATCAGGACGTTAGTGTCGATCATGGGGAGCCAAAATAACCAGGGTAAACGCTAGTCTAAGCGTGTGGGGAAGTCAGTGCGCCCCATGAGTTGAATGCCCCCTCATGTCCCATCACACGGCCGTGGGGTTGCCGGCAGCGGGCTCATCTGCACGGCGTCTGATATCATTTAAGGCTTTCCTGAATATTGCCCCCACGGAAAGCCACGAGCAGCGACACGTTGCTCGTGGTGCTGGCAAGAGAGTCCGCCATTGAAAGAAGCGGAACCGATTGCGGCAGTTGGCGCGAATCGTTGTGACGCAGTTGCACCGGGCCGCGGTATGGGGCTAGTCAAACCTACTCAACAATGCAATGAAAACCTTCAGCGCCAAACCGGCCGAAGTGACGCATGAGTGGTTTGTGATTGACGCAACCGACAAGGTTCTCGGAAGGGTGGCCAGTGAAGTCGCCCTCCGTTTGCGCGGCAAGCACAAGGCCATTTATACGCCTCACGTCGACACCGGCGACTTCATCGTCATCGTCAACGCAGAGAAACTGCGCGTGACCGGCAACAAAGCCAACGACAAGGTGTACTACAGCCATTCCGGGTTTCCCGGCGGCATTCACGCCATCAAGTTCAAGGACATGCAGGCCAAGCATCCAGGCCGCGCCCTGGAGAAGGCCGTCAAGGGCATGCTGCCCAAGGGACCGTTGGGCTACGCGATGGTCAAGAAGCTGAAGGTGTACGCCGGTGCCACGCATCCGCACACCGCCCAGCAGCCCAAAGTGCTGGAAATCTGAAGGAGCGGTGATGATCGGAAATTGGAACTATGGGACCGGCCGCCGAAAGTCTTCGGTGGCCCGTGTGTTCATGAAAAAGGGCACGGGCCAGATCCTCGTGAACGGCAAGTCTGTCGAGCAGTACTTCGGGCGCCAGACCTCGATCATGGTTGTCAAGCAGCCGTTGGTGCTGACCGCCAACGATGCCGCTTTTGACGTGAAGGTCAATGTTCATGGCGGCGGCGAATCGGGCCAGGCGGGTGCCGTTCGGCACGGCATCACGCGTGCGCTGATCGACTACGACGCAGCGCTGAAACCGGAACTCAGCCGCGCCGGCTTCGTCACTCGGGATGCGCGCGAAGTTGAACGGAAGAAGGTCGGCTTGCACGGCGCACGCCGCAGAAAGCAGTTCAGCAAACGCTGACCGACCGCGCAGACTGGCGTCCGCTCAAGGCCACTTTCGAGTGGCCTTTGTGTTACAGCAACGGATTGGCGCGCTCCTACAATCGCCGCTCTTCAATCGCACGGGAACGCCGATGAGCGCAAACGAGTTCGGCTTTCGTCGCCATGCGCCGAGCCGGGTGTTCAATGCACGTGCGCGGCGCCTGGTGCCCTGGCTCTGATGCGCTGGAAGCTGTTGCGCCGCCGGTTGTCGATCAGCGCCCCGCGCATGATCGTTCGAAGCCACCTCCCTTGGCCATTGCGCTGGGCGATCGTCGCGTTGATGTTCGGCTTCTCGGCGGCCTTGGCGTTGTGGGCGTTCGAGTTTGGCAAGGACATTGCCGGCTTCGATCGCGACTCGAAGGCCGAGTTGGCAAGGCTGCGTGTGGAAGTGGCCGAGTTGCGCGAGGAGCGGCAAAAGACCTTGTCGGTGGCCAACATCGCAGAGAGCCTGCTCAAGACCGAGAAGGCGGCCCAGGACAAACTGGCTCAGAGCGTCAAGGCCGTCGAAGCCGAGAACATGGCTTTGAAGAGCGACCTGGGGTTTTTTGAGCGCCTGTTGCCCGCCACCGCGACCGAAGGGCTCGTGATTCGGGGTTTGCAGGCGGAAGTGAAGAGCCCCGGCCAGTTGCGGTTCCAGATGTTGGTCATGCAGGCCGGCAAGGCGCCTGCCGAATTCAGCGGGCGCTATGAGGTGACCCTGACCGGAGTGCTCGACGGCAAGCCGTGGTCCTTGGTGCAACCGGGCGGGGCCAAACCGCTCCAATTGAAACAGTATTTGCGGGTTGAAGGGATGATCGATCATCCTCCCCTGGCCGTGGTAAAAGCGGTCTCGGTCAGGGTCATCAACAAGAGCGGCGAAGCCAAGGCCACTCAAACGCTGAAGCTGTAGCCACGGAGCGTCCAAGGGTGGCTCGACAACAGGAGCAACGAATCATGTTCGGAAAGAAGAAGCAGCCCCCCATCGGCACATTGATCGGCGAGGGCACGGTGGTGCACGGCGAGTTGCGCTTCTCCGCGGGGCTGCGCATCGATGGTGAAATTTTTGGCGACGTGATCGCAGCGATCGACCAGCCCAGCATCCTCGTGATCAGCGAGAAAGCCCGCGTCACAGGCAAGGTGAAGGCCGGCCATGTGATCATCAACGGGTTGGTCATGGGGCCGGTTCAGTCCGACGATCTGCTTGAACTGCAGCCCAAAGCGACCATCATTGGTGATGTGCGCTACGAGGTGCTCGAGATGCACCCAGGTGCGACCATTGATGGTGAGTTGAAGCCCTTGAAGGCCGACGACAAGCCGGCGCTGAAGCTGGCTGTACCGAATCACGGATAATTGGACCGCCGGCACATCGCCGAAGGAGAATCGAATGAGCGCAGTCGCTGAAAATATTGAAAGCCAGGCCGGCTTTGATGAACCGCCGGTGCCGCTGATCTTCACTGACAGCGCTGCCGGCAAGGTCAAAGAACTGGTCGAGGAAGAGGGCAACCCGGACCTGAAGCTGCGCGTGTTCGTGCAAGGCGGCGGCTGCTCTGGATTTCAGTATGGGTTCACCTTTGATGAGGTCGTCAATGACGACGACACCCAGATGAACAAGAACGGCGTGACCTTGTTGATCGACGCGATGAGCCTGCAGTACCTGGCAGGTGCCGAGATCGACTACAAAGACGATCTGCAAGGTGCGCAGTTTGTGATCAAGAATCCCAACGCAACAACCACCTGCGGGTGCGGCTCGAGCTTCTCGGCCTGAGAAATCTCTGCTCCAACCGAAAGGCCGCCCATCGGGCGGCTTTTTGTTGGGGGTACCTCAGCAAGCGGGGTACAGGGCCCCCAGAACCCGCGGACCTGCGGCTCCAGTCACTTCACCGAGGCTGCCATTCACGCGCATGGTCCAGGCCTGCGCAAGCCAGGCGAAGGCGCAGGCCTCCACTTGCATCGCCGGCAATCCGTGAACGTCGGTCTTGGCCACCCGAATGCCGGGCAGATGGGCGCCGAGCCGGGCAAGCAGATGGGCGTTGAGCGATCCTCCGCCGCACACCAGCAAGTCGGCGCCATCGCGCGCAATGCGCAGCACGGCGTCGGCGCAAACCCGGGCCGTCAGCTCGGCCAAGCTGGCCTGCACATCCTCGGGTCGAAGCGAACGTCCACCGGGCAAACCATGAAGCTGCGCGGCGAGCCACGCGGCGTTGAACCGATCCCGGCCCGTGCTCTTGGGCGGAATCAACGCGAAGTACGGATCGGCAAGCATGCGGGCGAGCAACGGCTCGTTGGCCTGGCCACACGCGGCCCACCTGCCCTTGTCGTCATACTTCAACCCAGTGTGCAACAGGCACCAATGATCCATCAGTGCATTGCCGGGGCCGCAGTCAAACCCGGCGATGGAGTCGCCGGGCCCAAGAACCGTCAGGTTGCTCATGCCGCCCACATTGAGCACCAACACCGTCCCGTGCGGGCGGCCGAACACCGCCCGATGAAATGCCGGAACCAAGGGCGCGCCTTGCCCCCCGGCCGCGACGTCGCGGCTGCGGAAATCCGCAATCACGTCGATGCGCGTCAACTCGGCCAGCAATGCGGGCGCGTTGAGTTGAATGGTGTAGCCGGTGCGATCGAACTCGCCTGGCCGGTGCCGCACGGTTTGCCCGTGGGCCCCGATGGCAATCACTTGTTCGCGCTGGGTGCCGCTGTGCGACAACAGCGCCTCGACGACCTGCGCGCAGACCCGTGCGAGATCGTTGGCCGCAAGTGCGGCGCGGTGCAACTCATTGTCCCCCGGCGCGTTGAGGGCCAGCAGGTCGTGCGCCAGCGCCGGTGCGAACGGCCGGTGGAAATGGCCCAGCACGCGCACCGGCACGGCTTCAGTCCCGAAGTCGACCAGCACGCCATCGACGCCATCGAGTGATGTGCCCGACATCAGGCCGATGAAGAGGTTCTTCATGGCGTATTCGAAGGATCGGCCGCAGGGCTGCGCAACGCAGCCATCGCCTATTCGAAGTACGGACCGGAGCGACCAACCGTTTGAGCAACCTCCAGAGGGGCCCTGGCGCCCTTGGCCCACTGCTCGAACTGCGCCTTGGTGGCCGCAGCCATGACCGTCATCCCGGCCTCCTTCGATAGCGCCAGCGGATCCTGATGCACTCCAGCGACCTTGAACTCGAAATGAAGGTGCGGGCCGGTGGCCCAGCCCGTGGCGCCCACGGTGCCGATGTTCTGCCCTTGATCGACCTTCTGGCCGAGGCTCACGTCAATGCGGCTCAGGTGGGCGTAGACCGTCGCCCGGTCGTTGCCGTGCTTGATCTGCACGATGTTGCCATAGCCGTTTTGCTGCCCCGCGAATTCGACGATGCCATCCCCGACCGCTCGAATCGGCGTTCCGCTGGGCGCCGCATAGTCGACACCGTTGTGCTGCTTCCATTGGTTCAGGATCGGATGCATGCGCATCGCAAAGCCCGAGGTGGTGCGCGAAAACTCGAGCGGGCTGGCCAGGAACGAATGTGTTCTGCTCTTGCCATCGAACCCGTAATAAGCGCCCTTGCCCGCCTCGTCCTTGAACCACAGCGCGGAGTACTTGCGCCCCTTGTTGACAAACTCCGCCGCGATGACCCGGCCGGCGGACGCGTTCCACGTGATGGCCTCCCCGTCCGCGGTCATGGTTTCGTAGATCACGCTGAACGTGTCACCCTTGCGCAATTCACGATGGAAATCGATGTCGGCGGCAAAAATGTCGGCCAACTGGCTGGCCAGGGCGTCGGGGATGCGCGCTTCGTCGGTCGCGGCAAAGAGCGAGGTTCGGATGGTTCCGCTGCCAAGGCGCTGCTGCGCCGTCAAAGGAGCGACCTCAAGGTTTGAGCTCAACTTGCCGTCCGTGCGCACAACGCTCAACCGAGTGAAGTGGGTGTTGGATTGCGCTCCAGCAGGCGCGGCGAAGCGCACCACCAGTTCAGCGAGTTGGCCTGCGGGGTTGGCGCGCGCCTGGACCATCTTTCCAACACGGCCCTCAAGCAGCTTGCGCGCCAGCGGATCGGTTCGCAAGAAACTGGCGGCCGAAAGGTCATTGACGTTCAGGCGCCTGAGCAGGCTGTCGGCCGTATCGCCCGCGCGGCTGAGGTCGCTGCGATAAAGCAACAGTTCGTGGGCCGCCAACACTTCAAGCTGGGCCGCGACACCCTGTGCTTCGACCTCCTCGGTGACAAGGCTCAGCGGCACGCTGGAGGCATCGGGCGCCATGGGTGCAATTCCGAATGCCGTGGCCCCGAACCCGGCCAAGCCGACAATCACGGCCGACGCGAGGCCGCGAGGGTGAGTGGAAATGAACTGCCCGATTCGGCCCCATGCATCCACAAACAGACGCGTCAGCGAACTCAACGATTCCATAGTGTTCCGAGCAACGACGCTCTCTATTGACGCGATGCCGTGCTGGCATGCCCCATTTTTGTCCCCGTGGATCGAAGCTCGTACCCGGACTCTTTGGTGCGGTCAGGCTTCGTTGCTATTTGTAACCGATGTGGAATTTTACCGCGACTCGGCAGAGCCCTTGAGAACTGCTGGGCGTCGCCGGGAACGGAGCGGCCACCGGTGGGCATCTCGGGTCATGGTTCAGTTTGAGCGCGGGTCTGTAACGCGGCGCTAGCTACCCTGCGAAGCTCATGCTAAGGTGATCGGCTATGGCAACCAAGCGCAGAGATTTCACGCAGGTCGCGTTCGACGTGGTGCAGCGCGCCACTGGAGAAGTGATTGCGCCCGCGCCCAGCAAGAAGCAGGAGAGCGGGCGCAAGGGCGGTTTGAAGGGCGGCGCGTCTCGCGCTATCGCACTTACGCCTGAGCAGCGCTCGGAGATTGCGCGTGTCGCGGCCCAAGCGCGCTGGAAGAAGGCGCCTTAGGCTGCCGCCTGGCCGTCCTCTTTCGGCGGCGCGTTCAGTTCCCATTCCACGTCCGGCCCGAAGTCGAGTTCCATGTTGATGGGCTCTTCAGTCGGGTTGATCCGATTCCAATGGCTTGCAGTCAGCGTCATCTGCACGGCCTCGCCGATCATCTGATCGCGATACTGCGAAAGCGACTTGTGCGCGATCGGGCGCGTTGCGACATCAATGTCGGTCCACAGGACTGACTGGCTATTCCCGTGCCAAGTCGATACAGCCAAATTGGCCCGATAGGGGCGGCCCGTCACTTCGTCCTTGCGAATCTCTTCGCGCTGCGAATCTGAGAACTGCGCCGCAAGCAGGTCCAACTGCGTCTTCGGCTTCGGCATCTTCCAGCCCATCCGTTCGGCCTCAGCGGCAACCTCCCGCATGTCCGCCGAAATGACACCGTGCTTCTCTTTGTAGAAGCGAACGAAGTCCTGCATCTTCTCGATCTTCGTCTTACCCTTGTGCATCATCTAACCCTTTACAGTCCAACCGGAACCACGTCGCCCCAACCGTCAACAACTGCGTTCGGCGCGACGATCGAACGCATCTTCACGAGGTGATTGCGAAACCGGTCATAACGGCCGGTGCGATGCTGAAGTTGTCCGGCCACAAGCCCAGGGTGCACTCGCAAGGTGGCGGCAACTCCAAGGATGTCGCGTTCTGCAAAGAACGGGGCTTTGCGAGCGACAAACGCATCCATTGTCTTCCGTGGTACGCAGAACTCCGCAGCAGCCGCATTCGCAATGCGCTCATCAGCGGCGACATCGACACCGGTGCCGGCGCGCTCACCCTCAAGCTCGGCGTCAATGACGATGAGCTTCTTTCCGTGTCCTTGAATGACGTGTTCAAGTTCATGGCGCAGGACGAACCAGAAGTTGTCGATCCGATCATGGCGCATCGACATGGCAATCACGGGGCGAGCGTCGTCCAGCCAGAAGCACACGCCGTCGATCTTGGCACCTGGCAGCGATTCAATGATCACGAAGCGGATGCCAGCCTCGGAGAGCAATCGAGGCACCTTGCGCGCGCTCTCAGGTGACAGCGTCAACTCACGCAATAGCTGAGCGGCGCGCCGGGCACTGAAGTCAGAGAACTGGGCCGCAAGCATTTCGCTTGCAATCTGCTTGGCTCGGTGCAGCCACGCCAATTGCGGTGGTGTCGCATCTTCTGAAACGTCGGTCTTCTTGGCTGCGTGCGGAAGCACCTCGATGTCGGCCAGCGAGCTTGCGCTGAAGAACTTTACTAGTTCGGCCTCCAGCCTCGCCGAGTCTCGAACGTCTGGAACATCGAGCCAACCGCGCCGAATCATTTCGGGGATGGGGAGGGCTCCGATGAGTTGCGCGCGCTGCTGCGCGGCTGGATCGGGTTTGGCGGCGCGTCGTGCGTTCGCAAGCTCAAAGTCCTTCTGCAGACCGAGAAACCGTTCAGCAGGGATGCTGAACGCGCTCTCTAGGCCCAGCGCCAACTCGGCCGAGATCGGCTTCTTGTTGGTGATCATCTTGCTGATGCCGGTCTCTTCAACTCCCATCACCGCCGCCAGCACGCGCTGCGTCCAACCCCTTTGAGAGAGGAGTTGTTCAATAAATTGACCTGGGGAGCTTGGAGGTGCGTCTATGTCCACACCGAAATGGTATGCCAACTTGCGCAAGTTGGCAAACTGCACTAAATGCTTGACTAATGCCATAGGCAATGCTATCCTAACTGAACTGAGTGCTTGAGTAAAAGTTACATATGAACCGCCTCTCTGTTGAAGACCGCGCCCGCATCCTGACCGTTCTGTCGGAAGGCATGGGCATCAATGCGGCTTGCCGAGTGACTGGTGCCTCGAAGAACACCGTTCTGAAGCTGCTGGCCGACGTGGGCCAAGCCTGCGCGTTGTACCAAGACCAAGTCATGCGCAACCTGTCGTGCAAGCGGATCGAGTGTGATGAGCTGTGGAGCTTCGTCGGCGCCAAGCAAAAGAACGTGAAGGCCGAACACCCCGAGGAATACGGCGACTGCTACACGTTCACAGCCATCGACCCAGACACCAAGCTGATGCCGTGCTGGCTTGTTGGCGTGCGGAATCGTGAATGCACCTTCGAGTTCATTGCCGACATGGCGTCGCGGATGGCCGACCGAATTCAACTCACGACCGATGGCTATGGACCGTACCCCGACGCGGTGGACGCAGCGTTTCGCGGTCAGGTGGACTACGGCGTGTTGAACAAGTCGTACGCTGGCGACCAACCGGGCAACGAGGCTCGCCGCCGCTACAGCCCGCCCGAGATGGTGACGTGCTCGAAGTCCACGGTGAACGGCAACCCGGACAAGAAGCACATCAGCACGTCCATCGTGGAGCGTTCGAACCTCAGCCTGCGCATGAGCAACCGCCGTTTCACCCGCCTCACCAACGCCTTCAGCAAGAAGCTGGCGAACCACATGCACGCGATCAGCTTCTACTTCATGGTCTACAACTTCGTGAAGATCCATTCTTCGGTGAAGTGCAGCCCGGCAATGGCCGCAGGCGTGGCCAACACGCTGTGGGACATCAAGGACATCGTAATGATGTCCGAGACGATGGACTGAGCGACAGCTATCGACCGCGCCCCTTCTTCCTCTTCGCTCCTTCGCTGGGATCGGAGTCTGGCGGCCCCTGCGGGTCCTTCCTTCTGTACGCTGCGACTACTTGTGCCGCCGCATACAAGAAGCCGATGACGAAGGCGCCGATCTTCTCGATTCTTTCTGGGGCCAGAACAGTGAATGTGAGAGCGGCCCCAATGACGATGATCGTCGAGGCGAACCCCAGCCACATGCCTAAGCCTTCCAACCGGAGCCGGCCATTGATTGCCTTTTCTTGGAGGGCGATTTCGCGGCGCGCTATGTCTGTAGCTACAAGCGATTCGCTTTGATCGATGGCTAAGCGAGAACGTTGCTCAGCCTCAGCCATCGCAAAGATTCGCTCCGCTGCGCCGGGCAGAACCTTGTCGTAGTGCTCAATGTGGGCCGGGAAAGGCAAAGGCCCCTCGAAGCCTTCGTATGAGGCTGCTATGACCTCTCTACTTGGCTGAGGCGACCGCAGCAGCGCGTCGCGCACGTCGGTTGTCTGCTGACCTCGATTGGCAATCGATGGTGCCTGATTTGGCGGTCGGTTCGTGGGCAACTTCGCTACCATACGATTCAATCGCCTTTGCTAGGTAGCAGCCAACGCTGGACCAACTTTCTCCAGGGCGAGGGCGAGGCGGGCGCACAGACACTGGCTTGATCTTTACCGACTCAACGGCCGGCAGATCAAAAGGGCAGTTCTGTCCGAATGTGACGGACGCGAAAACGCCCCTCTCTAGCCCCTTGACGAAAGCTACCCGCAGTACAGATCGATTCTTCTCGGTCATTCCTAGGCCCTCAACAGACCGCGAAACACGCATTGTGCACCGCAGCAACATTCCTTGCTTGACTAGGACTATGCGGATGTTGTAGCACGGCCTCAACGTTTTCCATCCCTACAAATGTGGATGGACTTCTCTGCTTTTCAAACTTTAGACGCTCTCCGGCATGCCGGAGGCGCTCCCTCCTACGCGACTGCCCCAGAGCGCTGCCGAAGGTCCGCCCCAACTCGCCCGGAGCGACGAACTGTGGACCTTCGCTCGCCCAAAGTGGCAGAACGTCGGCAACCCGAGCCAGCCCTAACTCTCTGGCCGGTCCAACTTTTTTGTAACGCCACCGCCGCGAGCCTGAACCAGTACCGCATCTCGTTCCTCACGCGCCGGTGCCCGGGGGTCCACTAGAATCGGTCCGCTGCGGTTTGGGCACTCCACCCCGCAACCCCGCCCTGGCAAGAGCGCACCAGGTTCGCTCCCCTCCGGATGTCCGCATGGTTTTGTCTGCACGCCCTTCGCCACCGTTCGAAACCGGCGAATCTGCCCGGCCATCCCGGCCCACGCAGCATCCACTCACCGATCGCGTCCACGAGGCCATGGCCATTTCGAGGCGCGGCTGCGACGAACTCCTGCCCGAAGCCGACTGGTTGACCAAGCTGGCGCGCTCCGAAGCCAGTGGCGTTCCGTTGCGCATCAAGCTCGGCCTGGACCCGACCGCGCCCGACATCCACATCGGCCACACGGTGGTGCTGAACAAGATGCGCCAGCTCCAGGATCTGGGCCACACGGTGATCTTTCTGATCGGCGACTTCACGTCGATGATCGGCGACCCGTCCGGCCGCAACACCACCCGGCCACCGCTGACCCGCGAACAGATCGAGGCGAATGCGCAGACCTACTACCGGCAAGCCAGCCTGGTGCTCGACCCCGACAAGACCGAGGTTCGATACAACTCGGAGTGGAGCGATCCGCTGGGTGCCCGCGGCATGATCCAGCTCGCTTCGCGCTACACGGTGGCGCGCATGATGGAGCGCAACGACTTCCACGAACGCTTCAAGGCGGGCACGCCGATCAGCGTGCATGAGTTCCTGTACCCGCTGATGCAGGGCTACGACTCGGTGGCGCTCAAGAGCGATCTCGAACTGGGCGGAACCGATCAGAAGTTCAACCTGCTCGTGGGCCGGGCCCTGCAGGCCGAGTACGGCCAGGAACCCCAGTGCATCCTGACCATGCCGCTGCTCGAAGGGCTGGACGGGGTCGAGAAGATGTCCAAGAGCAAGGGCAACACCATCGGCATCAGCGAGCCCGCCAACGACATGTTCGCCAAGCTGCTGTCGATCAGCGACACCCTGATGTGGAAGTACTTCACGCTGCTGAGCTTCCGGCCCGAAAGCGAAATCGCTGGTTTGAGGGCTGAAGTGAGCGCGGGTCGCAACCCCAAGGACGCAAAGCTGATGCTGGCGCGCGAGATCACCACGCGCTTTCACAGCGCGGCCGCCGCAGACGCCGCCGGGCAGGACTTCGACCACCGGGCCCAAGGCGGTGTGCCCGACACCATCGCGGAGCTGACGTTGACGGGTGCGCCGATGGGCATTGCGGCACTGCTCAAACAGGCCGGCCTGGCGCCTTCAACCAGCGAAGCCAACCGCCTGATCGACGGCCATGGTGTTCGGGTCGATTCGGCGATGGTGGCCGACAAGGGGCTCAAGTTGCCCGCCGGCACCTATGTCTTGCAGGTCGGCAAGCGCAAGTTCGCGCGCGTCAGGCTGAGTTGAAGCCGACGTGGCGCCGAGCGACAGCGGCCTCGTCGGGGCCGCGCACCGCGGCGCAGCGTTGAATCGGGCGCGCTGAGCCGGGATCACGACATGCAGGTCCAGACGCTGCTCAAGCTGTCCGTGGCGGCCGCCGTCGCGACCATTGCGATGAAGTCGCTGGCGTGGTGGATCACCGACTCGGTCGGCCTGCTGTCGGATGCGATGGAGTCGTTCGTCAATCTGGCTTCCGCGCTGTTCGCCATCGGCATGGTGACGATCGCGCAGCGACCGGCCGATCTAGACCATCCGTTCGGTCACACCAAGGCCGAGTATTTCTCAAGCGGTTTCGAAGGGCTGTTGATCGCCGGCGCTGCGATCGGCATCGTCATCGCCGCGGGGCGCCGTTTTGCCGACCCGCAGCCGCTGCAGTCGCTGGGGTTGGGGCTGGCGCTGGCCACCGCCAGTTCCGCGCTGAACGGGCTGCTGGCCTGGCGAATGATGGCGGCTTCCAGGGAGCACAACTCCATCGTGCTGGAGGCCGACGCGCGGCACCTCTACACCGATGTGTGGACCTCCGCAGGCGTGGTCACCGGCCTCGTGCTGGTGCATTTCACCGGTTGGCTCTGGCTCGATCCGGTGCTGGCCATCGGCGTGGCGCTGAACATCCTGCGCGAGGGTGGGCACCTGGTGTGGCGTTCGGTCGAAGGGTTGATGGACAGCGCGGTCGACCCGGAAACCCGCGACAAGATCGACCAGTCGCTGGCGCAGTTTTCGCACCATTCGATCCGGTTCGACCACATCGTCACCCGGCGAGCCGGCCAACGCTTGTTCCTCGACATGCACATGCACATGCCGTCGGCCTGGACACTGGGGCGGGCCGCTGTTGTTCGAACCAGCGTCGAGCAGGCCTTGATGAACGACGTGCCAGGCTTGCGCGCGTCGATCCAGTTGCTGCCGATGGACGTGGAAGCCCACTTCGACGACCTCAAGGATCCGCTGTGATTGCGCTGGTCCAGCGCGTCCCGCAGGCTCACGTGATCATCGCGCAACGGACCGTCGGTGTCAGGGGTCGCGGTCTCGTGGTGCTCGTGTCTGCCGGAGCCGGAAGACAGCAAGGTGATCGCCGACAGGGCTCGTCGATCAGCGGTCAGCCAGCAGTCAATCGGCGGTCAGTCGGCGGTCAGTCGGCGTATTGACCGGCTGCCTTGATGATCGGGCCCCACTTGTTGATCTCGGCCTCGACGAATTTCTTGTGTTCCGCGCCGTCGAGCCGGGCGTCGGTGATCAACACCGCGCCGAGCGCCTCCTGGCGCTTGACGAACTCGGGATCCTTGAGCGCCACCTTCATTGCCGCGTTGATCTTGTCGGCAACCGGTTTGGGGGTTCCCTTGGGCGCATACAAGCCGTGCCAGATGCTGACGTTGAAGCCCTTGAGGCCCGCCTCGTCGAGAGTCGGCAAGTTCTTCAAGGCCGGCGTCGTCAGCCGCTTGGTGCTGGTCACGGCAAACGCCTTGACCTTGCCACTTTCGATCTGGCTGGTGGTGGTGGTGGTCTGGTCGCACCTCAGGTCGACCTGCCCGCCCAGCAAGTCGGTCATGGCCGGCGCGGTGCCTTTGTACGGCACGGTCTGCATGTCGACCTTGAGGGCGGTCTGGAACAACAGGCCGCACAGGTGCGACGCGGCGCCCAGCCCGGCGTTGGCCAGATTGATCTTGCCCTTGTTGGCGTCGATCCATTTGGTCAGCTCGGCGTAGTTGTTGGCCGGCAGCCCGGGCTTGCCGATCAGGGTCATCGGGACTTCGTTGACCATGCCCAGGTACTCGAAGTCTTCCAGCGTCTTGTACTGCATGGTCCGGTACAGCGCCGGCGAGGTGCTCATGCCGATGTGATGCAGCAACAGCGTGTAGCCGTCATTGGCCGCGCGGGCAACCTTCGTGGCGCCCAGCGTGCCACCGGCGCCGCCGATGTTTTCGATGATGATGGTCTGGCCGCCGAGCGGCTTTCGCATCGCCTCGGCAAGATCGCGGGCGACCTTGTCCGTGGGCCCGCCGGCCGCAAAGGGCACGACGATGGTGACCGGCTTTTCGGGGTATTCGGCCCAGGCCGTGGCGGCGACCAGCGTGGCCAGGGTGGCGATCAAGAGGCGTTTCATGACAAGAGTCCTTTCGGCAGAGACAACAGTGCGTGCGCTGATTCTCCGCACTTGCCCGATTGGCGGCGTATCGGGAACTACGTAAGGCAGCACAAGGGCCATCGGACCCCGAGGGATTGGGGGGGTTCCGGTCAGAACCTGAAGTTGATCGCGACGCTGAGCTGGGGCACAACGCGAACCTGCCCCACGCCGTCGCGCACTTCCGCGAGTTCGCGGTCGATGTCCGCTTGCGTCACCGCGCTGGACAGCGTGAGGCCGCTCACATTGCCGCTCACCTTGGCCCGGCCGATCGAGACACCGAAGTCGGCCACAAACCCGACCGTGCCACCGCCCTCCGGATGGCGTCCGTAGCCCAGCCCCAGGTAGGGCGTGGTCTTGGGAAACCGGATGTTGACATTCCAGCGGTCGTTCGGAGTGGTCGCGTAGGTGGTGTTGCCGATGGTGAGCGTGCCGCCGTTTCCCTGGGCGGTCAAATCGAGCCGGCTGTCGTTGACGGTCACGCCCCCGGTCAACCGGAAGCCGCCGGCCACGAACCAGTCTGCAAACAGGCCGGCGCGTTCGTGTTTGAGCCGGCCGCTGTAGCGGATGCCGCTTTCGTCGAACGAGTCCGAGATATTCCCCAGCGTGGCCACGTCGGCACGCACCACCGCGCGGTCGCTGATCGGTTGGGCGATGCCCACGATCAAGCGCGGGAAACCGCTGCCCACGTACACATCGGCGGCCGATGCGGGACTGCTGAAGAACCAGACGGCGGCTGCAAACAGGGCGCAACGGGTCATCACATTGATCCTTGAAAGGGGTGGGGCAGCGCACAACGGCGGCCGTGATTCGAGCCGGTCACAGCGTGAAGTCATAGTCGATCACCAGCGGCGCGTGGTCGCTGAAGCGTTGTTCCAGAAAGATGAATTCGGCCTTCGCCCGGGTCGCAATGCCCGGCGTGGCCAGGTGGTAGTCGAGCCGCCAGCCGACGTTCTTGGCCCAGGCCTGGCCCCGGTTGCTCCACCACGTGTAGTGCTCCGGGTGCGGGTTGAGCGTTCGAAACACGTCGACCAGGCCGAGCTCGTCGATCGTGTGCGTCATCCACGCACGTTCCTCCGGCGTGAAGCCGCTGTTCTTCTGGTTGCTGCGCCAGTTCTTGAGATCGATTTCCTTGTGCGCAATGTTCACGTCGCCCACCAGAATGAACTCGCGTTCGGCCCGCAGCCTGATGAGGTGCGGGGTCATTTGCGCCAGAAAGCGGAACTTGGCCAGTTGCCTTTCTTCGCCGCTCGAACCGCTGGGGAAATAGCAGCTGATGATGCTGAGCTTGCGGAAGTCGCGCCGCTGGGGGTCGTCGAACCGCACCTCCACATACCGCCCCTCGGCATCGAACTCCGCGCAACCGATTCCGGTGATCACTTCGCTCGGCGTCCTGCGCGAATACACGCCGACGCCGGAATAGCCCTTCTTGTCGGCAAAGTGAAAGTGACCCGACATTCCGCCCAGGGTCTCGAAGCGGCCGGCGATGTCGTTCGCCTGGGCCTTGATCTCCTGCACGCCCATACAATCCGCAGCCACCGCGGCGACCCAGGCCTCGACCCCCTTGTTGGCGGCCGACCGTATGCCGTTCAGGTTCAATGTGACAAGACGAAACACCTGGCCTCCTCAAGATGAACACCCCGCCCCCGGCCGATGCGATCGCGCCAGACTTCGTCAAGTTCGCACTCGATGCCGGGGTGTTGCGATTCGGTGAATTCACGACCAAGGCGGGGCGGCTGTCGCCCTACTTCTTCAACGCCGGCCTGTTCGACGATGGGCTCAGGCTGGGCCGGCTGGCGGAATTCTATGCGCGCCGCCTGCTCGCCTCCGGGCTGCCGTTCGACATGTTGTTCGGGCCGGCCTACAAGGGCATCGTGCTGGCGGCGGCGGTGGCGGTCGAGTTGGCTCGGCTCGGGCGCAACGTGCCTTTCGCCTACAACCGCAAAGAGGCCAAGGACCATGGTGAGGGCGGGACCCTTGTCGGCGCAAAGGTCCGTGGCCGCGTTCTGATCATCGACGATGTGATGTCGGCCGGGACTTCGGTGCGTGAATCCATCGCGATGATCGAGGCGGCCGGGGGAACTCCGAGCGCCGTGCTGATCGCGCTGGACCGCCAGGAAAGGGCCACCGACGAGGGCGAGGACGCCGCCCTTTCGGCGGTGCAGTTCGTCACACAAAGGCTGGGCTTGCCGGTGGCGTCCATCGCGACGCTGGCCGACTTGCTTCAGTATCTGGCTTGCAGCGCCGACCCTGTCCTGGTCGAGCATCGTGCCCGGGTGGCGGCCTACCGGCAACGTTACGGAGTGTGAGCGCATGAGGACTGTCAATGCATTTCGGATCGGCGCCGCTTCGGTCTTGCTGCTGGCTTTGCCGATGGCCGGGGCGGCGCCGGGCATCTACACCTGCACCGATGCCAGCGGCAAGCGCTTGACCTCGGACCGCCCGATCGTCGACTGCATCGACCGCGACCAGCGGGTGCTGAATGCGGATGGCTCGGTGAAGCAGACCCTCAGCCGCACGCTCACCGCCGAAGAACGGGCCGAAAAGGAAACGCGCGAACGCGAGGCCTCTTCCCAGAATGTGACACGGCAGGACGCGGTCCGGCGCGATCGCAACCTGATGATCCGGTTTCCAAACTCCGCGGCCCACCACAAGGCCCGGGAGGCCGCGCTCGACGACGTGCGCAAGGCGATGAAGACCTCCGAAGCCCGGCTCGCGTTGCTGGCCACCGAGCGCAAGCCGCTGATCGACGAGACCGAGTTCTACGTGGGCAAGCCACTGCCCGCCAAGCTCAAGCGCTTGATCGACGCCAATGACGCGTCCACCGAGGCCCAGCGCACGCTGATCCAGGACCAGCGCTTCGAATTGGACCGCATCAATGCGCTCTACGACGCGGAACTCGACCGCCTGAAGCAACTGTGGGCCGGCGCGCAACCCGGCTCGGTGGGGGCTTCGCAGGGCGTGGTACCTGCCGCACCGGCAGCGTCGGCGACACGCAAGGCGTCGGCGAAGTAGCGCTGGCGATCAGCCGAGCTTTTGCTTCAAGCGCTCATTCACCAGCGCCGGGTTGGCCTTGCCGTGGCTGGCCTTCATGGCCTGGCCGACCAGCGCGTTGAATGCCTTGTCCTTGCCGGCGCGGTATTCCTCGACCGACCTTGGGTTGGCGGCCAGCACCGCGTCGAGGATGCGGTCGAGTTCGCCGGTGTCATTCATTTGCTTGAGGCCCAGGGATGCGATGACCGCATCGACTTCGCCACCGGCGCTGGCGCCGGCCCAGATGGTTTCAAACACTTGGCGGGCTCCGTTGTTGGAGATCGTGCCATCGGCCACACGCGAAACAAGCCGAGCCAGCACCGTGGCATCAACCGGGCTGCGCGCGATCTCCAGCCCCTCGGCATTGAGCCTGCGAGACACCTCGCCCATCAACCAATTGGCCACCAGCTTGGGCTGGCCGCAGGCCTTCGCCGCAGTCTCGAAATAGCCGGCGAACCCCTTGCTCTGCGTCATCATCAAAGCGTCGTAAGCCGGCAATCCGTACTCACTTTGAAATCGCTGCGCCATCTTGCGCGGCAGCTCCGGCATGGCCGACCGCACCCGCTCGATCCAGTCCGGCGCGATCACCAGCGGCGGCAGGTCGGGGTCGGGGAAATAGCGGTAGTCGTGCGCGTCTTCCTTGCTGCGCATGGCGCGGGTCTCGCCGCTGTCGGAGTCGAACAGCACGGTGGCTTGCCGCACCGCGCCGCCGTCTTCGATCAGGTCGATCTGCCACTGCACCTCGAAGTCGATGGCCTGCTGCATGAACTTGAAACTGTTCAGGTTCTTGATCTCGCGCCGCGTGCCGAAGGTGGCGCCCGGTCGGCGCACCGACACGTTGGCGTCGCAGCGAAAACTGCCCTCTTGCATGTTGCCGTCACAGATGTCGAGCCACACCACCAGCGTGTGCAGCGCCTTGGCATATTCGACCGCCTCGACACTGGCGCGCATGTCGGGCTCGGTGACGATTTCCAGCAGCGGCGTGCCGGCGCGGTTCAAATCGATGCCGGTCTGGCCCTGGTAGTCCTCATGCAGCGACTTGCCCGCGTCTTCTTCCAGGTGGGCGCGGGTCAGGTTGACCTTGTGCGCAACATCACCGACGAAGAATTCGACCGCGCCGCCCTGCACCACCGGCGTTTCGTACTGGCTGATCTGGTAGCCCTTGGGCAGGTCGGGGTAGAAGTAGTTCTTGCGCGCGAAGATCGACAGCGGGGACACCAAAGCCCCCACGGCCAGGCCGAAGCGGATGGCCCGCTCCACCGCACCGCGGTTCATCACCGGCAGCGTGCCCGGCAGCGCCAGATCGACCGCCGAGGCCTGCGTGTTGGGGGCCGCGCCGAACCGCGTGGAAGCGCCGCTGAAGATCTTCGACCGGGTCGACAACTGCGCATGTGTCTCGATGCCGATGACGACCTCGTAGCCGCGAATGAGTGGGGGCTTGTTCATGGTGCTCTCAAGCAAACGTGGCTTTGCCACTTTGTTTGACCCCTGGGGGCGGGAATGTCGAAGGCATTTCCTGGGGGCGCTCAGTAACCCGCAGGCAGCCGTGCATGCCAGTCCGTCGCCTGTTGAAAGGCGTGTGCGGCGTGCAGCAGCGTGCCTTCCGCGAAGTAGTTGCCGATCAGTTGCAGACCCACCGGCATGCCGCCCTCGCCAAAGCCCGCCGGCAGGCTCATGCCGGGCAGCCCGGCCAGGCTCGCGGGCAGCGTGAAGATGTCGGCCAGGTAGCTGGCCACCGGGTCGTCGCCCTTGGCGCCCAGCTTCCATGCGACGCTGGGCGCCACCGGGCCGGCGATGACGTCGCACTGCGTGAAACAGGCCTGGAAGTCATCGGCAATCATGCGGCGCAGCTTTTGTGCCTGCAGGTAGTAGGCGTCGTAGTAACCGTGGCTCAGCACATAGGTGCCGATCATGATGCGGCGCTTGACCTCGGGGCCGAAGCCCTGGGCGCGGCTCTTTTTGTACATGTCCTCCAGGTCGGCGAATTCAGCCGCGCGATGGCCGTAGCGCACGCCGTCGAAACGGCTCAGGTTCGAAGACGCCTCGGCCGGCGCGATGATGTAGTACACCGGAATCGACAGCTCGGTGCGTGGCAGGCTCACGTCCACCAGCGTCGCGCCCAGCCGCTCGAATTCGCCGAGTGCGGCGCGCACGGCGCCCTCCACGTCAGACGCGAGTGCCGTGGGAAAGAACTCCCTGGGCAGGCCGATGCGCAGGCCGTTCAACGGCCGGGCCGCGCTGGCACCCTCGCGCGCCGCGTGCAGCGACGCCGAAAAATCCTGCGGCGGCCGAACCGCGCTGGTGGCGTCGCGCTCGTCGAAGCCGCTCATCGCGCTCAGCAGCAACGCGCAATCCTCGGCGCTGCGGGCCATCGGCCCGGCCTGGTCCAGGCTGGAGGCGAAGGCGATCATTCCGTAGCGCGAACACACCCCGTAGGTCGGCTTGATGCCGGTGACGCCGGTGAAGCTCGCCGGCTGGCGGATCGAGCCCCCGGTGTCGGTGCCGGTGGCCGCGGGCAGCAGCCGCGCGGCCACTGCGGCTGCGGAAGCACCCGATGATCCACCCGGCACGCGGCTCGGATCCCAGGGGTTCTTGACCGGGCCATAGGCCGAATTTTCGTTGCTCGAACCCATCGCGAATTCGTCGCAGTTGAGCTTGCCCAGGGTCACCGCGCCGGCCTCGCCCAGGTGCCGCACCACCGTGGCATCGAACGGGCTGCGGTAGCCCTGAAGCATCTTCGAGCCCGCCGTGGTCGGCAGGTCGCGGGTGACGAAGATGTCTTTGTGCGCCAGCGGAATGCCCAGCAGCGCGCCCGATTCACCGTTGGCGCGGCGCGCATCCGCGGCCCGGGCCTGGGCCAGCGCCAATGCGGCGTCATGGCACAAAAGCACGCCAAGTTGGCGGTGATCGGCAAGCCGCCCGAGCAGGTGTTCGGTGATCTCCACGCTGGAGACCTGGGACTGCGCGAGCGCCTTGGCGAGTTCGGTCACCCCCAGGTGGTGCAGCGCCCTCATTCGAGCACCTTCGGCACCAGGAACAAGCCGTCCTCCACGACCGGTGCGCTGCGCTGGTTCAGCGCGCGCTCGTCGACTTCGGTGACGACGTCCTCACGCAGGCGCAGCGCCACGTTGGCCACCGCCGACAGCGGGGTGTACAGCGGCTCGACGCCGCTGGTGTCCACCGCGCTCATCTGCTCGACGATCGAGAAGAATCCGTTGAGCTGCGCCAGCATTGCAGCCTGCTCGGCGGGCCTGAGCTCCAGGCGCGCCAAATGGGCGATGCGGCTGACTTCTTGCAGGGTCAGGGCCATGGACAGATTGGTTCCAAGGTGTGTTCCCGCAGGGCGGCCGCCGCGGGTCATGCGTTATTATCCCCAGTTATCCACAGCCTTTCGCAGACTGCTTCAAACGCAAGTTTGCGAGGCTCCAGCCGGGCTTGTGAAACCCGAGTCCGCTCACGCCACCCACCGCAGGCTGCCAGTTCCTGCCATCGCAACAAGCACACCATGTTCGGATCTTTTCGCCGTCATTTTTCGACGGACCTGGCCATCGACCTCGGCACCGCCAACACGCTGATCTATGTGCGTGGCAAGGGCATCGTGCTCGACGAGCCTTCAGTCGTCGCCATTCGCCACGAAGGCGGCCCGCACGGCAAAAAAACCATTCAAGCGGTGGGCACCGAGGCCAAGGCCATGCTGGGCAAGGTGCCTGGCAACATCGAAGCCATTCGGCCCATGAAGGACGGCGTGATCGCCGACTTCACCGTCACCGAGCAGATGCTCAAGCAGTTCATCAAGATGGTGCACCCGCGCTCCATCTTCCGGCCCAGCCCGCGCATCATCATCTGTGTGCCCTGCGGCTCGACCCAGGTGGAGCGGCGCGCGATCCGCGAATCGGCGCTGGGCGCCGGCGCGTCCCAGGTGTACCTGATCGAGGAGCCGATGGCCGCGGCCATCGGTGCCGGCCTGCCGGTCAGCGAGGCGAGCGGCTCGATGGTGGTGGACATCGGCGGCGGCACCACCGAGGTCGGCGTCATCAGCCTGGGCGGCATGGTCTACAAGGGCAGCGTGCGCGTGGGCGGCGACAAGTTCGACGAAGCCATCATCAACTACATCCGCCGCAACTACGGCATGCTGATCGGCGAGCCGACCGCCGAAAACATCAAGAAGACCATCGGCAGCGCCTTCCCGGGCTCCGAGGTCAAGGAGATGGAAGTCAAGGGCCGCAACCTCAGCGAAGGTGTGCCGCGCAGCTTCACGATCAGCAGCAACGAAGTGCTGGAGGCCCTGACCGACCCGCTGAACCAGATCGTCTCCAGCGTCAAGAACGCGCTCGAGCAAACCCCGCCCGAACTGGGCGCCGACATCGCCGAGCGCGGCATGATGCTGACCGGCGGCGGCGCGCTGCTGCGCGACCTGGACCGCCTGCTCGCCGAAGAAACCGGCCTGCCGGTGCTGGTGGCCGAAGACCCGTTGACTTGCGTGGTGCGTGGCTGCGGCATGGCGCTGGAGCGGATGGAACGGCTGGGCAGCATCTTCACCTCGGAATGACCATGGGCGCCCGCCTCGCGGGCTCGCCAGGCGCGCAACACCGCCCGCCTGGCACGCGCTGCCGGCATGCTGATACGGTGTCGCCATGACGCTGGGCACGATCGACCGGACCCCGCCCCCCTTTTTCCGCCAGGGCCCTTCGGCGCTGGCCAAGCTGGCGTTCTTTTCGGCGCTGGCGCTGCTGATGATGGTGGCCGACACGCGCTTCCAGGTCACCCAGCCGGTGCGCGCCGTGGTGGCCACGGTGCTGCACTTGCCACAACGCTGGCTGCTGCTGCCGGTGCAGGCCTGGAACAGCGCCAGCGACTATGTTGCCGGGCTCAGCCAGGCCCTGGCCGGCGAAGAAAGCGCGCGTGCCGACTTGATGCGCCAGGCCGAGCGGGCGATGCGGGTGGAGCAGCTGCAGACCGAGAACGCCCGCTTGCGCGCCTTGCTCGAACTGCGCCCGTCATTGAACGTTCGTTCGCTGGCGGCACAGGTTCTGTACGACGCGCCCGATCCGTATTCGCGCAAGGTCATCATCGACCAGGGTTCGACACAAGGGGTTCGAGTCGCCTCGCCGGTCATCAATGAGGCGGGGGTTCTGGGCCAGGTGACGCGTGTCTACCCGCTGTCGTCCGAAGTTACGCTGCTGGCCGACAAGGACGCTGCGATTCCGGTGCTCAACACCCGCACGCAGTCGCGCAGCGCCGCGTTCGGCGGCGGCGCCGCGCACGCGGGCGCGCTCGAGCTGCGCTTCATCGCCGGCAACGCCGATGTGCAGGTGGGCGACCTGCTGAGCACGTCGGGGGTCGACGGCATCTATCCGCAGGGCTTGCCGGTGGCCCGCGTGGCCAGCGTCGATCGCAAGCTGGATTCGGGCTTTGCACGCATCCTGCTCGTCCCGGTGGCCAGCGCCGACAGCGTTCGCCACGTGCTGGTGCTGGAGCCCACCGGGGCCCAGCTGCCACCCCGGCCCGAGCCCGAGCCGGTGCAAGCCCAGCCCGCAAAAGCCAGAAAGGCGGGGCCGAAGAAGTGATCATGCCCAGCTCGTCCGACCAGCTGCTGCTGCCGGTCAACCCCTGGTTCCTGGCATTCACGCTGCTGATGGCGTTCGCGTTCAATCTGGTGCCGATGGGCCGTGTGCCGGCCCTGCCCGACGTCGTGGCCCTGGTGCTGATGTTCTGGAACGTGCACGAACCACGGCGTGTCGGGGTCGGCGTGGCGTTCGTGCTCGGCCTGTTGATGGACGTGCACGATGGCGCCTTGCTCGGCCAACACGCGCTGGCCTACACGCTGCTGAGTTTTCTGGCCATCACCGTGCACCGGCGGCTCGGTGGGTTCAGCGCGGGTTCCCAGATGTTTCAGGTGCTGCCCTTGCTGTTCGCGGCGCATGCGGTGTCGCTGACGGTGCGCATGTTTGCCGGTGGCATGTTTCCCGGCTGGTCGCTGCTGCTGGCGCCGGTGTTCGAAGCGCTGTTGTGGCCGCTGGCCGACTGGTTGTTGCTGGCGCCGCAGCGGCGCGCCCCGGATCGGGATCAAAATCGCCCGTTGCTATGAAGCCCGTTGCTCTGAAGCCGGATTCCCGCGCCCCGCCATGACTGAACTCAAGAACGTCGAGATCGAGCAATCGCGCTTTCGAACCCGGCTGACCGCGGCCGCCGTCTTTGTGTTGCTCGGTTTCGCGGCGCTGGGCGCGCGCCTGGTTCACTTGCAGGTGGTCAAGCACGAAGAGTTGTCGGCCCAGGCCGAAAGCAACCGCATCGCGGTCAGCCCGATCGTGCCCAACCGCGGGCTCATCACCGACCGCAACGGCGTGGTACTGGCCAACAACTACTCGGCCTACACGCTGGAGATCACGCCGTCCAGGGTGCCTGACCTGGAAGCCACCATCGACGGCGTGGCCGAGCTGGTGGACGTGCAGCCGCGCGACCGCAAGCGCTTCAAGCGCCTGCTGGACGAAAGCAGGAGCTTCGAGTCGTTGCCGATCCGCACCAGGCTCAGCGACGAAGAAGTGGCGCGCTTCACGGCCCAGCGTTTTCGCTTCCCTGGTGTGGACGTGAAGGCGCGGCTGTTCCGCGACTACCCGCTGGGCGACGTGGGCAGCCACCTGCTGGGCTACATCGGCCGCATCAACACGGCCGAGAAGGACCGCATCGACGAATCGGAAGACCCGGCCAACTACCGCGGCACGCAGTACATCGGCAAGCTCGGCGTGGAGCAAAGCTACGAGGCCGAACTGCACGGCATCACCGGTGTCGAGGAAATGGAAACCAGCGCCGGAGGGCGCCCGATCCGGCGCCTGCACAGCCGGCCCGCCACGCCGGGCAACACGCTGGTGATGGCCATCGACATCCGGTTGCAGGCGCTGGTGGAAGAGATGTTCGGCGAGCGCCGCGGTGCGCTGGTGGCGCTGGACCCGCGCAACGGCGAGGTGCTGGCCTTCGTCAGCAAGCCGACCTTCGACCCCAACCTGTTCGTCGACGGCATCGACGTGGAGTCGTGGCGCGACCTGAACGAGTCGATCGACAAGCCGCTGCTCAACCGCGCCTTGCGCGGCACCTACCCGCCCGGCTCCACCTTCAAGCCGTTCCTGGCGATGGCCGCGCTCAACACCGGCAAGCGCGACCCGGCCACGATCATCCAGGACAACGCGACCTTCCAGTTCGGCAACCACACCTTCCGCAGCCATGGCGACGCCGGCCTGGGGCCGGTGGACATGGTGCGCAGCATCGTCAAGTCGAGCAACGTCTACTACTACTCGCTGGCCAACGAGATGGGCGTGGACCTGATGCACGATGAGTTGGAGCCGATGGCGTTCGGGCGCAAGACCGGCATCGACATCGAGGGCGAGGTCACCGGGCTGCTGCCTTCGACGGCGTGGAAACGGCGCGCCTACAAGTCGCCCGAGCAGCAGAAGTGGTACCTGGGCGAAACCATCTCGCTGGGCATCGGCCAGGGCTACAACAACTTCAGCATGCTGCAGCTGGCCAGCGCCACGGCCACGCTGGCCTCGGGCGGCCTGCGCTTCAAGCCGCGCCTGGTGCGCGAAGTCGAAGACGTCGTCACGCGCGAGCGCAAACGCGTGGCCAGCGACGCGCTGGAGCCGCTGCCATTCAAGCCTGAGCATGTCAATCTGATCCGGCGCGCGCTGTACGGTGTGACGCAGGAAGGCACTTCGGTGCGTTCATTTGTCGGCGCGCCGTACAAGAGCGGCGGCAAGACCGGCACGGCGCAGGCGGTGGGCATCAAGGCGAACGAGAAATACGTTGCTTCGAAGATCGAGGAGCACAAGCGCGACCATTCGCTGTACATCGCTTTCGCCCCGCTGGATGCGCCCACCATCGCGGTGGCGGTGGTGGTTGAAAACGCCGGTTTTGGCTCCGAGGCCGCCGCGCCCATCACGCGCCGGGTGTTCGACCATGCGCTGCTGGGCTTGTACCCCAGCGTGGAGGACATGGCCGCCACGCGCGAGGGCAAGTCGGGCGCGCCGATCGGCACGCAGCGCCCGGCCGCGTCGGTGCCGCTGCCGGGGGTGACCTCGGTGATGAGCGGGGCGGCCGTCGTCCCTGTCGTTGCTCCTGTCGTTGCTCCTGTCGTTGCTCCCGCCGCCGCGCCAGTCCGCGCCACCTCGGCCGTCCCGGTATCCGGTGCGCGGGTGGCGGCCGCCAGGGTGCCCGAATGAACATCGCGTTCACCAAGCCGACGTTGTGGCAGCGTGTCAAGCCGGTGTTCACCGGATTCGACGCGCCGCTGTGCTGCGCTGTGCTGGCGCTGGCGGCGGCGGGCCTGATCACGATGTATTCGGCTGGTTTCGACCACGGCACGCGCTTTGCGGGCCATGGCCGCAACATGCTGCTCGGGCTGCTGGTCCTGTTCGTCGTGGCGCAGATTCCACCGCAGCAATTGATGCGGCTGGCGGTGCCGCTGTATGCCTTCGGGGTGGCGTTGCTGATCGCCACCGCCGTGGTGGGCATGACCAAGAAGGGCGCGACCCGCTGGCTCAACCTGGGGCTGGTGATCCAGCCGAGTGAAATCCTCAAGATCGCCGTTCCGCTGGTGCTGGCCTGGTGGTTCCAGCGCCGTGAAGGCCAGGCGCGCGCGAGCGACTTTCTGGTCGCGCTCGCCTTGCTGGCATTGCCCGTGGGCCTGATCCTCAAGCAGCCCGACCTGGGCACGGCCATCCTGGTGCTGTCGGCCGGCTTGTACGTGATGTTCTTTGCCGGCCTGACATGGCGCCTCATCATTCCGCTGCTGCTGGTCGCCGCGCTGGGGATCACGGCGCTGGTGTGGTTCAGCGAAAGCATTTGCCAGCCCGACGTGGCCTGGCCGCTGATGCGCAGCTACCAGAAAAACCGCGTCTGCACCCTGCTCGACCCGGGCACCGACCCGCTGGGCAAGGGCTTCCACATCATCCAGGGCATGATCGCCATCGGCTCGGGCGGCCTGGACGGCAAGGGCTTCATGAAGGGCACGCAGACGCACCTGGAGTTCATTCCCGAACGGACCACCGATTTCATCTTCGCGGCCTTCGCCGAAGAGTTCGGCCTGCTCGGCTGCATTGCCCTGCTGCTGGCGTTCACGCTGCTGATCATGCGCGGCCTGATGATCGCCGCCGAAGCGCCCACCGTGTTCACCCGGCTGCTGGCCGGGGCCATCACGCTGAGCTTTTTCACCTATGCGTTCGTCAACATGGGGATGGTCAGCGGCATCCTGCCGGTGGTCGGCGTGCCGCTGCCGTTCGTCAGTTACGGCGGCACGGCGATGGTGTCGCTCGGCCTGGGCCTGGGCATC
>JANORB010000267.1:0-14759 GCA_031415135.1 Methylibium sp.
AACGCGCAAGGCCGTGCGTGGCGCATCCTGCGCCGCCGCACTCGCCGTCAGAGTGCTCAGCGCCAGTGCCGCAGCAATGCGTCGGAAGACTGTCATTTGGCGACTTCTTCGACTTTGGCGCGGGTGATGGCGCCGTCCGAACGGCCTTTGAGATAGCCGTAGAGCTGGTTCATGTTGTCCATCACGATCGGGCTGTTGCCGAAGCTTTGCATACCCTTGTCGAGGCGCCCGTCCTTGACGACCTTGACGAATTCCTCCTTCGTCAACGTCTTCATGCTGACCAGCAGTGAAGGGCCGACCAGGCCTTCCTGGTTGGCGCCGTGACAGCGGTCGCACGCGGCGGCGCGCCAGGCCCGAAACCCCTTCATGGTTTCGGCGTCGACCTTGAATCCGTCCACCACCTTGTACGGCTTGTCCTGTGCCTGGGCCGAACCCGCCAGACACACCAGCACGGCGAACAAAATCTTCTTCATTCCCATGAGTCGAAACTCCTCTCATCTATAAAGAAAAGGAGACGGCAGCCTCGCGGTCGCCGTCTCCTTGCATTGACCCCAGGGCAACTCCCCTGGGGGCACAGCCCTTCGACGGATGTCAGTTGGGCAGGGCAAACACGGTCAGAGAACCTCCGAGTTCCGTGTACTGACTAAGTTCCTTGTAGCCACCGACGGCGCCCAGGCCATCGGAGTCTTTTTCCAGCCCCGCAGCCATCCCGATGCCGGCCCAGCCGCCGATTCCGGAGAATACGCCGATGTACTGCTTGCCCTTGTGCTCATAGGTAAATACGTTGCCGATGATGCCGGACGGGGTCTTGAACTTGTACAACTCCTTCTTGATGTCCTTGTTGTCGAAGCACTTCAGGTGGCCCTCGAGCGTGCCGTAGCACGACAGACCGCCGGCAGTATTGAGCGACCCGCTCCAGACCGAAAACTTCTCGGCCTTGGTCTGCACGATCTTGCCGGTGCCGGCGTCCCAGGTGATGTAGTTGCCCATGCCGCCGTGGCTGCCCGGGGCCGGGAACATCGACAGCGTGGCACCCACATACGGCTGGCCCGCGGTGTACTCGACCTTGAACGGCTCGTAGTCCATGCAGACGTGGTTCGTCGGCACATAAAAGAGCTTGGTGTTCGGATCGAACGAAGCCGGCTGCTGGTCCTTGGTACCCAACGCCGCGGGGCAGATGCCCTTGGTGTTGACGTCAGGCCCGTTCTGCGCGGTGGAGTACTGCTTCAGCACTTGCGGGCGGCCCGTCTTCATGTCGACGTGCGAGGCCCAGTTCACCTTGGGGTCGAACTTCTCGGCCACCAGCAGCGCGCCGGTCACGCGGTCCATCGTGTAGGCGAAGCCGTTGCGGTCGAAGTGCACAAGGGCCTTGGTGGGCTTGCCCTTGACGTTGATGTCGGCCAGGATCATCTCGTTGATGCCGTCGAAATCCCACTCGTCGAACGGTGTCATCTGATAGACCCACTTGGCCATGCCGGTGTCCACGTCACGCGCGAAGATGGTCATGGTCCACTTGTTGTCGCCAGGGCGCTGAGCGGGGTTCCAGGTCGACGGGTTGCCGGTGCCGTAGTAAACGTTGTTCAGCGCCTTGTCGTAGCTGAACCAGCCCCAGGTCGTGCCGCCACCAATTTTCCACTGGTCACCCTTCCAGGTTTTCAGCGAAGAGTCGGCACCCACCGGCGCCATCTTGCCGTCGGTCCAGGTCATGGTCTTGGCCGGGTCCATCAGCATCTCGGCGTCGGGGCCCACGCTGTAGCCCTTCCAGGCCAGCTTGCCGTCAGACAGGTTGTAGGCGGCCAGGAAGCCGCGCACACCCCACTCGCCACCGCTGATGCCGGTGATGACCTTGTCCTTGAAGACGTGCGGGGCATTCGTGTTCACGGCACCCAGCTTCGGGTCGCCGTTCTTGACGCTCCAGATCACCTTGCCGGTCTTGGCGTCGAGCGCCACCAGGTTGCTGTCGGCCTGCTGCAGGATGACCTTGCCTTCGGCGTAGGCCAGACCGCGGTTCACCGTGTCGCAGCACATTTGCGGGATCACGGCCGGGTCTTGCTTGGGCTCGTACTTCCAAAGGATCTTCTGCGTGTCGAGGTCGACCGCAAAGACCTTGTTGGGGAAGGGTGAGTGCAGGAACATCTTGCCGTCGATCACCAGCGGCGAGCCCTCGTGGCCGCGCAGCACGCCGGTGGAGAAGGTCCACGCGACCTGCATCTTGCCGACGTTCTTGGTGTTGATCTGGTTCAGCTTGCTGTAGCGCTGGTTGAACATGTCACCCGCTTGCATCGCCCAGTTCTTCGAGTTGGCGATGTTCTTCTCGACGTCGGCGTTTGCAAACGCCAGCGTCGGCAGAGCCAACAACATTGCCCCCAACAGACGCGAAGTGCGTCGAATGGATGGTCCGGAATTTCTCATTCATGTCTCCTCAGTGATAGGGAAGTCGAGGGTTCGACGCCAGAAACAACTTAAGACCCTTTGCAGCCCACAGGGCGTGCCCTGCGTTCGCTCGTGTTGCCCAATCCATCCGGGACGACACAGTGTCGTACGCATTTTCATGCATACGCCCCGATATTGATGACCCGAAGGCCCATTTGGAATTTAGGCGAAACCCTTGTTTTTGACTGCCGCGCACCCGCGACTGTCTCACGCTGTCACATGTCCGTGCCTGGTGCGCGACGGGGCGTATCGCAGTGCCGGACCGCGGGTGCGGCGGCTTGTCATCGGGTCACTACCGATGGCGTTTTCCCGGGTCGGTGCGGTTTGCCCGCCTTGCCTGCCGGGCCCGTCCGCCGGACCGCCGGCTTCTTGCGCGGAGCCCGAAGAAGCCGGCTCCGGTCGAGCTGCTTGTGGATTTGCGCCTGGCCATGTGCGGCCAGGAAATCCTCGAACGCCGAAGCCACCTGAGGCAGCTGCTTGGACGCCATGTGCATGACGTACCAGTCGCGCTCGATCGGGTTGCCGGCCAGCGGCAGCAGCCGCAGCAACCCGGCTTCAAGCTCCAGCACGCAGGTGTGCAAGGACAGGAACGCCACACCGAAACCGGCCGCGCACATCTGCTTGATGGCCTCGTTGCTCGACAACTCCGAGCCGATGCGAAGTGGCGTGCCCGCGTCCTTGAACATGCGCTCAACCGTGGTTCGGGTGCCGGAGCCGCGTTCGCGCACCAGCAGGTTGGCCGACGCCAGCGAGGCCAGTTCCAGGCGCGGGTTGCCCGTCAACGGGTGGGACGGCGCCGCGATGAAGGCCATCGGGTGTTTGGCGAACGGCGCCGACACGGTTTTCAGCTCACTCGGCGGCCGGCCCATGATGGCCACGTCGATCTCGTGGCCGGCCAGCATGCGAACGATCTGGTCCCGGTTGCCCACCTGCAGCTTGACCTTGACCTTGGGGTGCTCGTTGACGAAAGCCACCAGCAGCGGCGGCAGCAGGTACTCGGCGGTGGTCACCGCGCCGACCCGCAAGGTGCCGGAAAAAACGCCCCGGTGCGCCGCCATTTCTTCGCCCGCTTCGCGCCACAGGTCAAGGATGCGGCCGGCATATCCGGCCAGCAACTCGCCTGCCTCGGTCAGGCGGATGCCGCGCCCGACCCGGGCCAGCAGCGCAGTGCCGGCCGACTCTTCGAGCAGGCCGATCTGGATCGACACGGCGGGTTGGGTCAGGTGCATTTCTTCGGCCGCCTGCGACACGCTGCCGAGCCGCGCCACGGTGTGGAAGGTGGCCAGCTGGCGGAAGCTGGCGTTTTTGGAGAGTGGCATGGTCGAATAATAAAATGCTAATGCCAAACGCAAAACAATTAATTTTTATAAATCGTTTGAACTGCCTACATTTCCTTCACGCCAAGTCACCGATCAACGTCAAACCTTCCACCGCAAGGAGCATCCACGTGGGCAACATGAACGATCCGAAACAGATCACAGACGCCAAGAAGCGCTATTCGGCCGGGGTGCTGAAGTACGTGCAGATGGGCTACTGGGACGCCGACTACGTGCCCAAGGACACCGACGTGCTGGCGATGTTCCGCATCACGCCGCAGGAGGGTGTGGACGCGATCGAAGCCGCCGCCGCCGTGGCCGGCGAGTCGAGCACCGCCACCTGGACGGTGGTGTGGACCGACCGGCTGACCGCCTGCGACCTGTACCGCGCCAAGGCCTTCCGTGTCGACGCGGTGCCCAACACCGGCCCGGGCACCAAGACCGAGCAGCAGTACTTTGCCTACATCGCCTACGACCTCGACCTGTTCGAGGGCGGCTCGATCGCCAACCTGACGGCGTCGATCATCGGCAACGTGTTCGGCTTCAAGGCGGTGAAGGCGCTGCGGCTGGAAGACATGCGCATTCCGGTGGCCTACCTGAAGACCTTCCAGGGCCCGGCCACCGGCGTGGTGGTCGAACGCGAGCGGCTCGACAAGTTCGGCCGCCCGCTGCTGGGCGCCACCACCAAGCCCAAGCTGGGCCTGTCGGGCCGCAACTACGGCCGCGTCGTCTACGAAGGCCTCAAGGGCGGCCTCGACTTCATGAAGGATGACGAGAACATCAACTCGCAGCCCTTCATGCACTGGCGCGACCGCTTCCTGTACTGCATGGAGGCGGTCAACAAGGCCAGCGCCGCATCGGGTGAGATCAAGGGCCACTACCTGAACGTCACCGCCGGCACCATGGAGGCGATGTACGAACGCGCCGAGTTCGCCAAGAGCCTGGGCTCGGTGATCATCATGATCGACCTGGTGATCGGCTACACGGCGATCCAGTCGATGGCCCTCTGGGCGCGCAAGAACGACATGATCCTGCACCTGCACCGCGCGGGCAACAGCACCTATTCGCGCCAGAAGAACCACGGCATGAACTTCCGCGTCATCTGCAAGTGGATGCGCATGGCCGGTGTCGACCACATCCACGCCGGCACGGTGGTGGGCAAGCTGGAGGGCGACCCGCTGATGATCCGCGGCTTCTACGACACGCTGCTCGACACCCACACGCCGATGCAACTGGAAAAGGGCTTGTTCTTCGAGCAGGACTGGGCCTCGTTGAACAAGGTCATGCCGGTGGCGTCGGGCGGCATCCACGCCGGCCAGATGCACCAGTTGCTGACCTACCTGGGCGACGACGTGGTGCTGCAGTTCGGCGGCGGCACCATCGGCCACCCGCAAGGCATCCAGGCCGGCGCCACGGCCAACCGCGTGGCGCTTGAAACCATGGTGCTGGCGCGCAACGAAGGCCGCGACATCTGGAACGAAGGGCCGCAAATCCTGAAGGACGCCGCCAAGTGGTGCACGCCGCTGAAGGCCGCGCTCGACACCTGGGGCGAGGTCAGCTTCAACTACGAATCGACCGACACCGCGGACTTCGTGGCCACGGCCACCGCATCGGCCTGAACCATCACACCGTCGTCACACAGGAGAAAATCACCATGATGACCAACCACGGCAATCGCCTGACGCAGGGGCAGTTTTCCTACCTGCCCGACCTGACCGACGCGCAGATCACCAGGCAGATCGAGTACGCGTTGAAGAACAACTTCTCGGTCGGCATCGAGTACACCGACGACCCGCACCCGCGCAACACCTACTGGGAGATGTTCGGCAACCCGATGTTCGACATCAAGGACCCGGCGGGCATCCTGCTGGAGATCAACAGCTGCCGCAAAACCTTCCCGAACCACTACGTTCGCGTCACCGCTTTCGACTCGACGCGTGGTGTGGAGTCGCCCACCATGTCGTTCATCGTCAACCGCCCCGCCAGGGAGCCGGGCTTCGGCCTGGTGCGGCAAGAGGCGGAGGGGCGCCAGGTGCGCTATCGGATCTCGTCCTACGCCACCGACAAGCCCGAAGGCGAGCGCTATTAGGCGCGGCGGCGAAAACCTTGCGAGGTGAGTGCCATGACCCAAGCCGAGCCCACCGTCGCGGTGGCGCGCACCGTCAACGAGGTGCTGGCGCAAAGCCAGGTGATGTCCGTCATGGACGACCTGGAGCGCGACCTGATCGGCCTGGCGCCGGTGAAGCAGCGCATCCGCGACGTTGCCGCGCTGCTGGTCATCGACAAGCTGCGCGCCGACATGGGCCTGGCCGCCGCCTCGGGCCAGGTGGCGCCCAGCCTGCACATGTGCTTCACCGGCAACCCCGGCACCGGCAAGACCACGGTGGCCATGCGCATGGCGCAGATCCTGCACCGCCTGGGCTACAGCCGCAAAGGCCATCTGGTGGCGGTGACGCGCGACGACCTGGTGGGCCAGTACATCGGCCACACCGCGCCCAAGACCAAAGAGGTTCTGAAGCGCGCCATGGGCGGCGTGCTGTTCATCGACGAGGCCTACTACCTGTACAAGCCTGAGAACGAGCGCGACTACGGGCAGGAGACCATCGAGATCCTGCTGCAGGTGATGGAAAACCAGCGTGACGACCTGGTGGTGATTCTGGCCGGCTACAAAGGCCGCATGGACGCCTTCTTCAGCAGCAACCCCGGCATGGCGTCGCGGGTGGCGCACCACATCGACTTTCCCGACTACAGTGAGGCCGAACTGATGCAGATCGCGCAACTGATGCTGGGCCAGTTGAACTATGCCTTTGATGCGGGGGCGCGAACCGCGTTCGGGCGCTATGTCGCGCTGCGCAAGCAGCAGCCGCACTTTGCCAACGCGCGCTCGATCCGCAATGCGCTTGACCGCATCCGCCTGCGCCACGCCACACGCCTGTTTTCGGAGGCCGACGTCTCGCTGACGCGCGATCAGCTCTGCACCCTGCACGCCGAAGACATACTCGCCAGCCGCGTGTTCGGCACCCCCAGCACTGCCGCAGGAGCCTGACATGGGCATCGACGCACTCATCTTCGATGTGGACGGCACCCTGGCGGACACCGAGGAGGCCCACCGCACGGCCTTCAACCTGGCGTTCGAGCGCTACAAGCTCGGCTGGGTCTGGAGCCGCACCGAGTACCGCGAACTGTTGAAGGTGACGGGTGGCAAGGAGCGCATCGCCCACTACGTCGGCATGCTGCCGGTCAGCGCCGCCGACAGCAAGCGCCTGCTGGCATTGGTGCCCGGCATCCACGCCGAGAAGACCCGGTTCTACAGCGCGGTGGTGAGCGACGGCGCCGTGCCGCTGCGCGAAGGCGTGGCCCGGCTGCTCGAAGAGGGCCTGAGCGCGGGCTGCCGCCTGGCCATCGCCAGCACCACCACGGCGGTCAACGTCGACGCCCTGTTGCAGGCCACGCTGGGCACGCGCGGGCTCGAGATGTTCAGCGTGATCGCCTGCGGCGACCAGGTTCCGGCCAAGAAGCCCGCGCCCGACATCTACCTGCTCGCCTTGCGGCACCTGGGCCTGCACGCCGACCAGGCGGTGGCCTTCGAAGACTCCTTCAACGGCCTGCGCGCGGCCACCGCGGCCGGCTTGTGGACCGTGGTCACGCCGACCTTCTGGACCGAAGGCAGCGACTTCGGCGCCGCCGCGCTGGTGTTGCCCCACCTGGGCGACCCGATGCACCCGCTGGCCGGCGAACCCGGGGGCAAGCTGCGTTCAGCCGCCTGGCTCCGCTGCGAGGAATTGCAACAATTGGCCACCCCGCGGCGAGCATCCGGCTCGATCTACGGGCTCACCCAAGGAAACGCTTGATGAACCCCGCCATGAGAATTGCACCCAGCCTGCTGTCGGCCGACTTCGCGCGCCTGGGCGAGGAGGTCACCGCCATCATCCAGGCCGGTGCCGACCTGATCCACTTCGACGTGATGGACAACCACTACGTGCCCAACCTCACCGTCGGCCCGCTGGTGTGCCAGGCCATCAAACCGTACGCCACCTCGGGCGGCAAGACGGTGCCGATCGACGTGCACCTGATGGTCAAGCCGGTCGACGCGCTGATCCCGATGTTTGCGCAGGCGGGGGCTTCCATCATCTCGTTCCACCCCGAAGCCAGCGAGCACGTCGACCGCACGATCCAGCTGATCCGCGCCAGCGGCTGCAAGGCCGGCCTGGTGTTCAACCCGGCCACGCCGCTGAGTTACCTCGACCACGTGCTGGAGCAGCTCGACCTGGTGCTGCTGATGTCGGTCAACCCCGGCTTCGGCGGGCAGAGCTTCATCGAGTCGACGCTGCCCAAGATCGAGGCGGTGCGCAAGCGCATCGACGCGACCGGCCGCGACATCTGGCTCGAAGTCGACGGTGGTGTGAAGGCCGACAACGCACGCCGCGTCGGCAGCGCCGGGGCCGACACGCTGGTGGCCGGCTCGGCGGTGTTCACCGGTGGCCGGTACGCGCAGGCGATCGCTTCGATCCGCGCCGAGGCGCTGCTCGGCCAGCAGAGCCGGCCTTCAGCCTGACGGGGCGGCGCAATGCACGATCAGCACGATCAGCACGATCAGGACGATCAGCCCGGACCGCACGCCATCGCCGCGGTTGCCTTCGACCTCGACGGCACCCTGGTCGACAGCGCTCCCGACATCAGCCACGCGCTGAATTCGTCGCTCGCTCAGGAAGGGCTGCGCCGCTTCGACCTGGCCACCGTGCGCGCCTGGATCGGCGATGGGCCCGACCTGCTGATCCAGCGCGCGTTGACCGAACAAGGCGTGGCGCTTGACGACAACGCGCTGCGAGTGCGGCTGCGGCGCGCCTTCGACGTTGCCACGCTCGCTGCGCCGCTGGTCGACGGCCGGGTCTATCGCGGCATCATTGATCTCATCACCGGCCTGCACCGGGTGCTGCCGATGGTGGTCATCACCAACAAGCCCACGCCGCTGGCGCGCGCGGTGCTCGACGCGGCCGACATCCTGCCGTTCCTGGCCGGCGTGCACGGCGCCGACAGCGCGGCGCAGCGAAAGCCGGGGCCCGCCATGCTGCTGGCTGCGGCGGCCAGCCTGGGGCTGGCGCCGGCACGCGTGCTGATGGTCGGTGATGGCCCGGCCGACCTGCTCGCCGCTCGCGCCGCCGGCTGCCCGGCCGCGCTGGTGGCCTGGGGTTATGGCCACGACGCTGTTCCCGCGGGCCTCGACCCCAGACACATCGACACGCCGCAGCAACTGCTGGCCGAGTTGCTGCACGGGCGCCAACGGATCGTCAACGCTTGATTCAAACACTCGAACACCAGGGAGCCCTGTCATGCCCACCGGAGGAAAGTCCACCCTCACCCAGTTCCTGATCGAAGAACGCCGCCGCGCCCCGCAGGCCACCGGTGACTTGAACGCGCTGATCACCGACGTGTCGCTGGCCTGCAAGGCCATCTCGCGCAAGGTGGCCTATGGCGGCCTGGCCGGTGTGCTGGGGAATGCCACCAACGCGGCCGGCACCGGCAGCGTCAACGTGCAGGGAGAAGAACAGAAGGCGCTCGACGTGCTGAGCAACCAGATGTTCCTGCGCGCCAACGAATGGGGCGGGCACGTGGCCGGCATGGTGTCCGAAGAGCTGGAGCACATCTACACGCTGCCGGCGCAATACCCGCGCGGCAAGTACCTGCTGGCCTTCGACCCGCTGGACGGCTCGTCCAACATCGACGTGAACGTGGCGGTGGGCAGCATCTTCTCGGTCACGCGCGCCATCACGCCCGAGCTGGACCCGGCGCCGCAAGACTTTTTGCAGCCCGGCACACAGCAGGTGTGTGCCGGCTACGCGATCTATGGTCCGTCGACCATGCTGGTGCTGACCCTGGGCGCCGGCACCCACGCCTTCACGCTGGAGCCGCAACTCGGCGAATGGGTGCTGAGCCACCCGAACCTGAGCATCCCGAAGAACACGCGCGAATTTGCCATCAACGCGTCGAACAGCCGCTTCTGGGAGCCGGCCGTCAAGCGCTATGTCGACGAGTGCATGGCCGGCAGCACCGGGCCGCGCGGCGCCGACTTCAACATGCGCTGGATCGCCTCGCTGGTGGCCGAAACGCACCGCATCCTGATGCGCGGCGGCGTGTTCATGTACCCGCGCGACACCAAGGACGCCGGCAAGGCGGGCCGGCTGCGCCTGCTGTACGAAGCCAACCCGATTTCGTTCCTGATCGAGCAGGCCGGTGGTATGGCCAGCACCGGGCGCAGGCGGCTGATGGAGTTGCAGCCCGAGTCGCTGCACCAGCGCGTCGGGTTTGTGTTCGGCTCGTCTGACGAAGTCTCCCGCATCGAGCAGTACCACAACGAAGAACCGCAAGACACCTACACGTCGCCGCTGTTCGGCAAGCGTGGCCTGTTCGCCACCTCGGCCTGATCCTGCAAGCGCCGCACGGCTGCTCACCCCTCAAGGCACTGCATGTCCACCAAATACCCCATCATCGCCATCACCGGCTCGTCGGGTGCCGGCACCACGTCGGTGACTCGCACCTTCGAGAACATTTTTCGGCGCGAAGGCGTCAGTGCGGCGATCGTCGAAGGCGACAGCTTCCACCGTTTCGACCGCCAGGCCATGAAGGTCGCGATGGCCGAGGCCGAAGTGGCCGGCAACCGCCAGTTCAGCCACTTCGGCGAAGACGCCAACCTGTTTGCCGAACTCGAAAACCTGTTCCGCGACTACGCCGAGCGCGGCAACGGCCAGAGCCGCAAGTACCTGCACAACGACGAAGAGGCCGCGCCCTACAAACAAGCGCCCGGCACCTTCACGCCGTGGGAGCCGCTGCCGCCGAGCGAACTGCTGTTCTATGAGGGGCTGCACGGCGGCGTGAAGACCGGGAAGGTCGACATCGCCCGCCATGCCGACCTGCTGATCGGCGTGGTGCCGGTCATCAACCTCGAATGGATCCAGAAGATCCACCGCGACAAGAGCACGCGCGGTTATTCGACCGAAGCGGTGACCGACGTGACCCTGCGCCGCATGCACGAGTACGTGCACTACATCTGCCCGCAGTTCACGCGCACCCACATCAACTTTCAGCGCGTGCCGGTGGTCGACACCTCCGACCCGTTCATCGCGCGCAGCATTCCCACCGCCGACGAAAGCCTGGTGGTGATCCGCTTCTCGGACCCGCGCGGCTTCGACTTCCCGTACCTGCTGAGCATGATCCACGACTCGTTCATGTCGCGCGCCAACACCCTGGTGATGCCGGGCGGAAAGATGGAACTGGCGATGCAATTGATCCTGACGCCGATGATCATGCGGCTGATGGAGCGGCGCAAGAAGTCGCAGGCAGTCTGAGCCGCAACGCCGCTGCCCGCGACCCGTTTTTCCCCACTTCGGAGCCCCTCGATGAACCCACCTCCAGCCGCTGCATGGCCTGATGATTTGTCAGTTCGCAGCCACTGCGCCAATGCCATCCGGGCGCTGGCGATGGACGCCGTTCAGGCTGCCAACTCCGGCCACCCCGGCATGCCGATGGGCATGGCCGACATTGCCGAAGCGCTGTGGCGCCATCACCTGCGCCACAACCCGGCCGACCCGAAGTGGCTGGACCGCGACCGCTTTGTTGTCTCCAACGGCCACGGCTCGATGCTGCTGTATGCGCTGCTGCACCTGAGCGGCTACGAGTTGCCGATGAGCGAGATCAAGCGCTTCCGCCAACTGCACTCACGCACGCCCGGGCACCCCGAAGTCGACGTGACGCCGGGCGTCGAGACCACCACCGGGCCGCTCGGGCAGGGCATCAGCAATGCAGTGGGCATGGCGCTGGCCGAGAAGCTGCTCGGCGCCGAATTCAACCGCCCCGGGCACGACATCGTCAACCACCGCACCTACGTGTTCCTGGGCGACGGCTGCCTGATGGAAGGCATCAGCCACGAGGCCTGTTCGCTGGCCGGCACGTGGGCCTTGAACAAGCTGATCGTGTTCTACGACGACAACGGCATCTCGATCGACGGCGACGTGAAGGGCTGGTTCAACGACGACACGCCGGGCCGCTTCGAGGCTTATGGCTGGAGCGTGCTGCGGGATGTGAACGGGCACGACTTCGCCGCCCTCGACGCCGCGATCGCCGCTGCCCAGGCGTCGAACAAGCCGGTGCTGATCTGCTGCAAGACGCGCATCGGCCAGGGCTCGCCGAATCGCGCGGGTACGGCCAAGGCCCACGGTGAAGCGCTGGGCGAAGCCGAGATCGGATTGACCCGCCAGGCGCTGGGCTGGAGCGCGCCACCGTTCGAGATCCCGGCCGCCGTGGCGCAGGCCTGGTCGGCGCTGGACAACGGCGCCGCCGTGCAGGCCGCGTGGCACAAGCGCTTCGAGGCGTATGCCCAAGCGCACCCCGAACTGGCTGGCGAATTGCTGCGTCGCCACCTCAGGGAAGGTGGGTTGACCGCCGAAGTCGAATCAGCCCTTGAGGCCGCCTGCACCGCCGCAGAGGCCAAGGCCGCCGCAGTCGCCACGCGCAAGGCATCGCAAGATGCGCTGAACCAGTTCGGCCCGCGGATGCCGGAGTTGCTGGGTGGCTCGGCCGACCTGACCGGCTCGAACCTGACCGACTGGAACGGCCACCGCCCGCTCAAGGGCACGGCAGTGGGCAACCATGTGCACTACGGCGTGCGCGAGTTCGGCATGGCGGCCATCATGAACGGCATCCAGCTGCATGGCGGCTACCGGCCGTTCGGCGGCACGTTCCTGACGTTCAGTGACTACTCGCGCAACGCCATTCGCATGGCGGCGCTGATGCGCCTGCCGGTCATCCACGTGTTCACGCACGACTCGATCGGCCTGGGCGAAGACGGGCCCACGCACCAGTCGGTCGAACATGCGTCGAGCCTGCGGCTGATTCCGAACGTCGATGTGTGGCGCCCGTGCGATGCCACCGAAACAGCGGTAGCCTGGCGCGAAGCGCTGCGCCGCGGCGCGGCACCGAAGAGCGGGCCGAGCTGCCTGCTGCTGTCGCGCCAGGCGCTGCCGCACGCGGGCGACGGGTGCGAGCGCATCGCCGACATCGCGCGCGGCGCCTATGTGCTGCGCCAACCCGCGGGCGAGCAAGTGGCCCTGCTCGCCACCGGCTCCGAAGTGGGCGTGGCGCTGGCCGCGGCGGCGCTGCTGGCCGAGCAAGGCATTGCCGCGCGTGTGGTCAGCATGCCGTGCATGGAAGCGTTCGAGCGCCAGGACGCCAGCCACCGCCAGGCCGTGATCCCGCGCCACCTGCCGCGCCTGGCGGTCGAAGCCGGCAGCACCGGGCTGTGGTGGAAGTACGTTGGCGACGACGGCGACGTGATCGGGCTCGACCGTTTCGGCGAGTCGGCCCCGGCGGCCGCGCTGTTCCAGCATTTCGGCATCACCGCCGCGGCGGTCGCCAGGCGCGCCGCGCAACTCGTCGCCGCGGTGCACGCCACCTCGACCGAAGCGCAGCCCGCCTGAGCGCAACCCGCCTGAGCGCAACCCGCCTGAGCACAACCCGCCTGAGCGCAACCCGCCTCAGCGCAAGCGCCGACCCACCCGTTTCCACAGGAACCCTCCATGGCCATGATTTCATTGCGACAACTGCTGGACCACGCGGCCGAGCACGGTTATGGCGTGCCGGCCTTCAACGTCAACAACCTGGAGCAGATCCAGGCCATCATGCAGGCCGCGTTGAAGACCGACAGCCCGGTGATCCTGCAAGCCTCGGCCGGTGCGCGCAAATACGCCGGCGAGCCCTTCCTGCGCAAAATGGTCGAAGCCGCCGTGGAGATGTACCCCGGCATCCCGATCGTGATGCACCAGGACCACGGCGCCAGCCCGGCCGTGTGCATGCAGTCGATCCGCTCGGGTTTCACCAGCGTGATGATGGACGGCTCGTTGATGAGCGACGCCAAGACACCGGCGAGCTACGACTACAACGTCGACGTGACCCGCCGCGTGGTCGACATGGCGCATGCGGTGGGCGTGTCGGTCGAAGGTGAACTGGGCTGCCTGGGCTCGCTCGAATCGGGCCTGGCCGGTGAAGAAGACGGCTCGGGCGCCGCAGGCGCGCTGACCCACGAGCAGATGCTGACCGACCCCGAACAGGCCGCCGACTTCGTCGCCAGAACCGGCGTCGATGCATTGGCGATTGCCATCGGCACCAGCCACGGCGCCTACAAGTTCAGCCGCAAGCCGACCGGCGACATTCTGGCGATCCAGCGCATCAAGGACATCCATGCGCGCATCCCGAACACGCACCTGGTGATGCACGGCTCGTCGTCGGTGCCGCAGGAATGGCTGAAGATCATCCGCGACAACGGCGGCGAGCTGAAAGAAACCTACGGCGTGCCGGTCGAAGAAATCCAGGAAGGCATTCGACACGGTGTGCGCAAGATAAACATCGACACCGACATCCGCCTGGCCATGACCGGCGCGATGCGCCGCTCGATGAACCAGCACCGCAGCGAATTCGACCCGCGCAAGTTCTTGAAGGACGCCACGGCGGCGGCGCGCGATGTGTGTGTTGATCGGTTCAACGCGTTCGGATGCGCGGGAATGGCGTCGCGGATCAAGCCGGCGTCGTTGGAGGCTTACGCGAAGGCTTGAGGTCGCGGCTTGCTTCGGTTGAACGAGCAAGGCCGTCAGCGAAGTGGCCGGCTCCGTTCCGCAAATACCCGGTCACTGCGCCGGCCACACCAGTCGATGGCTCGAACCAAGTCGGGGACCGGAATATCGACCCAGACAATTCGACGGCTCTGCGAATGCCGCATTGAGAAACGACGGGCTGGAGTCTGCCGCTCATCAGGCAACCTCCGTGCTGCGCACTGCGGTATGCGCCTTGGGAACGGCCCGGCGGCTCATCAGGCAACCTCCGTGCTGCGCACTTCGGTATTCGCCTTGGGGACGGCCCAGCGGCTCATCAGGCAACCTCCGTGCTGCGCACTGCGGTATGCGCCTTGGGAACGGCCCGGCGGCTCATCAGGCAACCTCCGTGCTGCGCACTTCGGTATTCGCC
>JANORB010000268.1:0-2353 GCA_031415135.1 Methylibium sp.
TCACACCGATCTTCCACGGCGCCGCTGTTGCCGGGCATTCTTCGACGCTGGTGGCTGGTGCTGGCCGTCTGCGGGCTCGCGGCGGGCTGCACCAGCGTGCCGTTGCCGGGCCACACCGCCCGGCCCGCCGTCATCGACACCGGTGCCAGGCCACCACCCGCTGAGCCGGCGCCGCGCCTCGAACCCCCGCCCGCGCCGGCAACGCCGCCGCCCATCGCCGCCGCCCGGCCGGCCCGCGCGGCCGCCGAACCTGCGGACGCGGTGCCGCGCGTCGAGCGCATTTCCGCGTCCCAGCCCAACCTGCAGTACCGCGTTCGCGGCCAGCACTACCAGCCCGCCAACAGCGATGTGCCGATGGCCGACGTCGGCATCGCGTCGTGGTACGGCGCGCCATTCCACGGCCGCCGCACCGCCAACGGCGAGGTCTACGACATGCACCGGATGACCGCCGCCCACAAGACCATGCCGCTGCCCAGCTACGCCGTGGTGCGCAACCGGCGCAATGGCCAGCAGGTGGTGGTGCGCGTGAACGACCGCGGCCCGTTCAAGGACGGCCGGGTGATCGACCTGAGCCGGGCCGCAGCGCTCAAGCTGGGCATCTCGGGCCTCGCCAGCGTCGAGGTGCGCCGCCTCACGTTCGACGACATCCGCAGCGGAGCGTGGAAACAACCCGTCCGGCGCGTGGCCGGGCTCGGCCCCGGCGAGTAGCGAATCGGCCCCGCCGTCGGCACCATCAGGGCGGCAATCAGCGGGCATATTGCCGCATCGCCGGGACGTGGACCGGCCAGAATCCGGCCACAGCGTGGCCCGGACGATTTCCGATCCGGCGGGCGCTCGGCTGCGAGACAAGCTTCATGACCCCACGCCCGCCACGCGCTCCCTGGCTTTCCAGCGCCTTGCTGCCCGCCGTCGTGTTCGGGCTGGGCCTGAGCGTCTCCGCGGCGACCGGCGTCTGGCTGTGGGACAACATCGAATCCCACGTCCAGGCCGAATTCGAACGCAGCACGGAGCGGGTGGCCGATGAAGTCTCGCGCCGCTTTCGCCAACCGATCTACGGCATGCACGGCGCCCGCGGCGTTTATGCGGCGAGCCGCGAAGTGACGCGCGCCGAGTTTCGCGCCTACGTCGAGTCGCGCGACCTGGCGCGCGAATTTCCCGGCGTGCGGGGGTTCGGCTTCATCGAGCGCGTGGCGCGCGACCAGCTCGACACCTTCGTGGCCACCGAGCGCGCGGACGGTGAGCCGCAGTTCGCGGTGCGCGCCTTGCAAACCCGGGGCCTCGACGATTTGTACGTCATCAAATACATCGAGCCGGCGGCCCGTAACCTTGGCGCCAGCGGGCTCGACGTGGGCTCCGAAGCGGTGCGGCGGCGGGCGGCGGAGCACGCCGTCGAGACCGGCCTGCCCACCCTCAGCGGGGTGGTCGCGCTGGTGCAGGACAGCCTCCACAGCCCGGGCTTCCAGTTGTACGTGCCGGTGTATCGCAACGGCACCAACCCCGTGACGCCGCCGCAGCGCCGCGCGGCGCTCACGGGCCTGCTGTTCGCCCCCATCGTGGCCGGTGAGTTGCTCGACGGGATTGCCGATGTCGCCACCGGCCAGGTGAGCTTCGAGCTGATCGACGCGAAGGATGTCACGGCGTCGAACCCGCTTGTGTTCGACTCCATTGCCCACGCCGCAGCCCAAGCGGGCGCTGTCACCAACGCGCCCCATGCCAGCCGCTTCGAGACCCTGCGCAGCGTGGCGCTGCCGGGCCGCGATGCCACGCTGCGGATTCGCAGCACACCACTGTTCGATTCGTCATTCAACGGCTCTCCGGCTTGGCTGTTGTTCGTTGCCGGCTCCCTGGCCAGTGCCTTGCTCGCCGGGCTTCTGCGCCTGCAGGCCACCGGCCTGCGCCGCGCCGAAAGACTGGCCCGCGAGATGACGCTCGACCTCGACCGGCTCGCCCAGGTGGTCAAGCGAACCTCGAATTCGGTCACGATCACCGACCGCGATTTGCGCATCAACTGGATCAACGAAGGCTTCACGCGTGTCAGCGGCTATGCGCTGGACGACGCCCTGGGCAAGACACCCGGCGAGTTGCTGGGCAGCGGCAAGGCCGAGCCGGCGGTGCTGAAGGCCCTGGCCGACTCGGCCGCCGCCGGCACCCCGTGCAGGGTGGAACTTCTCAACCGCGCCAAGGACGGCCGCGAGTACTGGATCGACACCGAGATCCAGCCGCTGCGCGACGCGCAGGGCCAGCTTGCCGGATTCATGGAAATCGGCAGCGACGTGACCGAACGACACCTGTCGCAAACCCGGCTCGAAGCCGCGTTGCGCGACAACGATGCGCTGCTGCGCACCATCAACAT
>JANORB010000269.1:0-2701 GCA_031415135.1 Methylibium sp.
GCTTCAGCAAGCTGTGGTCACCGGCCCGGTGACCTACGAAAACGTCGTCTCGCCACTTCCCAGGGCGGAAAAGGCCAGTTAGCATAACTGGATGGGCATCCAGTACACCAGCGCCTACTGGAGCTAATCGGATACCCCTTAGTTTTATACAGTCTCCGATGCAAGCCCCGGGCTTTCGGGCCGGTTGGCGGCGCCGCGGCCGGATTTCGGCAAGGCCACCCCAAACAAACTAAAGGCAAGTAATCAGTTGCTTTTGGCACTCATGTGCGGAAGAATGTCTTCATCCACTCTCGAACCCACGCCGATGCCCGAAACCGCAGCGCCAGACGACCCCCTCGCCGCCCGCATCGAGGCGATCCGCGAATTCAACCGCTTCTACACCCGCCGCATCGGCGTGCTGCACGAGGGGCTGCTTCACACGCGGTTCACGCTGACCGAGTCGCGCCTGCTGTGGGAGCTGGCCCACCGCGACGGCGGCACGGCCACCGAACTGGCGCGCGAGTTGAACCTGGACCCCGGCTACCTGAGCCGGCTGCTCAGCGGCTTCAAGCAGCGCGGGCTGGTCAAGAGCATTCGCTCCAAGGACGACGCGCGGCATCAGCATCTGAGCCTGTCGGCCGCCGGGCGCCGCGCCTTCGCGCCGCTGAACACCCGCTCGCAGGCCGATGTGGGCGGCCTGCTGGCCGGCCTGACCGAGCCGCGGCAGCAGCACCTGCTGCAGGCCATGGCCACGATCGAAACGCTGCTCGGCGATGCGCCGCGCCAACCGGCGCCGCTGCTGCTGCGCCCGCAGCGCGCGGGCGACATGGGCTGGGTGGTGTCGCGCCACGGCGCGCTGTATGCCAGCGAATACCACTGGGACCAACGCTTCGAAGCCCTGGTGGCGCGCATCACGGCCGACTTCATCGAGCGCTTCGACCCCCGGCGCGAGGTCTGCTGGATCGCCGAGCGCGACGGTGCGAACGTGGGCAGCGTGTTCCTGGTCCAGGCGCGTGACGATGCGACCCAGGCGCCGATCGACGGCGTGGCGCAACTGCGCCTGCTGCTGGTCGAGCCGGCCGCGCGCGGGCTCGGGCTGGGCCGGCGGCTGGTGGCCGAATGCGAACGTTTTGCGCGCCAGGCCGGCTACCGCAAGATCGTGCTGTGGACCCACTCGCTGCTGCTGGCCGCGCGCGGCATTTACCGCAACAGCGGCTACCAGTTGGTGGCCAGCGCGCCGCACACCCGCTTCGGCCACGCGCTGGTGGGCGAGACCTGGGAGCTGGCGCTGGCGTGATCACCCCCACCTGCCCCTGCGGCAGCGCCCTGGCTTGCGCAGTGTGCTGTGGCCGCTATCACAGCGGCGCGCTGCATTTGTCGGCGCCCACCGCCGAGGCCTTGATGCGCTCCCGCTACAGCGCCTGCGTGCTGGGCCTGCACGGCTACCTGCTCGCCACCTGGCACGCCAGCACGCGGCCGCCCGCGCTGGCGCCCGACCCAGCCGGGTTGAAGTGGCTGGGGCTGCAGGTGCGCCGCCACGAGCAACAAGGCAGCGACCGGGCCATCGTCGAATTTGTCGCGCGCAGCAAACTCGGTGGCCGCGCCCAGCGCCTGCACGAGACCAGCCGCTTCGTGCGCGAGGACGGGCGCTGGTTCTACGTGGACGGTGACCTGCGCTGAGAGGCTGAGCCCGTGTCAGCGCGCGCGGTTCAGGCGAATTCCTGCCGCACGCCGGGCGACATCAAGCGCCGGATGATCCAGGCCAGCAGCACGCAGGCCAGCAGCGTCATCACGATCGCCATCACGCGCGCGGCGGTGACGAAGCCGCCGAACACCCCCAGCGCCTGCGCCGGGATCAGCGCGCTGCTGAGCGTGCTGCTCACCACCGACTGCACCACCTCGTGCTGCAGCCACATGCCCAGCAGGTTGGCCACGATGGCAAAGGCGAGCAGGCCGATGAAGGCCCGCCGGGCCCAGTCCAGCCGCAACAACAGGCCGATCGCCGAGGCGAGCGTGGCGAACGACAGCACCAGCCCGGTGCCCACCACCCACGGCAGGTAGCCCACCAGCAGGCCGGTCAACAGCGGCAGCGGGTGGCTGCCGGCGCCGGCCTGCAAGCCCGGCAACAAGGACGTGACGGCCGCGTTTTGCACCAGCGCCGACACCGACGCCAGCGCGGCCAGCACGATGAACAGCCAGGCGATGGCGGTGACAAAAAGCGAACGGGATCCAACGTTGTAGGTTTGCGGCATGACGGCTCCACAGCCAGGGCGGATCGTTTGCATCGGCCCGGCATCGCGCTGCGGCCGGCTCAGGGTGGGCCGCTGCGCAGCGAGGATTTTGTTACATCGGCCCTCGCAAAACATCCCCCGTCGTGGGGACGCGTTGTGCCATTTGTGTCAAAAGTTGTGAATGCGGTCCTCTCACGCGCTCAACCGAAGCGCACTGCATCCATCGACGGCAGGCGGCCGCTGGCGTGCCATCATTTCGCCGCCTGTTCCAGATCACCCAAGGAGACCCGAATGCAACTGACCCTGACTCGATGGCTGACCGCCGCGGCGGCGCTCATCGGTGCGGCCGGCGGCGCGCACGCCCAATCCACCCCGCCGATCAAGCCCGGCCTGTGGCAAGTGCAAAGCGAACGCGAGGTCGACGGCCAGAAGGCGCCCGACCCGATGGAGCGCATGAAAGACCTGCCGCCCGAAGCGCGCAAGCAGATGGA
>JANORB010000270.1:0-30508 GCA_031415135.1 Methylibium sp.
TCCGAGCAGCGCGCCAGAAGGCGGCCGATCCAGGCGCAAAGCGCAGGCATAGCTCGGGCTATGGCGAGCATTTGCAACGACGAGCGGGCGTCTTCTGGTGTGATGAGCGGGCATGATTGAAAGACTCTCAGCCTCTCAGACGGTGAACGGCGCCTGCGCCAGGAAGCGGCCCGCCTGGCCCAGCGTGAACAGGTTGGGCGACTGCGTGTGCGGCAGCCCGGCCTTGATGCGGGCGTGGAAGTTGGCGTAGGCGCCGCTGAACCCGCCGTGGTTCCAGACCTTGAGCAGCTGTTCGGTGAACGCGCCGTTGTGGTCGCCGTCCATCGAGGTCTGGTTGTCCTGGCAGCCCGAGATCAGGATCACCGCCGGGTTGAATTTCTTGACGATCGCGCTGAGCCGGCCGCTCGCGGCCACGTTGGCCAGCGCGGTGTCGGGGTCGACCACGGCGCTACCGGCGGCCTTGGCCACGTCGCGCTGCAGCTTGTCGTAGAACACCTTGTGTTCGGCATACACGCGCAGGCCCACGGCGGGAGGCATCAGCTTGGGCCGCTGGTGCGGCGTGCCCGGCGCGGGCGGGCCGGCGCGCACCACGCTGCCGCTGTGGCAGCTGTCGGACAACACCAGGATGCGCACACCGGCCTTGAAGCGGCTGAGCTCGAAGTACAACTCGTCGTCGATCAACTGGCCGTCGTACAGGCACCAGGTTTCGTCTTGTTTGTCGGCTTCTTCACCGCTCACGTCGGGCACCTGGCCGCCGTGGCCGGAGTAGCTCAGCAGCAACAAGTCTCCCGCAGCCAGCGCCTTGGCGGCACGCCGAATACCAGCCAGCACGTTGGCGCGGCTGCCCTTCTTGCCCAGCAGCAGCGTGGGCTTGATGCCGCGCGACCTGGCGATCGCCGCCATGTCGTTGGCATCGAACTCGCACGCCGCCAGCGGCCCGGTCCAGCCGGCATAGGCGGCCGCGCTCACCTCGTTCAAGCCGATGTGCAGGGACAGCGCCTGGGGTTTGGCGGCGGCGGCTGAGGGCTTGCGTTCGGTCATGGCTCGCTCCGTCGGTGGGGGGTCCACATCATCGTCGCGCCACGGGCGCTGCGCAAACCCCAAGTTGTAGGGCGCCGGCGCGGCAGGCCAGTATTCCGGCGCAGAGGTTTCGGAACATGATGAAAGCGATGGATTCGGCCCGAGGGCAAGGCGCAAACCACAGCAATACCCAAAGGTATTGCGAGGATTTGCAACGCCGCCATCGGGTCGAAGACGCGCTTTCATGTTCCGAAATCTCTGGGTCGGAGTACTAGGGCTTGGGCATGTCGTAGGCCGCCACGATGCGCTGTGTCAACGCCTCGGCCGAGGCATATTCCCAGCCGCGCAGGTACTGGATGTCGCCCATCCAGCTCGGCAGCTCCAGCGGCCCGTCGTGCAGCTTCACCGGCACGAGGCGGATCTTGCGGTTGTCGGCCAGCGCGACGATTTCGCGCGCTTCGTGGGTGCAGTTGCCGCTCGCAAAGTAGGCTGGCGACACCAGCGGCACGGCCAGCGCGCTGCCCGACAGCTTGTCGAAGATTTCCTCGATCCAGCGGCTGCCCGGCACGATGGACTGGCCCTGGTCGCGGTAGTCGAACACGTTCTGGAAGATGCGCCGCAGCGCCTGCGCCACCCCTTCGACGCGGGCCCGGTCTTCGCCCGCGTAGCTCAGGAACACGGTTTCCTTGCGCAGCGTGGCGCTCGCAAAATAGGCCGTCGCTTCAGCGGTGCTGCCGATGTACTTGCGCGGCTCGTAGATCACCGACAGGCGCTGCACCACCTGGTGCAGCAGAGAGTCGCTGTCGTGCCAGCGGACGATGTCTTTCGGATAACCGGCCTCGAACGATTTGAGGATCCCGTCTTCGAGTGGCGAGCGCGCCGCCACGCCGTCGGACGGGGCATGGATCAAACGAAGCTGCGGCACGAAGCGCGCGTGCAGGTAGGCCGGCAGGCCGCCTGCGCACGCGCTGGCGCCGATGTCGGTCAACACCCAGTCCAGGCTTTCGAGGCGGCGCATGAACTCGCCGTCGGCGCCGCGGCCAGTGTCCAGCTCGACCGGGTTGAGCGACAGGCCGCGCAACTGCCCGGCCAGGCTGTCGGCGTCGGCGGCGGAATACGGCGCGCCGGCGCCGCCGGGCAGCAACAGGCCGACCTGGTCGAGCCCCGGGGCCCGGCCGGGATCGGCATGGCGGCGCATCGCCGCGGCCACGTCATCGGCGAACGCGCGCGCCTGCTCGCGCAAGCTGTCTTCGCGCCGCAGCGGGCCGGCGCGGGCCACTTCACGGTGGTCGTAGCGGCATTCACGCAGGCTGGACGGCACGCAGATCGCGCTGCCATAACGCTGGTCGACAAACACGATGCCCGGCTTGCCGGAGCGGATCGCCAGATCGAGCTCGAGCCGGAAGTATTTCGATTCCTCCTGGATCGCCTCGCGGCTCGGGCGCGCCTCGGCGCTGGATGGATACGGGCAGATGCCGACAAACGCATCGGCGTCGCGCACAAAGCGCTCCAGCCGGGTCACGTTGGTGGGCTTGGAGCCGACGTCGACTTCGAACTGCACGTGCGCGCAGGCGGTCAGCAGCTCGAAAAAGCGCTGGTTCACATCGGCCGACTTGTAGCGGTGGCTCAGGAAGGCCTTGAAGGTGGGCAGTGTCATGGTTTTGTCCTCAGGCGGCGCGCCGATCGAGCGCGCGCTCCAGCGCGGCAGCCCAGGCAAGCGGCTCGCCGCGCTGCTCGCGGCACTGTCGGATCAGGCGCAGGTTTCGGGCGGTCGATTCCGGCTCCCACGGTTCGCGCACGGCCGCCAGCGCGTCTTCGAGCGCAGCGCTGGCCGTGCCCTCGTCGCGCGCCAGCACCGCCAGTTCCAGCTGGGTGGCGTGGTCCCAGTAGTCGGGCCGGCTGGCGGCGATGCGCCGCTCCACCGCGTAGGCCACCACCGGGATCAGCCGCGTGCGGCGCGGATCGGGCGGCTCTTTCAGCTCCATCAGCGTCACCGCGTTGACGCCCGGATAGGCATCGCGCCAGTCGGCCTCGAAACCCTGCAGGTAAGCGTCGATCGCGTTGACCAGCCAGCGCTGGGCGGCCGCGCGGTCGCCGGCGCGCAACGCCGCTTCCCAGCGGTCCTTGAAAACCCGGCCGAGGATGCCGCAGGTCTCGGACGACGCGCCACGGCGCACGATCAGCGCCGTCAACACCGCTTGCGCGTCGTCGGGCCGGCCGGCCCGGTTGAGTGCGAAGCCGAGCTGCTCCTGCACCAGGGTCGTGGCGGCCAGCGGCGCAGGCATCGCGGCGACCAGCGCGATCATCGCGGGCCAGTCCTTGACCGCGCGGTACGACAGGCACAGATCGACCAGGATCGCCGCCTCGGTGTCGCTTGCCCAGGTGGGCGATGCGGCGAGCTCGCTCCCGATCGCATGCACCGCGTCGGCGCCGCGCTGGCGCGCGTGTGCCAGGCGCTGCTTGGTGTGGCGCGAATAGTCGACGCGCTCGCGGAACACATCGGTCTTGAGCCGCTGGATGTCGGCAAAGCCATCGACCAGTTGCACCAGCGGGCTGTCGGCGGCGGTTTCGCGCTGCGCCTTGAGCCGCGCCACCAGCGCCGCGCGGTCGGCGTCGATCCGGGCCGGCCGGCCGTCGGCGCCGAGCAAATACGGCAGCCCGCGCAGCAGCGCGGCGTCGAACGGCAAGCGGCCGGCGCCCTCGGCGAACAGCGCCGCCGTGGCGCCGGCGCGAATGCCGTGGGTCTGGCCGTGGCTCAGGCCGTGGCGCAGGCCGAGTTCGTAGAAAACGTTTGGGTCGGCCAGCGTCAGGTCGGCCACCGCGTGTTCGCTCAGGAGCAGCCGCTCGAACATCGGCTTGTCGATCACACCGCCGGTTTGTTCTTCACGCAGCGGCTCCAGGCCCGCCTGTTCGACCGCCGGTGCGACCAGGTCGCGGTAGACCGCGTCGAAGTCGATCAGCACACCAGCCGCGCAGGCCTGGCTGCCGAAGGGCATCAGCACAAAACACAAGGGGAGGCGCTGGCTCATCGAGTCTTCCTGGGGTGGCGGCGCGCTGGGCAGGCCAAGCTGCCGGTTGCCGAGGATGGCGCGGTCGACGCCCATCCGCAATCAGTTTTTATCTGGAAACAGACTCCGCAGCACCTCGCGCCGCTTGGCGCGGTCGATGCGCGCGGTGTCCAGCCACAGGAACCGGCCCGCCGGTGCGCCTTCGGTCGCGGCACGGGCCGCCGCCAGCTCGGTGTCGCCATCGGTCAGCACCACCACGCGCGCCATGTGCGCCGCGCGCGCCAGCACGCCCAGTTCGTGCCGGCAGCCTTCGTTGCGCGCCTTGAAGCTGCGCAGGTCCATCAGCGCCACGTCGCTGCGCCGCACCAGCGCGTCCAGCGCCTGCCGCCAGGTGGTGTCGTGGCAATAACACTCGTTGATGCGGTAGCGGCCTTCGGCGTCGGGCGCCAGGTCGAACGCGGCCAGGCGCGGCGCCACGTCGGCCGGGCGGTGGATGAAGCGCTCCGCCAGCCGCCCGTCGATGAAGGTGAAGATGTCGCCGGCATCCATGGTGCGTTCGAGCAGGTCGGTGCCGGCGATCAGCACGGTGTTGCCGGTCAGCCGCCAGCGTTCGACCACGTGGTCGAACAGCGCCTGGATGCGCTCGTCGTGCTGGAACACGCGCAGCACCAGCAGTGTCGGTGGCCGGTCGGGGCGCGGCCGGCGCCGGGCCAGGCTCATCGCCACCGGCACCCAGGCCAGCGGCAGCAACATCACCGCGCCGCCCAGCCCCATGGTGCTGGCGGCCATCAGCGCCTTGGCCAGCAGCGAGATGCCCCACATCGTGGTGAACAGCACCATCAGTTCGGACAACCACTTGCGCGCGTAGGCACGGGCGAGCGCGCGGCCGAGCCGCTTCAGCGGCCACCAGGCCAGCAGCCACGGCAACAGCACGAACAGCACCATCACGGCATGCGCGCCCAACCACCCGGTCAGCGCGAGGAACCAGCCCGGCGGGCGCGGGATCATCAGCGCGATCAGGTCCAGCCCGGTCTGCGAGGCCCACACCAGGCCCAGCATCGGCAGCAGCAGCCACGGTGCCACCGCCCGGGTGGCGCCGCCCATGCACACCGCGGCGGCCAGCGCCATCGGCGGGCCGATTTCGAACGCCAGGTAACCGAGCAGCGCGAGTGGCTGGTTGCCCACCGAACGCCACACCAGCAGCGCGAAACACAGACCGAACCACAACACCAGCGCGCCCAGCACACGCCAGCGCGACCAGCGCCACAGCAGGCCCAGGCTGGGGATCACCGGCCACAACTGCACGAAGGCCAGCAGCGCCAGCCGGTTGATGGACAGCGTTTTCTCTCCCATCACGACATGCAGTTGCACGGCCGCGCTGGTGAGCGAGATCAGCGCCGACAGCGCCACCAGCAACATGACCAGCCGGCGGCCAGCGCGCCGGTTGCCGGCGGCGCTGACCGGCATGGGGTCGGGCCAGTCGATCGGCGCTGGCTCGGCCTCGCGCGACGCCGGCGGTGCGGCCGCCAGCGGCGCGCTCATCAGCCGGCGCATCGCCGCCCGGTAGCGGCTCGCCACCCAGGCCGCGCCGATGAACGACAACAGCACCGCCAGCATGAAGATGAAACTCAGCTTGCCGGGGGAGTAATTCATGTGCGGGCCGGTTCGAAGCGGATATTCTTCCCCAGTCGAGTCACCTGCGGGGAATGCCATGCAAGGCTGTGCCTACATCGATGGCGAATTTGTTCCGCCCAGCGAAGCCAAGATCTCCATCTTCGACTGGGGCTTCCTGCACTCGGACGCCACCTACGACGTGGCGCATGTGTGGCACGGAAAGTTCTTTCGCCTGGGCGACCACATTGAGCGCTTCTTCAACAGCCTGCGCATGCTGCGCCTGGACCCCGGCAAATCGCCGGCCGAAGTGCGCGCCATCGCCCACGAATGTGTGCGCCGCTCGGGCCTGCGCGACGCCTACGTGGAGGTGTTGTGCACACGCGGCCGGCCCGCGCCGGGCTCGCGCGACCCGCGCACCTGCACCCACCAGTTCATGGCGTTTGCGATTCCGTTCGTCTGGCTGGCCGATCCGCAGAAGCAGGCGCGCGGCATCAACCTGATCGTCAGCGATGTGCAGCGCATCGCGCCGGCCAGCATCGACCCGCGCATCAAGAACTACCACTGGCTCGACATGGTGATGGCGCTGTTCCAGGCCTACGAGCGCGGCGGCGAAACCGTGCTCTTGCTCGACGCTGCCGGCAACGTCGCCGAAGGCCCGGGCTTCAATGTGTTTGCGGTCGTCGACGACGCCCTGGTCACGCCCGACGCCGGTGTGCTCGAAGGCGTGTCGCGCCGCACCGTGATCGAGATGGCCGCGACCGCCGGCCTGCGGATGCTGGTGCAACCCTTGCCGGTGGCACAACTGCGCCGTGCCAGCGAAGTGTTCCTCAGCAGCACCGGCGGTGGTGTGATCGCGGTGAGCCACCTGGACGGCGCGCCCATCGCGGGCCGGCCGGCGGGCCAGTTCGGGCCGGTCACGCGCCAGTTGCAGCAGGCCTATTGGGCCTTGCACGACGACCCGCGCCGGGTCGAGGCGGTGAAATACCAGGAATGACCTAGGCCGGCGCCAGCTCGGGCAGGTGGCGCTCCAGGGTCTCGCGCAGCACCTCCAGGTCGACCGGTTTGCCGACGATGTCGTCCATGCCGGCGGCATCGCAGCGCTCCTGCACCTCCAGGATGCTGTCGGCGCTCAACGCCACCAGCGCGGCACGCCGCCGTTCGGGCTGGAGCGCCTCCCAGTGGCGGATTTCGCGCGCTGTGGTGTAGCCGTCCATGCCCGGCATCTGCAGGTCGAGCAGGATCAGCCCGAATCCCTGCGGCAGGCGCTGCAGCGCCTCGTGCCCGTCGTCGGCCACACAGACCTCGCAGCCCATGGCTTCGAGCAACGCGCGGCCCACTTCCTGGCTGACCTTGTCGCCCTCGACCAGCAGCACGCTGGGCGCATCGGGCTGGCGAGGTGGCTGCGGTGCCGGCTGCGCCGGCTCGGTGTCAAGCACCCCAGGCGGCTGGTGCGGCCGTGGGTCGGCGTGTGCCGTCTCGTCCCGCACCACCTCGGCCAGCGGTCGGGCCGCCAGCAAGGCCTGGACCAGATCGTCCCGGCGGCACGGCAGGCCGAGGGCTGCAACGCCGGGCTCGTCGTCGCCCCACTCGATCTCCTGTTGCGCACTGTCATGCAGTGCGATCCAGCGCAAGCCGCTGGCCGGCGGCGGGTTCACCTTCAGCGAGTCGAGCGCCATCACGTGCGTGAACGGGCTGTGCGGCTTGGCCAGCACGGTACGCAGCGCGCCGGCGTTGTGGACCGCGTTGACCCTCACCCCCAGGGCCAGCAAGCGGCAGCACAGGGCGCGCGCCCGGCCGGTGTGCGGATCGGCCACCAGCACATGCAGGGGCTGCCCGCAAGCGTCGGCCGGCATGGCTTGCGCGAGCACGAGGTCGGTTTGCGGCTGCGGCAGCTCGAACCAGAACTTGGCGCCACGCCCGGGCTGGCTTTGCAGGCCGATCTGGCCGCCCATCAACTGGACCAGCTGGCGGCTGATGGCCAGCCCCAGGCCGGCCTCGCCCGCGCCGGCATCGATTTGCGACAACGGCCGGAACATCCGGGCCTGGTCTTCCGGGCTGATGCCCACACCGGTGTCGCGCACCTCGAATTGAATCGCCGCGGGGGCGCTCGGCGTGGCCGCGATCCAGGAGACGCTGACCTTCACGTCGCCGCGCTCGGTGAATTTCAGCGCATTGCCGACCAGGCTGTTGAGCACCTGGCGCAGCCGGGCGGGGTCGCCCTCCATCTCGGCCGGCAGGCCCGGCCCGACCTGGTAGTACAGCGCCAGGCCCGCGCTGTCGGCCTGCGGCGTCAGCAGCTCGATCACACTTTCGACCAGCAAGACCGGATCGAAGCGCTGCTGCTCCATGGTCAGTTCGTTCGACTGCAATTTCGAGTAGTCGAGGATGTCGTTGACGACCTGCATCAGCGCCGCGCCCGACTGATGCGCGCGCTGGGCCTGGCGCCGCTGGGCGGTCGACATCGGCGCGCTGCGCAGCGAGTCGGTCATGCCCAGCAGGCCACCGAGCGGCGTGCGTATCTCGTGGGTCAGGCGGGCCAGGAACTGGGTCTTGATGCGCGCCTCGTCGGTCGCTTCCTTGTGGGCTTTTTCGAGCCAGGCGGCATGGGCGGTTTGCTCGGTGGCCTTCTTTTCGGCGCGCCGCAGCGCCCGCATCGGCAACAGGCGCAGCGCCACGAACACGGCCCCGGCGAGCAGCGCCGCCAGCAGCGCCGCCAGGCCGCTGCCCAGCAGCGCGGGCCGCAGCGAGCGCTCGATCTCGATCTGCCCGACCTCGCGCCCGGTGTCGAACACCGGCAGCGCCAGGGCCATGGTCGGCTCGTCCAGCGCCTGGGCGTGTTCGGCAATGATGCGGCCCTGCGCATCGCGCAAGCGGCGGGTTTCGGCCGTGCCGTCACCGGGCCGGCGCGCCAGGATTTCCTCGATCCGATCGGTCTGGAACTGCCACATGTCGGGCGTGGCGTTGATCAGTTGCGTGATCAGCCGGGCGTTGGCTTCGGCCTCGATGCGCAACTCCGACCGCGCGGCGTAGTAGTGGCCGGCAAAGTAGCTCAGCGGCAGCAACAGCAGAATGGTCAGCGCGACCAGGCTCGCGATCCAGGTGATCGTGCGTTCCATGGGCGTTGGCGCCGGCGCCGGCGTTCGCCTTCGCGTTCGGGATCCGGATCGGTGTCTCATCGGCGCCAGCGGGTCGAATGCCCGAATTGCGCCAGAAGCGCCAGGCCGTCGGGCGATTGAAGGTAGGTGACCAGTTCGAGCGCCATGCCGGCCGGCGCGCCGCGGGTCGCGATGTGCATGCGGTTGACGATGCGGTAGCTGGCGTTTTCAACATTGGCCACCGTTGGCTCCACGCCGTCGAGCGCCAGCGGCACCAGGCCTTGCGCGCTTGCCCGCAGCAACGACAGGCTGCACGTGCCCAGGCCGCCGCGCAGCCGCGCCACGGCGTCGGCGGCCTCCTGGTCGGTGATGGCGATCACCATGCCCTCGCGCGCGGTGGCGCGCGCCAGCGCCAGTTCGACCAGCGCGCCCATGCTGGCCAGCAGCACATGGTCACCATCGGACTTGGGCCGCAGCACCAGCCGCACCGGCGTGCCATCGGGCCAGGTGGCGTGCGGGTTTTCGATCATCGCGGCCAATTGCGCGCGCGTCAGGCCGCTCACCCCGGTCATGCGGGTGGTCAGCGCGAACGGGGTCCGGCCGTACTCCACGGCCTGCAGGCCGCGCATCCGTTCGTCGACCTGCAGCGGCCGGCTGATCAGCGCCAGGTCGAGCGCCCCATGCTCCACTGCCCGCAGGCTGCCGATGCTGCCCAGATGCGGCACGACCCGTGTCTTGGGAGCCTGGCCGCGTTGCGCCAACGCGGCCAGTGCGCTGGTCATGGTGCCGATGGCCGCGCCGACACCGCCGATGCTGAACCCGCGGCCCTCCGGGCGATCTTGCGCAAGCGCCAGCAAGCCGGCCGCCGGCCAGGACGCGGCCGCCACACCCCAGCGGCCCATGGCGCGCACCACACCGCGCCGGCCGGCAGCGGCGGATTCAGTGCGAGGGCGGGCTGACACGGTTGGGTTCAGGGGGACTTTCGGGCTGCAACTGGGCATGGCGCATCGGGCAGGGCAAGGACCGCGCGGCTCGCCCACGATACCCGCGCGCCGTTTCCAAATGTGACATTCTTCTGTCGATGACCGGCGCAAGACTTGCATGCCGGCGCGGCGCTGACCGTGTGATCGAGAAATACTACACGGCCTCAGCGTCTTTCCAGCACCACAGGCACCAACTGCAATGCGCTTCGAATGCGCTCGGCGGCGCCGCGCGCTTCGTCGCGGCTGGCAAACGGGCCGGCCTGGAGGCGGAACAACGCGGTGTCGCTGAACACCGCCAGCCGCACCCCGAGCGAATCGAGTTCAGCGGCGACGCGGCGCTGAAAGTCTTCGGCGCCATCGCGCTGTCGAAAGGCCCCCAGCTGAACCCAGAAACCGCTGGCCGGCGGCGGGTCCGCCGGTGCAAGGGCAACGAGCGGGGCAACAAGAGGGGCCACGAGCGGGGCAACGGGCGGGGCGGCGGGCGCCCCCGGTTCAGGCACGGCGTCGGGGATCGGGTCGGCCGGCACCGGCGTGGCGGTGACCGCCGCGACCACCGCCGCGGGCTCGCGGCGCCAACTGCCGCTGCGAATGGCCTCCGGCGTGATGCGCTCGACCTCGACGGCGGCCACGCCGCGCAGCAGGTCGAGCCTGAGCGCGGCGGTGTAGCTCAGGTCGATGATGCGGCCCGAGTGAAACGGGCCGCGGTCGTTGACGCGCACCACCACCTCGCGGCCGTTGGCCGGGTTGCGCACACGGGCGTAGCTGGGCAGTGGCAGGGTGGGGTGCGCGGCCGTCATCGCGTACATGTCGTAGAGCTCGCCGCTGGCCGTGCGCCGGCCATGGAATTTGCGCCCGTACCACGACGCCAGGCCGCGTTGAACGAAGGCCTTGTCGTGCGTGAACGGGGTGTACTGGCGGCCCAGCATCTCGTAGGGCTTGTTCGGCCCGCCACTGCGAATGGCCTCGTCCCGAGGCTCCGCATCGGGCACCCGGGCCAGGTCTTGCGGCGGGTTCGCTTCGGCGCCGTCGCGCTCCGGCAGCGTGGCGGTGCGCGCCGCACCGGGCTTCGGGCCCGAGGCGCAACCACCCAACACGCCGGCCAGGCCCAAGGTCAGCATGAGCGGCAGCACCGCGGTTCGGAGGCCACTCGACGGCCAAGTCGTGCGCATGGCCGCGACCATACACGAGCCCGGCGCCGTGGCGCAACGCCTGCGACCGCGCCACTATCATCGCCCGCATGCCCGTCACCCTTGCCGGCCAGCTGGTCGTGGCCATCTCGTCCCGCGCGCTGTTCGACTTCGAAGAAGAGAACCGGGTCTTCGAGGCCAGCGACGACCGCGCCTACATGCGGCTGCAGCTCGATCGCCTGGAGCACGCCGCCAAAGCCGGCGTGGCGTTTTCACTCGTCAACAAGCTGCTGGCGTTCAACCAGCCGGAATCGCAGCCGGGGTCCACCAGCGCGCTGCTGAAGCAGCGCGTGGAAGTGGTGATCCTGTCGCGCAACGACCCGGTGTCGGGCATGCGGGTGTTCCGCTCGGCACAGCACTACGGCCTGCCGATCCAGCGCGGCGTCTTCACGCGCGGCCAATCGCCGTGGCGCTATTTGAAGCCGCTGAACGCGAACCTGTTTCTGTCGACCAATGAAGCCGATGTCCGGTCCGCGCTGAACGCCGGCGTGCCGGCGGCGCGTGTCTACCCGAACTCGGCGCGTGCCTCCGGCGCGCACCCGAACGAAGTGCGGATCGCCTTCGACGGCGACGCGGTGCTGTTCTCCGACGAAGCCGAGCGTGTGTACCAGCGCGCCGGCCTGGACGCCTTCCAGGCCCACGAGCGCGACCGGGCCGGCACACCGTTGCCGGCCGGCCCGTTCAAGCCGCTGCTGCTGGCCCTGCAGCGCCTGCAGCACGAACCGGCCTCAGGCATGCGCATCCGCACCGCGCTGGTGACCGCGCGCAGCGCACCCGCCCACGAGCGCGCGATCCGCACGCTGATGGACTGGGACATCGAGGTCGATGAAGCGATGTTCCTGGGCGGCCTGCCCAAGGGCGAGTTCCTGCGCGAGTTCGAGCCGGATTTTTTCTTCGATGACCAGACCGGGCATATCGAGAACGCCGCGGAGCATGTGCCTTCGGGGCATGTGGCGTCTGGGGTTAGCAATCCGGGGTGAGGTGGGCTGGGCGCTGTGTGGCACGGCGCGGCGCGGCTTTGCATGCCTCAATCGTCACCGGCCTCGCAGCTTTGCGAAACAATGCCACCCATGCAGCCCGATCCAGCTCCGACCATCCCGCCCGCCGCGCTGGCCCGCGTGCGCGAACTCTTGCAGCAAGGCGGCCGCAAATTGCTCGGCCTGGTGGGCCCGCCCGGCGCGGGCAAGTCGACGCTGGCCAGCGCGTTGCACCGGGCCTTCGCACACGAGTCGCAAGTGGTTCCGATGGACGGCTTTCACCTCGCCAACGTCGAACTGCAACGCTTGGGGCGCGCCGCCCGCAAGGGCGCGCCCGACACCTTCGACAGTGCCGGTTATGCAGCGCTGTTGCAACGTTTGCGCGAACAGCGCGACGATGAAATCATCTACGCGCCCGAGTTCCGGCGCGCGATCGAAGAGCCGATCGCCGGCGCGATTGCGGTGTTGCCGCACACCCGGCTGATCATCACCGAGGGCAACTACCTGCTGCTGAACGATGGCCCGTGGGCGCGTGTGGCGGCGCTGCTCGACGATGTTTGGTATGTCGATGTAGCCGACGCTCTGCGCGACGATCGCCTGGTGCGGCGCCACGAACAATTCGGCCGCGGCCCGCAGGCCGCGCGCGAATGGGTCAATCACACCGATGCGCCGAACGCCCGCCTGATAGCGGCCACACGCTCGCGGGCGCACTGGGTGTTCCGCTGGGATGACAGTTGAGGTGAAGGCCGCCGTGCCGTGGTTGACTTCGCTGGCGTGGCTGGCCATCGGCTGCGTCGCCCTGCTGGCGGCAATCGCGCTGTTCCAGGACCGCTTGTTGTACTTCCCGTCGCGCGCGACCGTGGCCGAGATGGCCAGCGACAAACTGCTCGCGTGGCCGGGCCAGGCCGAGTTTCGCGGGCTGGTGGCGCAGCCCGCCGGCGCGGCGCGCGGCACCGCGATCGTGTTTCACGGCAACGCCGGGCATGCCGGCCATCGCGCGTTTTATGCCGAGGCGCTCACCGCGCTGGGGCTGCGCGTGATCCTGGCCGAGTACCCGGGCTACGGCCCGCGCGACGGTGGCCTGGGTGAACGCAGCCTGGTCGACGATGCCGAACAAATCATCGCGCTGGCGCATCGGGAACATGGCGCGCCGCTGCTGGTGATCGGCGAATCGCTCGGCGCCGGCGTCGCCGCGGCGGCGAGCGCGCGCTTGGCCGACAAGGTGGCGGGCCTGCTGCTGATCACGCCGTGGGACCGGCTCGCGCACGTCGCCGCGTTCCACTACCCGTGGCTGCCGGTCAACCGGCTGCTGCGCGACCGCTATGACAGCGCCGCACACCTCGCGTCGTTCGGCCGCCCGGTGCTGGTGGCGGTGGCCGAGCACGACAGCATCGTGCCGGCCCGCTTCGGCGCCGCGCTGTTCGACGCGCTGCCCGGGCCGAAGCAACTGGAAGTGGTGCGCGCCGCCGGCCACAACGATTGGCCGCTGCGGGTTGATGTGGCCTGGTGGCGCAAGGCCATCGGCTTCTTGCTGCCGGGCGCCCCACTGCCATGAGTGGCAACGTCGTCCAAGCGCGCCTACCGCCTCGCCCCCGGCCAACACCGAAACTCCGCGCCGCCTGTCGATCGGACCCATCACCATTCGTCGTGCTCACGCAGGGACTTGCCAGCCCCTCCCGCACTTCACCGCAACGAAAGGAGAACCCCCATGCCTCAGCCCATCGCCTACCTCGCCTACCCCGCCTACCCCGCCTACCCCGCCTACAACGGCAACTGCGCCGACGCGACGCGCTTTTACGAGCGCGCGCTGAACGGCAAGCTCGAAGTGCTGATGAGCGGCGCCGAGTCGCCGATGGCCGCGCAAATGCCCGAGGAGTTCGTGTACCGCATCCTGCACGCGCGGCTCGCGCTGCCGGACGGTGGCGTGCTGTTCGCGGGCGACGCGCCGGCGAACATGCCTTGCGGCGCCCGTCCCCCGCGGGGGGATCGACCAGCGTCGCGTTCAGCGAGCAGCACGGGCGGGGTGCCCGTATTGCGAGCGCAGGGTGCGCTGCCCAGGCCCTTAAGTGGGTCACCGCACAGATCACCCGGCCCATGCCGCGCAAACTGAGTTGCCGGCCCGCTGCGGCAGAACGGCCTTCTGACGCGAACGCCTGTCGTCGCGGCGCGATGCCGGCGCGTTGATCAGCGATCACTCTCGGAGGACAGCATGAAAAAACTCTTCGCCTTGCTGCTTGCGGCAAGCGCCATCGGCACGGCCGCCGCACAGACCAGCGTGGGCGTGTCGATAGGCATCAACCAGCCCGGCGTGTATGGCCGCATCAACATCGGCGACATCCCGCGACCGGCACTCGTGCTGCCGCAGCCGATCATCATCGTGCCATCGCAGGTCGCGGTGGAGCGGCGGCCGATCTACCTTTACGTGCCGCCGGCAGAACATCAAGACTGGGGTCGCTACTGCGGCCGCTACAGCGCCTGCGGCCAGCCGGTGTACTTCGTCCAGGATCAATGGGTGCGCGAACGCTATCAACAGGAACACCCGGGTTGGGATCGTGGCCACCACCGGGGCTGGGACAAGCACGACGACCGTGGCGAGGGTCGCGGCAAGTACAAGAACAAGGACAAATACAAGGACAAGGACAAGGGCAAGGGCAAGAACAAGGGCAAGGGCCACGATTGACGTGACTGATTTGCCCTGACCGAAGCGGCTCGCTCGTCAACCTGACGCCGGCCCCGAATTCGTCCAGCGTCATCGCCGACGGTTGCGGGCCGGTGTCAGCGGTGGGATGCCGCTGCCCCTGCGCGGCGCCACCGGGCGGCGCAACAGATGTGCGGTCTTCACCGCCCTGATCCGCCGCTCTCCGCTCCCCGCTCCGTGCTGCAATGGCCCCAAACCCAGCGCCGAAAGCAGTGCACCATGCCCGTGATCGCAGTCGTCAACAGAAAAGGGGGCAGCGGCAAGAGCACGCTGGCCACGCACCTGGCCGCTTACTGCGCCAATGCCGGCATGTCGGTGATGCTGGGGGACGTGGACCGCCAGCAATCCACCCGGACCTGGTTGCGGCTGCGCTCGGCGAACCGGGCTGCGTCGCGCCAGGCCATCATGGGGTGGGCGGTCGACCCGCTGCGCGGCCTGCACGCTCCGGCCGGTGTCTCGCACGTGATTCTGGACACGCCGGGCGGCCTGAGCGGCCTGGCGCTGGCCCGGGTGGTGATGTTTGCCGACGTGATCCTGATGCCGGTGTGCAACTCGGTGTTCGACCGTGAGTCGGCCGCCCGGTGCCATGCCGAGCTGCTGACGCTGCCGCGGGTGGTCAGCGGCCGGTGCAAGATTGCCGCGGTGGGCATGCGGGTGGACGCGCGCACGCGCTCGGCCGATGTGCTCAAGGCCTGGGCCGACGGGATTGGCTTGCCGTTTGTCGGCGTGCTGCGCGACACCCAGGCCTATGTGCGCTGCATCGAAAACGGCATGACCTTGTTCGACCTGCCGGTGGCCCAGGTGCAACCCGACCTGCTGCAGTGGGGCCCGATCCTGCGCTGGCTGGCCCCGGTGCTGACCCCGGCTGTGCGCGTCGCCGTGGCGCAGGTGCCGGCCGCGGGCCGAGCGCTGGCGCCGGCGCTGTGTGACGAGGTGCTGGCGCAGGCCCCCGCTTCATCATCCACGCCGGTGGTCGACGAGCCGCCGGTTCTCACCGCCGTTGTCCAGCCCGCCACGGCGGTGCGTCCGGCGCCGGACAAGCCCCCGGTGCGCGGGGCGCTGGCGCATCCGCCCACGCTGGCGCTGCGGATGCGCGGCCTGCTTGGCCTGCTGCCGGCGTGGAAGCGCATGCAGTCCAGCGCCTGGGGATCGGCGGAGGCTGCGGCAGCGCGGCCGGGGCGCGGATCAGGCGCGCGGTAGTGTGCTGCGGCCGGCTTGCAGGGAGCTCGCAATGCACCACTGCGCGAGCCAGTAGCTCAGCAGGATCCACAGCGCCGACAACGGCAGCGGTGCGGCGAACTTGTTGAACGCCAGCAAGCTGTCGGAGGCCATGAACAGCAGCCCTCCGAGCGCGGCACGGCGCGCCAGCTTCTCGGTCGGCAGGCCGGCGCTCGCGCGCCACCACGCCGCGGCCTGGGCCGCCATGCCCGCCAGGCACACCACATAAGCCAGCACGGGTGCACGCAGCCCCGCCGGGATGCCGGGCCACAGCTGCATCAGCACGAGTGCGGCGATTGCCGCGTACAGCACAAACGGCAAGGGCTTCGCACCCAGGCGCAGCGGCACGCTGAACGCGGCGATGTAAGCCAGGTGAGCCAGCAGGAAGGACACCAGCCCGGGCAGGAAACCCTGCCGCGGCCACAGCAGGAACACATCGCCCAGCAGCGACAGCAGCAGCCCGATGCGGATCCAGCGCCGCTGGCGCGCCTGATCGGCGCCGCGCGGCCAGGCGTGCGCCATGACCAGCAGCGTGGTCAGCGGCTTGAAGACGAAGGCCAGCCAGCCCGGCGCCGCGCCCACGCCGGAGACGATGGTGAGCCCGGCACTGAGTGCCACCAGCCACGGCAACCCCGCTCGCCAGCGCGCAGCCAGGCCCATCAGGCCACCTTGTCTTTTTCAGCGGCCTGGCTCTGGGCCGCCCTGAGCACGGCCGCCTCGCGCAGCGCCTTCAGCTTGGCGCGCGGGTCTTGCCTGGCGCTGACTTCATGCAGCTTCATCTCGGCAATGAAACGGCTGGGAATGCCTTGCACAAAGTCGCGCCCACGCTTGCGCCGGCGCAGCGTGTTGACCGCCAGCGTGCTGCGCGCGCGGGTGATGCCCACGTACATCAGGCGGCGCTCTTCTTCGAGGCGCTGGGGCGTCATCTCGTCGTCCTCGCTGCGGAACGGCAACAGGCCTTCGTTGATGCCGGCCAGCACCACGTGGGCCCATTCCAGCCCCTTGGCGGCGTGCAGCGTGCTCAGGCTCACCACGTTCGGGTCGTCGCCGCGCTCGGCCAGGCTGATGATGACGGAGATGGTCTGCGCCACGTCGAGCACGCTTTTCCTTTCGGTCTCGATGGAGAGGCCGCCGTCGTTCTCGATCTCGCCACCACAGCGCTTGGCGATCCAGTCGACGAAGTCCAGCACGTTGCTCCAGCGGCTGGCGGCGAGCTTCTCGCTGTCTTCGCCCTCGTACAGATGTTTTTCGTAGGCGATGTCGGTCAGCCAGCCCAGCAGCAGCGCCTTGGCGTCTTCGGCACCGAGCGTGTGGCGGGCGCGGTATTCCAGGTCGTTGGCGTAACGGCCGAATTCGTGCAGCGAGCCCACCGCGCGGGCGTTCAGCACCGTGCCCAGGCTGTCGGCGAACAGCGCCTCGAACAGGCTGCTCTTGAAGCGTGACGCAAACTCGCCCAGGCTGGTCAGCGTCTGGTGGCCGATGCCGCGCTTGGGCGTGGCGACCGCGCGCAGGAACGCTGGGTCGTCGTCGTTGTTGACCAGCAATCGCAGCCAGGCGCACAGGTCCTTGATCTCGGCGCGGTCGAAAAAGCTCTGGCCGCCCGACACCTTGTACGGGATGTTGGCCTTGCGCAGCGCTTTTTCGACCACCCGCGCCTGGTGGTTGGCGCGGTACAGCACGGCGAAGTCCTTGAACTGCACCGCGTCGGCGGGGCGGCCGGTGCTGGCGAGCGCGCCGCCGTCGCCGCGCAGCGACTGGATGCGCGCGACGATGCGCTCGGCCTCGTGCTCTTCGTTGTCGCATTCGACCAGCCGCACCGGGTCGCCGTCGCCCAGGTCGCTCCAGAGTTTTTTCTCGAACAGCTTGGGGTTGTGCGAGATCACGGCATTCGCGGCGCGAAGAATGCTGCCGGTGGAGCGGTAGTTCTGCTCCAGCGTGATGACCTTCAGGCGCGGGTACTCCAGGGGCAGGCGCTTGAGGTTGTCGATGGTGGCGCCGCGCCAGCCGTAGATGCTCTGGTCGTCGTCGCCCACCGCGGTGAACATGGCGCGCTCGCCGACCAGCGACTTGAGCATTTCGTACTGGATCGCGTTGGTGTCCTGGTACTCGTCGACCAGCACGTAGCGCAGCGTGTCCTGCCACCGGGCGCGCACCTCCGCGTCGCGCAGCAGCAGCTTGTGCGGCAGGCCGATCAGGTCGTCGAAGTCGACCGCCTGGTAAGCCGCCAGCCGTTCTTCGTAGCGATTCATCACGCGCGCGGCCACGCGCTGGTCTTCGTCGGCGGCGGCGGCTTCGGCCTGCTCGGCATTGAGGCCCTGGTTCTTCCACAGGCTGATGGCCCATTGCCAGCGGCGCGCCTGCGCGTTGTCGCTGCCGCCGCCGGCGTCTTTCAGCACGCCCAGCACGTCATCGCTGTCGAGGATGCTGAACTGCTGCTTCAGTCCCAGCCGGGCGCCTTCGGCGCGCAGCATGCGCACCCCCAGCGAGTGAAACGTGCTCACCACCAGCGGTTTGGCGGCGCGCGGCCCGACCAGCTCCTTGGCGCGCTCGCGCATTTCCTGGGCCGCCTTGTTGGTGAAGGTGATGGCCGCGATCTGCCCGGGCGCGTAGCCGGCCTGCAGCAAGCGCGCGATCTTGTGCACGATGACGCGTGTCTTGCCCGAGCCGGCGCCGGCGAGCACCAGGCAGGGGCCGCTGAGGTGATGGACGGCTTCCATCTGCGCGGCGTTCAGTGAGGCGGGGGTGGTGGACAAGCGGGCTGCGGCGGGAACGCCGATCGGGGGCAGAATGACTCGGCCAGGGCGGGCCCGGTTTCGGGGGAGCCGCATCATAACGAAGCCCCTCAAGTTGCCGCCACGGGTGCCGACAACAGAGGACGAATTGGAAGGAAATCGCCGTGAACAAGCAGACCAAGGGCCCGCCATGCGCCTGATCGGCACCGTGATGAACTGGGTGCTGGGCTTGCGGCCGACCTACCGGTTCACCCGCGAGACCAAGCCCGACCGCCTGCTCGAACTGCGCAACGTCTGCTACACGCTGCTCGGCGACCTTCACACCGCTGCGGGCAAGGGGCTGCAGGTCCGCGTCGATACGGCGGCCGGGGCCAACGAGTTCTGGCACATGCGGCCGCGCCTGTTCGACGCGGTCTCGGAAGTGCATGGTGAAAGCGAGGCCGCCCAGCGCTTGATGCGGCTGGACACGCTGCTGCGGGTGCACCACGACCGGCGCAGCCAGTTCGCGCGCGGCAGCACGGCCGAGCCTGTCGACCCGGCAGCGCCACCCTCGAAGCGCCGCCGCCGGGCCGGTGACGACCCGCGCTTCATCTCGACCCGCTGAGCGCACCGGCGCCTGCGGGCGCAACGAGCCACGGCTTGCGATACTTCGCGGCCATGCAAGCCATCTTCGCCGTCACGTTTCCGTTCTTCGCGCTGGTGTTGCTGGGTTACCTGGCGGCGCAGCGAGGCGTGTTGCCGGAGTCGGCCATCCCCGGGCTGAATGTCTTCGTGCTGTTCTTCGCGTTGCCGTGCATGTTGTTCCGCTTCGGTGCCAGCCGGCCGTTCGCGCAATTGATCGACCCGGTGCTGATCGGCATCTACACGGCTTGCGCGTTGTTGATGGTGCTGTTCAGCCTGGCGCTGACCTTGCGGCGCGTGGCCGGCGGCCCCGGCGTCGGCTTGAAGGACGCCGCGTTCGGCGCGCTGGTGGCCACCTTCCCGAACGCTGGCTTCATGGGGGTGCCGCTGCTGATCGGGCTGCTGGGCGAACGCGCGGCGGGGCCGCTGATCGGCGCGATTCTGGTCGACCTGGTGGTCACCAGTTCACTCTGCCTGGCGCTGGCGCAGATGCAGCCCGACCGCCACGCGCAACCGCACGACAACATGCTCGCCGGGTTGATGCGCGCGTTGCGCGGCGCCTTGTCGAACCCGCTGCCGTGGGCGATTGCGCTGGGCGCGTTGCTGGCGGCCAGCGGCCTGGTTTTGCCCGAACCGCTGGCGCAAATCATCAAGATGCTGGGCGACGCCGCCACGCCGGTGGCGCTGTTCACCATCGGCGCGGTGTTGTGGCGCGCGGGGCAGCATGCTCACACCGCCACGCCGCTGCAGGGCTACCTGCCGCTGGCGCTGGTCAAGCTGCTGATTCACCCGCTGCTGGTGCTGAGCGCCGGGGTGATCGCGCAGGCGCTGGGCGCGCAGGTGTCGCGCTTCGGGCTGATGGTGTTGGTGCTGACGGCGGCCCTGCCCAGCGCCAGCAATGTGTCCATCCTGGCCGAGCGTTACGGTGCTGACAATGGGCGCGTGGCGCGCATCATCATGGCCAGCACGGTGCTGGCGTTCGGCACGTTTTCGCTGTTTGCGTGGGTCATGGGCGCGATGCTCGGCGCTTGATGATCGGCCACGCCGACCGGCTCGCCACGGGGTCGCTGCCTGAATTTTTCGGCGCCGCCAGAATGCGAGCTTTCTATTGAAAGACAGCCATGAACCAATTCCAATGCATCGTGTGCGGATTCCTCTATGACGAAGCGGTGGGCATGCCCGAAGACGGCATTCCCGCCGGCACGCGCTGGGCCGACATTCCGGCCGACTGGGCGTGCCCCGACTGCGGCGTGGCCAAGGCCGACTTCGAGATGGTGCAAATCTGATCGTGCGGTCAGGCCGTCGATAGAATCATGGCGCAAGCCGGCAGCGCTGAATTGGTCGCGCGGCCGAGGCTTGCAGCCGGCGTCCGACCATGAATGCACCCCACCCTGCCGCCCTGGAGCGCGCCCGCTACTACGAGCGCATCGGCCACCAGCACCTGACGCCGTTGTGGGAGGTGCTGCACGCGCTGGTGCCGCCGGCGCCGGCGTCGAAGATGCTGCCGGCGCGTTGGCGTTATGCCGACGTGCGGCCCGAAGTGATGCAGGCCGGCCGGCTGATCAGCGCTCAAGAAGCCGAGCGGCGCGTGCTGATCCTGGAGAACCCGGGCGCGCGTGGCCAGTCGCGCATCACCCAGTCGCTGTATGCGGGGCTGCAGCTGATCCTGCCCGGCGAGGTCGCGCCCGCGCACCGCCACACCCAATCGGCGCTGCGCCTGGTGCTCGACGGCGAAGGCGCGTACACGGCGGTCGATGGCGAGCGTACCACCATGCGCCGCGGCGACTTCATCATCACGCCCAGCTGGACCTGGCACGACCACGGCAACGACGGGCAACAGCCGGTCGTGTGGCTGGACGGGCTGGACATCCCGCTGCTGCAATTCTTCGACGCCGGCTTTGCTGAAAAGGCCGGCGCCGAGGTGCAAACGCTGCGCCGGCCCGAGGGCGATTCACTCGCGCGCTACGGCCGCAACCTGTTGCCGGTGGACGAGGTGCAGACGCCGAGCCAGCCGGCCAAGTTGTTCGTCTACCCGTGGAGCCAGACGCGCGAGGCGCTGGCCGGCCTGGCGCGCACCGCCCCCGACCCGCACTTCGGCCACAAGCTGCGCTTCGTCAACCCGGCCACCGGCGCCTCACCGATGGCGACCATGGGCACCTATGTGCAAGCGCTGGCCAGGGGCTTCGAGACCCTGCCGTACCGCAGCACCGACGGCGCCGTGTTCGCCTGCCTCGAAGGCGCCGGCGTCGTCGACATCGACGGGCACTCGCTCGGCTTCGAGGAGAACGACATCTTTGTCGTGCCGTCCTGGCATGCCTATCGCTTGCAGAGCGCCAGCGGCTGTGTGTTGTTCAGCTATTCCGACCGGCCGGCGCAGCAGGTGCTCGGGCTGTGGCGCGAAGAGAAGCTGGGGGCCATGCCATGAACCACCGCGCGCCGCCGACGCCGACGCTGACACCGCCGGTGGCCGCCGACGCCTGGCCCGCCTGGCCCGGCGGCGACACCAGCCGCATCCCGTTCTGGGCCTACACGCGCGACGACATCTACCAGCGCGAACTCGAACGGCTGTTCTACAAAGGCCACTGGTGTTATGTCGGCCTCGAAGCCGAGGTGCCGAACCCGGGCGACTTCATCCGCACCGTGATCGGTGAGCGCTCGGTGATTCTGGTGCGCAATGTCGACGGCCAGTTGAACGTGGTGGAAAACCGCTGCGCCCACCGCGGCATGCGCTTTTGCCGTGCCAAGAGCGGCAACCGCAGCGACTTCATCTGCCCGTATCACCAGTGGAGCTACAGCCTCAAAGGTGACTTGCAAGGGGTGCCGCTCAAGCGCGGCGTGCGCCAGGACGGGCAGTGGCTCGGCGGCATGCCGGCTGACTTCAAGAACAGCGAACATGGCCTGACGCGGCTGCGTGTGGCGGCCCGTGGCGGTGTGGTGTTCGCGTCGTTCGACGCCGATGTGGAATCGTTCGAAGACTTCATGGGGCCCACGATGCTGGGCTACTTCGACCGCCTGTTCAATGGCCGCAAGCTCACGCTGCTGGGCCACAGCCGGCAGCGCATCCCGGGCAACTGGAAGCTGATGCAGGAGAACATCAAGGACCCGTACCACCCCGGCCTGCTGCACACCTGGTTCGTGACCTTCGGCCTCTGGCGCGCCGACAACAAGTCGCAGTTGCGCATGGACCCGCAGGGTCGCCACGCGGCGATGATCTCCACCCGCGGCGCGGCCCAGGCCAGCGCCGACGTGACGGCCGGCGTGTCCAGCTTCAAGGCGGCCATGACTCTGAACGACGACCGCTTTCTCGACGTCGTGCCCGAAGCCTGGTGGGGCGGGCCCAGCGCGGTGATGATGACGGTGTTCCCCAGTGTCATCTTCCAGCAGCAGGTCAACAGCGTGTCGACCCGCCACATCCAGCCGCGCGGCCCGCACGCGTTCGACTTCGTGTGGACCCATTTCGGCTTTCAGGACGACACCGAGGACATGACGCGCCGCCGCCTGCGCCAGGCCAACCTGTTCGGCCCCGCCGGCTTCGTGTCGGCCGACGATGGCGAGGTGATCGAGTTCAGCCAGCAGAACTTCAGCGCCGACGCGGCTCAACACACGCTGGTCGAACTGGGCGGCCGCGGCGTGGGTGACACCGAACACCAGGTCACCGAAACGCTGATCCGCGGCATGTACGCGTATTGGCGCAAGGTGATGGAGCTTTGACGATGATCGAGCCGGCGCAGTACCTGGCACTCGCGGCGCTCTACGCCGACTACGCCGCCGCGCTCGACGCGGGCGACTGGGACCGCTGGCCCGACTTCTTCACCGACGATTGCAGCTACCGCCTGCAGCCGCGTGAAAATTTCGACCGCGGCCTGCCGCTGGCCACCTTGTCGTTCGAAAGCAAGGGCATGCTGAAGGACCGCGCCTACGGCATCAAGGAAACCCTGTTCCACGACCCGTACCACCAGCGCCATGTGATCGGCCTGCCACGCGTGCTGAAGGCCGACGGCGGGGACATTCAATGCGAAGCGAACTACGCGGTGTTCCGCACCAAGCCGAGCGAGCTGACCCAGGTCTTCAATGTGGGCCGCTACATCGACACGGTTCGCGCCACGCCCGAGGGCCTGCGCTTTGTGACCAAGCTGTGTGTGTTCGACAGCGAGTTGATTCCCAACGCCATCATCTATCCGATCTGATGAAACCACCCGAAACCTGGATCGATGTCGCCGCCGCCGACGACTTGTTCGAAGGCGCGAGCATCGCCGTTGCGTTGCAGGGCGGCGAGATTGCATTGCATTGTGTGGACGGCCTGCCGCACGCCACCGACAACCTGTGCACCCATGGCGCGGCGCGACTGTGCGACGGTTTCCTGGAGGGTTTCGAGATCGAATGCCCCTTGCACCAGGGCCGCTTCGACGTGCGCGACGGGCGGGCGCTGTGCGAGCCCGCGACCACCGGCATTCGCGTCTACACCAGCCGCATCGAAGCGGGCAGGGTGCTGGTGCGCGTCGACCCACCCGGCCCGGCGGGCTGACACAACAAGGCCCGCCGAGCTTGCGCCTGGCGGGCCTGGCCGATCAGCACATGGCGCTCACTTCTTGCGAAACTTCCTCAGCGCCGCGATCTGCGCCGCCATCGCCGCGAATTCGCCCTGGGCCTTGGCGAAGTCGATGTCGCTCTTGGCGTTTTTCATCGCTTCCTCGGCGCGCGTCTTGGCTTCACTGGCCTTGGCTTCGTCGAGGTCGCGGCCTCGGATCGCGGTGTCGGCCAACACGGTCACGGTGCCGGGTTGCACTTCGAGAATGCCGCCGGCCACGAAGACGAATTCTTCTTCGTCGTTGTCGGCCCGGATGATGCGCACCGCCCCCGGCTTGATGCGGGTGATCAGCGGCGTGTGGCGCGGGTAGATGCCCAGCTCGCCCATCTCGCCGGGCAGGGCCACGAATTTCGCCTCGCCGGAGAAGATGCTTTCTTCGGCGGAAACCACATCGACGCGCAGGGTTGCCATGTCAACTCCAGTTCTTCAGTGTTCAAAACGATTCAGAAAGCAAGCGGTCGGGCCGGGAGCAAGGCGCCGCACGGAACCGGCCTGGTGGCCGGTGAGTACGGCAACGCGGCTCCCGGGTCGACTGCGCCGCTTACTGGATTGTTTTGGCTTTGGCGATCGCTTCGTCGATCGTGCCGACCATGTAGAACGCCTGCTCGGGCAGGCTGTCGCACTCGCCGCCCGCAATCATCTTGAAGCCGCGGATGGTTTCCTTCAGCGTCACGTACTTGCCCGGCGAACCGGTGAACACCTCGGCGACGAAGAACGGCTGGCTCAGGAAACGCTGGATCTTGCGCGCGCGGGCCACGGCCAGCTTGTCTTCGGGTGCGAGTTCGTCCATGCCCAGAATCGCGATGATGTCGCGCAACTCCTTGTAGCGCTGCAGGATGCCCTGCACCTGGCGCGCCACGGTGTAGTGCTCTTCGCCGACCACGTTGGGGTCGAGCTGGCGGCTGGTCGAGTCGAGCGGGTCGACGGCGGGGTAGATGCCCAGCGAGGCGATGTCGCGCGACAGCACCACGGTGGAGTCGAGGTGGGCGAAGGTCGTCGCGGGCGACGGGTCGGTCAGGTCGTCGGCCGGCACGTAGACGGCCTGGATCGACGTGATCGAGCCGACCTTGGTCGACGTGATGCGCTCCTGCAGCCGGCCCATTTCTTCGGCCAGCGTCGGCTGGTAGCCCACGGCCGAAGGCATGCGGCCCAGCAGCGCCGACACTTCGGTGCCGGCCAAGGTATAGCGGTAGATGTTGTCGACGAAGAACAGCACGTCCTTGCCTTCGTCGCGGAACGACTCGGCGATCGTCAGCCCGGTCAGCGCCACGCGAAGCCGGTTGCCGGGGGGCTCGTTCATCTGGCCGTAGACCATGGCGACTTTCGAGTCTTCGAGCTTCTCCAGGTTGACGACGCCTGAATCGGCCATCTCGTGATAGAAGTCGTTGCCCTCGCGGGTGCGCTCGCCCACACCGGCAAACACCGACAAGCCGCTGTGCGCCTTGGCGATGTTGTTGATCAGCTCCATCATGTTGACCGTCTTGCCCACGCCGGCGCCGCCGAACAGGCCCACCTTGCCGCCCTTGGCAAACGGGCAGATCAGGTCGATCACCTTGATGCCGGTTTCCAGAAGGTCTTGCGACGGGCTCAGCTCGTCATACGCCGGCGGCTTGCGGTGGATGGACATGGTGAGCTCATGGCTCACCGGGCCGCGCTCGTCGATCGGCGTGCCCAGCACGTCCATGATGCGGCCCAGGGTCGCCCGACCCACCGGCACCATGATGGGCTTGGCGGTGTTGGTGACCATCAGGCCGCGGCGCAGGCCGTCGCTGGAGCCCAGCGCAATCGTGCGCACCACGCCGTCGCCCAGTTGCTGCTGCACTTCGAGCGTCAGGCCCGAGCCTTCGAGCTTGAGCGCATCGTAGATCTTGGGCATGGCGTGGCGCGGGAATTCCACGTCGACCACCGCGCCGATGCACTGGACGATCTTGCCCGCTGCTTGGGTCGGTGCCGGGGTTGCGGTCTGGGTATCAGCCATGTTCGTATCCTTTGAAAAGCAAATTCTTCGTACTTGATTCGGCGCTGGGGTGCGCGCTAGACGGCGGCGGCACCGGCCACGATTTCGGACAGTTCTTTGGTGATCGCCGCTTGCCGGGTCTTGTTGTAGACCAGCTTCAACTCGCCGATCACGCTGCCGGCGTTGTCGGTGGCCGACTTCATCGCCACCATGCGGGCCGATTGCTCGGAGGCCATGTTCTCGGCCGTCGCCTGGTAGACCAGCGCTTCGACGTAACGCACCAGCAACTCGTCGATCACCGCCTGCGCGTCGGGTTCGTAGATGTAGTCCCAGCCCGGCCCGCCCTTGTCGGCCACCATGGTTTCAGAACTCAGCGGCAACAGCTGCTGCACCACCGGTTCCTGCTTCATGGTGTTGATGAAGCGCGTGTAGCACAGGTAGACGGCGTTCAGCTTGCCGGCCGCATAGGCGTCGAGCAGCACCTTGACCGGGCCGATCAGTTTTTCGAGGTGCGGCTTGTCGCCCAGGTGGGTGGCCTGCGACACGACCTTGACACCGACCCGGTTCAGAAAACCCAAGCCCTTGTTGCCAATGGCCACCGCCTCGGCCTTGATGCCCTGGCCATCGAGTTCCTTGAGCTTGAGCGTGACGGCGCGCAGCACGTTGGTGTTGAGCCCGCCGCACAAACCCTTGTCGGTGGTCACGACGACGAAGCCGGCGACCTTGACGGCGTCGTGCTTGACCATGAACGGGTGCTTGTATTCGGGCGTGGCCTTCGACAGGTTGGCGGCCAGGTTGCGGATCTTGTCGCTGTACGGCCGCGCGGCGCGCATGCGCTCCTGCGCCTTGCGCATCTTGGAGGCGGCGACCATCTCCATCGCCTTGGTGATCTTCTTGGTGTTCTCGACGCTCTTGATCTTGCCGCGTATCTCTTTGCCTGCTGCCATGACGAGTCTCCTGGTTCGGGCTCGTCGGGCTCAGGCGAACGACTTCTTGAACGCGGCCACCGCGTCCGTCAACTCGGCCTCGGACTCCTTGTCGAGCTGCTTGCTGTCGTCGAGTTTTTGCAGCAGCGCCGCATGGCTGGACTTGAGGTGCTGGTGCAGGCCGTGTTCGAAGGCGAGAATCTTCTTCACGTCGATGTCGTCGGTGAAGCCCTTGTTGACCGAGAACAGCGTGGCCGCCATCAGCGAGATCGGCAGCGGCGAGTACTGCGCCTGCTTCAACAGTTCGGTCACGCGGGCGCCGCGGTCGAGCTGCTTGCGGGTGGCCTCGTCCAGGTCAGAGGCGAATTGCGCGAACGCGGCCAGTTCACGGTACTGCGCCAGGTCGGTGCGAATGCCGCCGGACAGGCCCTTGATGATCTTGGTCTGCGCCGCGCTCCCGACCCGCGACACCGAAATGCCGGCGTTGATGGCGGGGCGGATGCCGGCGTTGAACAGCGAGGTCTCCAGGAAGATCTGCCCGTCGGTGATCGAGATCACGTTGGTCGGCACGAACGCCGACACGTCACCGGCCTGGGTTTCGATGATCGGCAGCGCGGTGAGTGAGCCGGTCTTGCCTTTGACGGCGCCTTTGGTGAAGGCTTCGACGTAGTCGGCGTTCACCCGCGCGGCGCGCTCAAGCAGGCGGCTGTGCAGATAGAACACGTCGCCCGGGTAGGCTTCGCGGCCCGGCGGGCGGCGCAGCAGCAGCGAGACCTGGCGATAGGCCACGGCCTGCTTGGACAGGTCGTCGTAGACGATCAGCGCGTCTTCGCCACGGTCGCGGAAGTACTCGCCCATCGTGCAGCCGGAGTAGGCCGAGACGAACTGCATCGCGGCCGATTCGGCCGCCGAAGCAGCGACGACGATGGTGTATTCCATCGCGCCGTTGGCTTCGAGCGAGCGCACCACGTTCTTGATCGACGACGCCTTCTGGCCGATGGCGACGTAGATGCAGGTCATTTGCTGACCTTTCTGGTTGATGATCGCGTCGATCGCCACCGCGGTCTTGCCGGTCTGGCGGTCGCCGATGATCAGCTCGCGCTGGCCGCGGCCGATCGGCACCATCGAGTCGATCGACTTGAGGCCGGTCTGCATCGGCTGGCTGACCGATTGGCGCGCAATCACGCCCGGGGCGATCTTCTCGATCGGCATCGACAGCTTGGCGTTGATCGGGCCCTTGCCGTCGATCGGCTGGCCGAGGGCGTTGACCACGCGGCCCTTCAGTTCGGGGCCGACCGGCACTTCCAGGATGCGGCCGGTGCACTTGACCGTGTCGCCTTCGGAGATGTGCTCGTACTCGCCCAGGATCACCGAACCGACCGAATCGCGCTCCAGGTTCAGCGCCAGGCCGAAGGTCGGCTGGCCATCGGGTGTGGCCGGGAATTCGAGCATCTCGCCCTGCATCACGTCGCTCAGGCCGTGGATGCGGCAGATGCCGTCGGTCACCGAGACGACCGTGCCCTGGTTGCGGATGTCGCTGGACGCGGCCAGGCCCTGGATGCGGCTCTTGATCAGTTCGGAAATTTCGGCGGGGTTGAGTTGCATGGTCTTTACTCCGGTCTGCGGCGCCGCGGGTTGGGCACGCCGTGGCAGGTTGGATCGTTGTGGGGCGGGGTTGGAAGCCCAGACGGCATCAAGCCGTCAGCGCCACTCTCATTTGTTCAAGACGGGCTTTCACCGACGTGTCGAGCACCTCGTCGCCGACCACGACACGAATGCCGCCGATCAGTTCGGGCTCGATCACCACGCTGGTGTTGAGCTTGCGGCCGAACCGCTTCTCCAGGGTCAACTTGACCTCGGTCAGTTGCGCGGGAGCAATCTCGAACGCGCTGTAGACCGTGGCGTCCGAGACGCCGGTGCGCGCATTCACGAGCGCGTGGAAGTGCGAGGCGATCGCGCCGAACGCGGCCAGCCGGCCGTTGTCGATCACCGCGCGCAGCAGGTTCTTCGCGCTGTCGGCCAGCGGCTGCTGGACCGCCGAGGCGATCAGCTCGAACACCTGCTCGGCCGCGACCTTGGGGTTGTCGGCGAACTGGCGCAGCTCCGGGTTGCCCGCCACATCGGCGATGGCCCGCACCTGGGTGCTGAGCTTTTCCAGGTCAACCGCCGCGACCGCCTTGAACAGCGCTTCGGCGTAGGGACGCGCAATGGTTGCAAGCTCGGCCATGACTCAGACCCCGCAGAGTTTGTGAGCCGGGGCGCTCACAGTTCGGCCTTCAGGCGCGATAGCAACTCGGCATGAACACCGGCGTTGACTTCACGTTTGAGGATCTGCTCGGCGCCCTTGACCGCCAGCGCGGCCACCTGCTCGCGCAAGGCCTCGCGGGCCTTCATCGCTTCTTGCGCCGCCTCGGCCTTCGCGGCGGCGACGATCTTCACGCCTTCTTCGTTGGCCCGCGTCTTGGCCTCTTCGATCATGCTTTGCGCCAGCCGGTCGGCGTCGCCCAGGCGCTGCGCGGCGTTGGTGCGGGCGGCCGACAGTTCTTCTTCAACCCGCTTGTTGGCGGCGCCCAACTGGGCCCGTGCCTGGTCGGCGGCGGACAGGCCTTCAGCGATCTTCTTGGCGCGCGCATCGAGCGCGGCCGTGATCGGCGGCCAGATGTACTTCATCGTGAACCCGACCAGGATCAGGAACACGATCATCTGAATGATGAATGTCGCGGTGATGCTCATGAATGCCTTCGGCTGAGGACGAAAGCCGCCGCAAGCGGCGGCAAAGGCCGGTTGATTACTTCGGCAGGTTGGCGAGCTGGGCCAGGAACGGGTTGGCCGTCGTGAACCACAGCGCGATGCCGGTGCCGATGATGAAGGACGCATCGATCAGGCCGACCAGCAGGAACATCTTGGTTTGCAGTTCACCCATCAACTCGGGCTGGCGCGCCGCCGATTCGAGGTACTTGCTGCCCATGACGCCGATGCCGATGCAGGCACCCATGGCGCCCAGACCGATGATGAGACCTGCGGCAAGCGCGACGAGACCGATGAGTTCCATGTTGACTCCAGTTGTAGGTAAGAGGGGAAAGAAAGGAAAGGGAAAGACAGCGACGCGAGATCAGTGGGTCTCGTGCGCCTGGCCCACATAGACCAAGGTCAACATCATGAACACAAACGCCTGCAGCGTGATGATCAGGATGTGGAAGATGGCCCATACCGTGCCCGCGACGATGTGCAGGCCGGCCAGTGCAAAGCCGGTGAGCGACAGCGTGAAGGCGCCGCCCAGCAGCGCGATGAGCAGGAAGATCAGTTCACCGGCATACATGTTGCCGAACAATCGCATGCCGTGCGACACGGTCTTGGCGACGTACTCGACGATCTGCATCGCGAAGTTGAACGGGTACAGCGCCCAGTGGTTGCCGAACGGCGCGGCAAACAGTTCGTGAATCCAGCCGCTCAGGCCCTTGATCTTGACGTTGTAGACCAGGCAGGTGATCAACACGCCGACCGACAGGCCCATCGTGATCGACAAATCAGCTGTGGGCACGACACGCAGATAGGCGTGGCTGGGGTCGCCGCCCGCCATCGTGTAGATCCATTCCCAGATCAGCGGCAGCAGGTCGACCGGCAGCAGGTCCATCGCGTTGAGCAGGAAGATCCAGACGAACACGGTCAACGCCAGCGGTGCCACCAGCTTGCGGCTGTTCGCGTTGTGGACGATGCCCTTGGCCTGGCTCTCGACCATCTCCACCAGGATTTCCACGGCGGCCTGGAAGCGCCCGGGCACGCCAGGCGTCGCGGGGCGCGCGGGGCGCCCCAACCGGTAGCAGCCGATGTAGCCGATCAGGGGCGAGGAAACGATGGTAAAGTAGTTGAGGAGCGAAAAGTCC
>JANORB010000271.1:0-19620 GCA_031415135.1 Methylibium sp.
CCATGTTGTGTGCTCCTCATTTGAATGACAGGCCCAGGCCCTGCAGGTAGGCCACCAGCGCGTCGAGCTCGGTCTTGCCCTGCACGGCTTCGCCTGACTTGGCAATCTCGTCGTCGCTGTACGGCACGCCGACGCGTCGCAGCGCGGTCAGTTTGGGCGCCATGTCGGCGGGGGCCAGTGCATTGCGCGCCAGCCAGGGGTATGCGGGCATGTTCGACTCGGGCACCAGGTCACGCGGGTTGTTCAGGTGGATGCGTTGCCACTCGTCGCTGTACTTGCCGCCGACGCGGTGCAGGTCCGGCCCGGTGCGCTTGCTGCCCCACTGGAACGGGTGGTCATAGACGAATTCACCCGCGGTGGAATAGTGGCCATAGCGCAGCGTCTCGGCGCGGAACGGGCGGATCATCTGCGAGTGGCAGTTGTAGCAACCCTCGCGGATGTAGATGTCGCGCCCGGCCAGCTGCTGGGTGGTGTTGGGCTTGAGGCCGGGCGCCGCCTCGGTGGTCGATTTCTGGAAGTACAGCGGCACGATCTCGACCAGGCCGCCGACCGCCACCACCAGCAGGATCAGCACGATCATCAGGAAGTTGTTGGTCTCGATCTTCTCGTGCGAGAAGCCGCTGGAGGGCTTGGGATCCGGGGTTGCCATGGTGGGTTTTTCTCGTGGATCAGTCTCGTCAATCAGGCGGGCGCGGCGACCATCGGGATGGGCAGCGGCGCGTAGCTGCCGCTGGTGGCGGTCTTGACCACGTTCCACACCATGATCAACATGCCGCCCAGGTACAGCAGGCCGCCGGCCAGGCGCACCACGTAGAACGGGAAGGTGGCCTTGACACTTTCGACGAAGCTGTAGACCAGCGTGCCGTCGGGGTTGAGCGCGCGCCACATCAGGCCCTGCATCACACCGGCAATCCACATCGCCGAGATGTAGAGCACGATGCCGATGGTGGCGACCCAGAAGTGCAACTCGATCGCCCGCACGCTGTACATCCTGGTCTGGCCGAACATGCGCGGGATCAGGTAGTACAAGGTGCCCATCGAGATCAGCCCGACCCAGCCGAGCGCGCCCGAATGCACGTGGCCGATGGTCCAGTCGGTGTAGTGGCTCAGCGCGTTGACGGTCTTGATCGACATCATCGGCCCCTCGAAGGTGCTCATGCCGTAGAACGACAGGCTGACGATCAGGAACTTCAGGATCGGGTCGTCGCGCAATTTGTGCCAGGCGCCGCTCAGGGTCATGATGCCGTTGATCATGCCGCCCCAGCTCGGCGCCAGCAGCACCAGCGAGAACACCATGCCCACGCTCTGGGCCCAGTCGGGCAGCGCGGTGTAGTGCAGGTGGTGCGGGCCAGCCCACATGTAGGTGAAGATCAGGGCCCAGAAGTGCACGATGCTCAGCCGGTAGCTGTACACCGGCCGCTCGGCCTGCTTGGGGATGAAGTAGTACATCATCCCCAGGAAGCCTGCGGTCAGGAAGAAGCCCACCGCGTTGTGGCCGTACCACCACTGCACCATCGCGTCCTGCACCCCGGCGTAGGCCGAGTAGCTCTTGGTCAGGCTCACCGGAATGACCGCGCTGTTGACGATGTGCAGCAGCGCCACCGTCAGGATGAACGAGCCGAAGAACCAGTTGGCGACGTAGATGTGGCGCACCTTGCGAACCCCGATGGTGCCGAAGAACACGACCGCGTAAGCGACCCAGACGACCGCCAGCAGGATGTCGATCGGCCACTCCAGCTCGGCGTATTCCTTGCCTTGTGTGAAGCCCATCGGCAGCGAGACGGCGGCCAGCAGGATCACCAGCTGATAGCCCCAGAACGTGAAGTCGCCGAGCCGGCCGCCGAACAACCGCACCTGGCAGGTGCGCTGGACCACGTAGTAGCTGCTGGCAAACAGCGCGCAGCCGCCGAAGGCGAAGATCACCGCATTGGTGTGCAGCGGCCGCAGGCGGCCATAGCTCAACCACGGGATGCCGAAGTTCAGCTCCGGCCAGGTCAACTGGGCGGCGATGAGCACGCCCACCAGCATGCCCACCACGCCCCACAGCACCGCGGCGAGCGCGAAGTTGCGCACGACGGTGTCGTTGTAGACCGCTTCGGCGGCATGGCCCGGTCGGCTCGCGGGGACCGAAGTCATCGGCGCTCTCCTCGTTTTTTGTGGCGTTGCGCGGATTGTCAAAGCCGCTCCGGCTCGCGGGCTTGACGGGGGTCAAGCGGGCCGGCCTCAGCCGCCAGGATTCGCTCGCCCTCGCGCTCCAGGTCGTCAAACTGGTCGGCGTGCAGCGCCCAGGCAAACACGCCCATCAGCACAAACACGACCAGCACCGACAGCGGGATCAGCAGGTACAGGATGTCCATGCCGGTCAGCCGCCCGCGTGCGGCGCCGTGGGTGGGCGGGCCAGCCGCAGCGCGTTCAGCACCACCCCCAGCGAGCTGCCCGCCATGCCCAGGCCCGCGGCCCAGGGCGGCAACCAGCCCAGCAGCGCCAGCGGAATGCAGGTGGCGTTGTAGGCCGCGGCCCAGGCCAGGTTCTGGCGGATCACGCGCAGCGTGCGCCGCGCCAGGTCGCGTGCGTCGGCGATCACGCCCAGGCAGTCCCCCAGCAGCACCGCATCGGCATGCCCTTGCGACAACGCCGCGCCGTGGGCGAAGGCGAACGACACATCGGCGCGCGCCAGCACCGGCGCGTCGTTCAAGCCGTCGCCGATCATCGCCACGCAGTGCCCATCGGCCTGCGCATCGGCCACGGCGCGCAGCTTGGACTCGGGCGTGGCGGCGCCACGCGCATCGGCCAGGCCCAGCCGCGCAGCCAGGGTCTCGACACGCTCGGGGCGGTCGCCCGACAGCAGCGCCACGTGAACCCCGGCGCGCTGCAAGCGGTGGATCGCCGCGGCGGCGTCGGGGCGCAGGGTTTCGGCCATCTCGAAGCGCACCCACGCCTGGCGCCGCAGCCCGAACCACAGCGCCACGCTGGCGCCGGCTTGGGCCTCGGCTGCGTCGCTGCCGCTGACCCACGCCAGCGAGCCGAGCCGGTACACCCGGCCATCGGGCGCCTGCGCCTGCAGCCCGGCGCCCGGCCGCTCGTCGACAGCGCGCCAGTCGCGTTGGGTGGCTGCGGTGTCGGCCGCAACCACCAGCGCGCGCGACAGCGGGTGCGTGGAGTAGCTGGCCAGGCTGGCAGCAAGGTTCAGCAACGGGGTGGCCTCCAGGCCGAGCGCCACTGCGGCCGGCTGGACCCGCGTGGCCTGGAGCTCGAGCCGGTCTTCGGTCAGCGTGCCGGTCTTGTCGAAGAACAGCCAGTCGACCCGCGCCAGCGATTCGAGCGCGCCCATGCGCTGCACCAACACGCCCTGGCGCGCCAGCGCGCCGGCGGCCGACAGCAGTGCCGACGGCGTGGCCAGCGACAGCGCACACGGGCAGGTGACGATCAGCACCGAGACCGCGACCCACACCGCGCGGCTCGGGTCGATCACCGACCACACCGCCGCGGCGCCGGCGGCCAGCACCAGCACGGCCGCGAGAAACGCGCCGGCCCAGCGGTCGGCCAGCCGAACCGCCTCGGGCCGGGCGACGAGCGCGCCGCGCACCAGCGCGGCGATGGCGTCGTGGCGGGTGTCGGCCCCGAGTTGCTCCACCGCCATCACCACCGGCGCCATCAGGTTGAAGCTGCCGGCGCTGACGCGGTCGCCAATGCGCTTGGGCACCGGGCTGGACTCGCCGCTGAGCAGCGCCTCATCGGCCTGCGTCAGCCCGGACAGCAGCCGGCCGTCGGCCGGAAAGCACTCGCCCGCGCTGACCTGGACCCGGTCGCCGACCCGCAGTTGCCGGCGCGCCACGGTGCGCAGGCTGCCGTCGGCCTCGATCCGCGCCGCGCTGTCGGGCAGCGTGGACACCGCGCCCTCCAAAGACGCCGCGATGCGCTGCCGCGCGCGCAACTCCAGCGCCCGCCCGGCCAGCAGGAAGAACACGAACATCGTCAGCGAATCGAAATACACCTCGGTGCCAAAGCGGCCGCCGGGGTCGAAGGTGGCGCCGGTGCTGGCCACGAAGGTGACGACGATGCCCAGCGCCACCGGCACGTCCATGCCAAGCCGGCCGGCGGCCAGGTTGCGCCAGGCGGCGCGCAACAGGTCGGCGGCTGAAAACAGCAGCACCGGGATGCTCAGCAGCCAGCCCGCCCACTGCAACAGCCGCAGCAGGTCGGGGCGGATGTCGCCGGGCTCGGCCAGGTAGGCCGGCGCGGCCACCATCATCACCTGCATCATGCAAAAACCGGCAACGAACAGCTGCCACATCGAGCGCTTCCAGGCGCGTTCGCGCAACGCGCGCGCCGGCGCGGCCAGGTCGGGCGCGGCGTCGTAGCCGGCGCGCCGGACCGCCGCCACCAGGGCAGACGCCAGCGTGCGAGCCGGGTCCCAGGTGACTTCAACCAGCGCGCTGCTGGCCGTCACGCGAGCGGCCAGCACGCCGTCGACCCGCATCAGCGCGGCTTCGATCAGGCCGGCGCAGCCGGCGCAGTGCAGGCCGGACAGCGCGAACCGCGACACCGCGTGGGTGCCACCGCCGGGCAGGCTCACGCGGCGGGTGAAATCGGCCTGCTCCTGCGGTTCGTCCAGCAGCGCCAGGCGGTCGGGGGCCGGGGGCAGGGCGGGCTGGGTGGCGGCAAGGCTCATCAGGGTGGCATCGGGTTCGCGCCGCGCGACTGTAGAAGCCCGCGCTGCGGCGCGCCATGACGTGCGTCAACCCCTGGGCCTGCGCGGCCTTGCGCAGACGGCGCGGGCCCGACCCAAAGCCCGACAGCCTCCTACGCCAGCGGCAGCGGCGGCGCCGCGTCGCTGCGGCGCAACTGGCCCGGCTCGGGCCTCGGGCGGCGCGCCCAGGCGGCCAGGAAGGCCGGCACCTCGCTGGCCGGCATCGGGTGCGCCACGAAGTGTCCTTGCATTGCGCCGCAGCCGAAGCCGCCCAGAACGTCCATCTGCTGGGCTTCTTCGACGCCCTCGGCGACGGTGTTCATGTTCAGCGTGCGGGCCAGGCCGATGATCGTCTTGACGATCGCGCGCGCATCGGCGCGCGACATCAGCTCGCGCACGAAGCTGTGGTCGATCTTGAGCGTGTCGAACGGAAAGCGGCGCAGGTAGGCGAGCGACGAATAACCGGTGCCGAAGTCGTCCAGCGCAATCCGCAGGCCCAGGCCCTTCAGTGCGCGCAGGCTCTGGATGGTGGCGTGCGATTCGTTCAGGAACACCGACTCGGTGATCTCCAGCTCGAGCCGGCGCGCGGGCATGCCCAGCGGCTCCAGGATCTTGCGGATCGACTCGCAAAAATCGCTCGACATGGCCTGCACCGACGACACGTTGACCGACACATGCACCGCCTCGGGCCAGTCGCCGGCGCTGGCGCAGGCCTGTTGCAGCACCCAATTGCCCATCTCCAGGATCAGGCCCGATTCCTCGGCCACCGGAATGAACTCGGCCGGCGCGACCTCGCCCAGTTCGGGGTGCAGCCAGCGCAACAAGGCCTCGAAGCCGATCACCTGCCCGTGCTTGAGGTCGATCTGCGGCTGGTAGACCAGGCGCAGTTCGCCGTTGCCCATCGCACCGCGCAGGCCATGCTCGATCTGCAGGCGGCGTCGCGTCTGGGTGGCCATGGGCGGCGCGAAGAAGCGGAAGTCGCCGCGCGCTTCGAGCTTGGCCGCGTACAGGGCCAGGTCGGCGTGGTTGAGCAGGGTGTCGATCTGGGTGCCGTCGGCCGGCGCCATCGCCACGCCGATGCTGGTGCGCAGCGAGATGCTGGCGCCCTGGATCTCGCACGGCTGGTGCAGCCGGTCGAGCAGCCGGCGCGTCAGCAGCGCGGCCTCGTCGCGCGAGCTCACCTCGTGCAGGATGACGACGAACTCGTCGCCGCCGAGCCGGCCGGCGCTGTCGCTGTGGCGAATGCCGGCGAGCAGGCGCCGCGCCACCTCTTGCAGCAGGCCGTCGCCCACCGCGTGGCCGAGCGTGTCGTTGATTGCCTTGAAGTGGTCCAGGTCCAGGCACAACAGCGCGAACGCTGGTGACAACCCGCCGCCGCCGCCCAGCAGGTCGGCCAGTTGGCCGCGCAACTGGTGCCGGTTGGCCAGGCCAGTCAGGGCATCAAAGTGGGCCAGGTGGGTGAGCTTGCTGTTGGCCCGCTGGGCTTGCGTGATGTCGGTGGCCACGCCGCGCCAGCCGCTGGGCGCGCCTTGGGCTTCGAACAGCGGCTTGGCGGTCAGCGACCACCAGCGCGTCTTGCCGGCGGCCGGCAGCGGCAGCGCCAGGTCCTTGAACGGCGCGCCGCGCTCCAGGCTCTGGCGCAATGCGCCCAGGTGCTGGCGCTGCTCGGGCGGCAGGCTGAACTGCAGCGCCGCCAGCAGGTCGATGGCGGGCGCGGCGGCCAGCCTTTCGATCGGCTGCCGAAACGCGTCCAGCAGCTTGGCCGACACATGGCACAGGTGGCCACGGGCGTCGATCTCCCACAGCAGGTCGCTGGCGTGTTCTTCGAAGTCACGCAACAGCAGGCCGACCACCTGGTGGTGGTGTTCGGCCTCGGCCTGCGCCAGCAGGTGGGCCACGAACAGGCGCGCGTTGGACCACACGCTGGCCAGCACGATCAACCCGTAGCTGCCCAGCAGCAGGCCCAGCACCAGCGCTTGCGGAAAGCGCGCGCTGACGAGCGTCCAGACCCCGGCGGTCGACAGGATCAGCACATACGCGGTGGCCGCCACCGGCACCGTGGCCAGCGCGAACCCGCCGGCGCAGATCATGCCGGTGGTGATGGCGCTGATGAGCAATTGGTCGGGGCCGCTGGCGTGCTGGAACAGTGTGAGTGGAACGGCGGCCCAGATCAGCGCCAGCACACTGGCATGCAGGGCTGCGCGGCGGATCGCGCGCGGTGAGGCGCTGCGCCGGCCGGTGCCGTTCCCCGCGCCACTTTGCTGGCCGGTTTTCTGGCCCGTTCTCTGGCCGGTTCTCTGGCCGGTTTTCTTGCCGGGCTTCTTGCCATTGCGCCACGCCCGAACCCCCTGCGTGACCACCAGCAGCACCAGGGCCAGCCAGCCCGCCAGCATCCAGCGGTTCGCGCCGTTCCAGAAGGTGGCGCCCACCAGGCCGGCATTGACCAGGTTGGCCAGCATGGTCAGCGGTGTCAGCCGCAACACAGCCTGCAATTGTTGCGCGCGAAATTGCCCGGCCAGTGGGTGGTCGTTGGGGAAGGGCTGCAGCGCCAGCCGCACCCCGCGCCACGGGCCGCCGAGTGCGGTGACCATGCGCCCGTGTGCGCTGCGCACCATGTTCTTGATGTTCATGAACTCCCGGGTGGCCATCGACGTGGTTCGAAAGCGCTGGCGCTTCCGGCGACGTTCAAGTATCCGTGGACTCGGCCGGGCGGGCATCGCCATGGAGGGGGATGGGGCGCCGTCTCCCCCCAAAGAGGGCGCGATGGCGGTGAATTCTTGGCACCCGCGCGGGTGCCGCCGGCTCACGCCGGTGCGACTTGCAGCAACTGCGCCACCACCGCCGCAGCAATCACTTCGGGCTGCTTGCCGTCGATGCCGGGCACGCCGATCGGGCAGGTGAGCCGGCCCATCACCTCGGGGCCGATGCCACGTTGCTCGAAGCGCCGGACGAAGCGCTGCTTCTTGGTCTTCGAGCCGATCAGCCCGAGGTAGGCGAAGTCGCCACGTTGCAGGATCGCTTCGGTGATGCGAAGGTCCAGGTCGTGCTGATGGGTCAGCACCAGGTAGAACGCGCCGGGTGGGGCGTGGCGCACCTCGGACTCGACGGCATCGACGCAGAGCTTGCGGATGTGGCCGGGCCACGGTCCGCCGTGTTCGAAGAACTGAGCCGGAAATTCCTCCTCGCGTTCGTCGATCCAGTCGACCCGCACGTCGAGCGGCGCGAGCGCGCGCGCGATCGCGCGGCCCACATGGCCCGCGCCGTACAGCTGCAGGTGAAAGCGCGCTGGCGTGCGTGGCCAGGCCAGCAGCGCCGCGTCATCGAGCAGCGCAAAGCCCAGCGTCACCGCGCCGCCACAGCATTGCCCCAGCGCCGGGCCGAGCGGATAGTGCGCGGATTGCGCGGACTGCGGCGAGGCATCGCCCGCCTGCAGCATGGCGCGCGCCTGCGCGATCGCCTTGAGTTCGAGGTGCCCGCCGCCGACGGTGCCGGCACACCGGTCCGCGCCGACCAGCATGCGCGTGCCGGCCTCGCGGGGCGCCGAGCCCCGCGCTTGCAGCACCTCGACCAGCACCCCATCGCGGCCTGCGGCCCGCCATGCCGCCGCCGTGTCGCGCAAACCGGCCATGCTCTCAGGCCGAGCGCTGCACGGCCGTGATCGCGCGCAGGATGGATTCGCTGGTCGCCGGGGCCGACAGCGGCGGGTCGACGCGATGCCCGCCGACCGCCGAGACCGCATCGCGGATCGCGAAAAACACCGAGAACGGCAGCAGCAGCGGCGGCTCGCCGGTGGCTTTGCTGCGGTGGATGGTGTCGGCCGGGTTGTCGCCATCGAACAGCTTGACGTTGAACACCGGCGGGCAGTCGTTGGCGGTCGGAATCTTGTAGGTGCTGGGGGCATGCGTGGTCAACCGGCCGGTCTTGGGGTGCCACACCAGTTCTTCCATCGTCAGCCAGCCCATGCCCTGGATGAAAGCGCCCTCGACCTGGCCGATGTCCACGGCCGGGTTGAGCGAGCGGCCAGCGTCGTGCAGCAGGTCGGCGCGCAGCAGTTTGAATTCGCCGGTGAGCGTGTCCACCACCACTTCGCTGACCGCCGCGCCATAGGCGAAGTAGTAGAACGGGTGGCCTTGCATGGTGTCGCGGTTCCAGCTCAGGCCGGGGGTGGCGTAAAAGCCGTCGGACCACAACTGCACACGCTCGGTGTAGGCCTGCATCACCAACTCGGCGAAGGGCAGGCTCTGGCCCGCCACCCGCACCGCAGCGTTGGCAAAGCGCACCGCGCCGGCCTCACCGCCGTAGCGGCCGGCGGCAAACGTGGCAAGCCGCTCGCGGATCTGGCGCGCCGCATCTTGCGCGGCCTTGCCGTTCAGGTCGCTGCCGGTGGAGGCGGCGGTGGCCGACGTGTTGGCCACCTTCTGCGTGTCGGTGGCGGTGACGCGAACCGCGTCGAAACCGACGCCCAGTTCATGCGCCACCACTTGGACCACCTTGGTGTTCAGGCCCTGGCCCATCTCGGTGCCGCCGTGGTTCACCAGGATCGAGCCGTCGGTATACACATGCACCAGCGCGCCGGCCTGGTTGAAGTGCTTGACGTTGAACGAGATGCCGAACTTCAACGGCGTGAGCGCCAGCCCGCGCTTGAGCACCGGGCTCTGGGCGTTGAACTGCGCGATGGCCTCGCGCCGCTGGCGGTAGTTGCTGCCGGCCTCCAGCTCGGCGGTGAGTTCGTGGAGGATGTTGTCGTCGATCGTCTGGCCGTAAGGCGTGACGTTGCGGCTGTCCTTGGCGTAGAAGTTGAGGCGCCGCACGTCGAGCGGGTCCTTGCCGAGGGCGCGCGCGATCGTGTCGAGGATGTTCTCGATCGCAATCGCCCCCTGCGGCCCGCCGAAGCCACGAAACGCGGTGTTGCTCTGGGTGTTGGTCTTGCCCGAATAGCCGTGCATCGCCACGTCGGGCAGCCAGTAGGCGTTGTCGAAGTGGCACAGCGCACGGGTCATGACCGGCGCCGACAGGTCGGCCGAATGGCCGGCGCGCGACACCATCGTGATTTCGGCGCCGAGCACGCGGCCTTCGTCGTCGTAGCCGACCTCGTATTCGTACCAGAAACAATGGCGCCGGCCGGTGATCAGAAAATCGTCGTCGCGATCGACCCGCAACTTCACCGGCCGCTTCAACCGGCTGGCGGCCACCGCCGCGACGCAGGCGAACAGGCCGGACTGCGATTCCTTGCCTCCGAACCCGCCACCCATGCGCCGGCATTCAACCTGCACGTGGTGCGCATGCCGCTTGAGCGCGTGCGCCACCAGGTGCTGCATCTCGCTCGGGTGCTGGGTCGAACAATGCACCAGCATGCAGCCGTCTTCTTTCGGGATGGCGTAGCTGATCTGGCCTTCCAGGTAGAACTGCTCCTGGCCACCGACGTCGAAGGTGGACTGGAGCCGGCGCGGCGCGGCGGCGATCGCGGCGCGCGCTCCGCCTTCGTGCGTGCTGCGTGCCAGGTGCATGGGCGGCAGCACGTACTGGCCCAGCCGGTGGGCGTCGTGCGGCGTCAACACCGGTGGCAAGGCTTCGATCGTCAGCACCTCCTTGGCGCGCGCCGCGGCGCGTCGCGCGGCGTCGCGCGTGGCGGCGATCACCGCGAACACGGGCTGGCCGACGTAGCGCACTTCGCCCTCGGCCAGGATCGGGTCGTCGTGAACGATCGAGCCGCAATCGTTGGGGCCGGGAATGTCGGCCGCCGACAGCACCGCCACCACACCGGGCAGGGCGCGAATCTTGTCCAGGCTCATGCCGGTCAGCCGGCCGTGGGCCACCGGAGACAGGCCGAGCGCGCAATGCAAGGTGCCGGCGAGTTCGGGCAGGTCGTCGATGTAGGCGGCCTCGCCGGCCACGTGCAGCTGCGCCGACTCGTGCGGCCGGCTCACGCCGACGCGGGCGCCATCGCGCTGCGCCGCAGCTTCGGCAGCTTCGTCGATGCGAGCCGCGGTGTTCTTCAGGTAGTCTGCAAAGGCTTCGGCGGGTGGCGGCTGGAAGGATTCGATCGGCTTGTTCATCGTGTATCTCCAGAGGGCCGATGACAGTGGGGCAAGGCCGAGCGGACGCCGCGGAACCGGCTTTGCCGGGCCGCTGGCGGCGCCCCAAGGGCCACGAAGGGGTCCGTGCCGGTCCTTGGGGAGCGCCGAAGGCGCTTCGGGGGGGTCATGTCACGTGTGGCATCACGCTCCACACGCTGGTGGCATGAGGAGGCAGCGGGTCGGCCGCGCGAGTCTCCAGCCAGAAGCGCTGCAACAAATTTTGCGCCACCTGCAGGCGGTAGGCGGCGCTCGCGCGCATGTCGGACAAGGGCGTGAAGTCGTGTGCCAGCGCGGCCTTGGCGGCGTCCACGCTGGCCTGGCTCCACGGCTGGCCGGTGAGTGCGGCTTCGGCCTGCGCGGCGCGCCTGACCGTGGCCGCCATGCCGCCGAAGGCGAGCCGCACCGCGCTGACCGTGTCGCCATCGAGGCCGATCGACAAGCCCGCGCACAAGGCTGAAATGTCGCAGTCGAATCGCTTGCTGATCTTGTAGCAGCGCAGCTGGCGGGGCGGGCCTGACAGCGGCACGGCCAGCCCCTGCACGAACTCACCCGGCTCGAGCCGGTTTTTCATGTAGTCGACATAGAACCCGGTCAGCGGCATGCGCCTCACACGCGCGCCCCGGCGCAGCTCGATCTGCGCGTCCAGCGCCATCAGCAGCGGCGGCCCGTCGCCGATCGGCGAACCGTTGGCGACGTTGCCGCCCAGCGTGCCGGCATTGCGGATCGGCACCGACGCGAAGCGCAACCACACGTCGGTCAGCTCGGGCCAGCGCCGCGCCAGCGCGCGCCACGCGGCCTCCAGCGACACGCCGGCGCCGATGAACAGTTCATCGCTCCGCACGTCGATGCGCTTGAGCTCGTCCACATCGCCGAGGTAGATGATGTCGCCCAGGTCGCGCAGCAGCTTGTTGACCCACAGGCCGATGTCGGTCGAGCCGGCGAGCAGTTGCGCCGTCGGGTGTTGCTCGCGCAGCGTGGCCAGGGCGGCCAGCGTGCGGGGCGCATGGAAGTGGTCGGTGCGCGGCGGCTGCACCTGGTGCTGGGTCGCGGCGTAGCTGAAGGTCTGCTCGCTGGCCATGCCGCGCAAGGCGTGGATCACCGGCGCGGTGTCGAGCTGCACCGGCGGCAGGTCGAACATGCGCTGGCCGGCGTCCAGGATCGGCCGGTAGCCGGTGCAACGGCACAGGTTGCCCGACAGCTCGTCGGCCAGTTGCTGGCGGGTCGGGCGGGTGCCCGCCGCCTGGTGGTGTTCGTAGGTGGCCGCCAGCGACATCACGAAGCCGGGGGTGCAGAACCCGCACTGCGAGCCGTGGCACTCGACCATCGCCTGCTGCGCCGGGTGCAGCCGGCCGGCGTTCGATGCCTTCAGGTCCTCCACCGTGAACAGCGCCTTGCCGTGCAAGGTGGGCAGGAACTGGATGCAGGCGTTGACGCTGCGCAGGCTCAGGCCCCGCACCAGCGAGCCCGGTGAATCCACGTGCTCGGGCAGTTCGCCGATCACCACCGTGCAGGCGCCGCAGTCGCCTTCGTTGCAACCCTCCTTGGTGCCGGTGCAGCGCGCGTCCTCACGCAGCCAGTCCAGCACCGAACGGGTGGGATGCACGCCGGTGACCTCGACAAGTTCACCTCGATGAAAGAACCGGATCGGCTGGATGCTCATGCTGCTGGCTCGGCGGAGAAGGTTCCCGAAACTTACCCCCGAACGGCCGGGGTGTGTATACGATGCAAACCATACTGCATATCAGGTGGATCGTATGGCGCAGCGTCCCGATTTCGACCACATTGAGGTCTACCTCATTCGAGTCCTCCACACCTTGATCACCGAACGCAGCGTCTCCCGGGCGGCTTTGCGACTGCAGAGCACACAGCCCGCCGTCAGCGCCCAGCTCAAGCGGCTGCGCCAGCTGACCGGTGACCCCTTGCTGGTGCGCGCCGGCAACGGCATGTCGCCCACCGCCACGGCCCTGCAAATGCTGGGGCCGGCCGCCCACCTGCTGCAAGAGGCCAACCGGCTGTTCAGCCCGCGCAGCCGCGCGGCCGGGTTCGACCCGCTCGCCAGCACCATCACCTTTCGCATCGCGGCGAGCGACTACCTCGACCCGCTGTTCCTGCCCGAACTGGTGGCCAGGGTGAAGACGCTGGCGCCGCTGGTGCGGCTGGAGTTGCTGCCGCTGTCGGGCGACTTCGACTACCGCCGCAGCCTGGGCGCCGGCGATGTGGACCTGGTCATCGGCAACTGGCTCGAGCCCCCGGAAGAGCTGCACCTGGCGCGGCTGATGAGCGACGAGATCGTCTGCCTGGTGGCCGAAGACCACCCGGTGACGCGGCTGTCGGCCACGCGCGCCTGGTCGCAAGACAAGTACCTGGGCTGCGAGCACGTGGCCCCGACACCGACCCACGCCAATGCGCGTGGCGTGATCGACGAGCACCTCGGCAGCCTGGGGCTGGCGCGCGACATCGCGGTGCGCTGCGCGCACTTCAGCCTGATCCCGCTGATGGTGGCGCAAAGCCTGCTGGTGCTGACCACCGGCCGGCTGTTCTGCTCGCGCTACGTCGACAGCCTGCCGGTGCGCATCGTGCGCTGCCCGGTGCCGTTCCCCGCGCTCAGCTACTACCAGCTGTGGCACGACCTGGCGCACGCGTCGGCGTCGGTGCGCTGGCTGCGCGAGCAGGTGCGCGACGTGGCCCGCAACCTGGCCACGCACGGCATGCTGCAACGCCGGCGCGCCCAGCAACCCGCCTGACGCCGAAGCACCATGCCGAACGCCGCTGCCCCAGCGCCCGCCCGCATCGCCTTGCGCGGCGACCTGCTCGACGTGAGCGCCGACCCCGGCTTCGCCGGTGTCGAATCGGCCAGGGTTCGTTTCGATGCCGGCCATTGGCTGCTGATCGAAGACGGGCGCATCAGCGGCCGCAGCGCCAGCGCGCCGGACTCGACCTGGGAGCGCCACGACCACGCCGGCCGGCTGATCACGCCCGGCTTCATCGACACCCATGTGCACAGCCCGCAACTCGACGTGATTGCCAGTTTCGGCGCCGAGCTGCTCGACTGGCTCAACACCTACACCTTCCCGGCCGAGCGGCGGCATGCCGACCCGCAGGTCGCGGCCGCCGGCGCAGCGCTCTTTCTCGATGCGCTGCTGGCGCACGGCACGACCTCGGCGGTGGTGTTTCCCACGGTGCACAAGACGTCGGTGAATGCGCTGTTCGACGCCGCGCTGGCGCGCGGCATGCGCATCATTTCGGGCAAGGTGCTGATGGACCGCCACGCGCCCGACTTCCTGCGCGACGACGTGGACGGCGCCGAGCGCGACTGCACCGATCTGATCCAGCGCTGGCACGGCCGCGGCCGCCTGGCCTATGCGCTGACGCCGCGCTTTGCAGCCACCAGCACGGAAGCGCAACTCGACATGGCGGGGCGGCTGCTGCACGCGCACCCGGGCACCTACATGCAAACCCATGTGGCCGAGAACCGGGCCGAGGTGCGCTGGATCGCCGAGCTGTTCCCGCAGGCGCGCAGCTACCTCGACGTGTACCACCGCCACCGCCTGTTGACCGAGCGCTCGGTGCTGGCGCACGGCATCTGGCTCGACGACGCCGACCGCGCGCTGCTGGCCGAGACCGGCGCGCAGATTGCCCATTCGCCCAGCTCCAACCTGTTTCTCGGCAGCGGGCTGATTCACTGGGTCAAGCTGCAAGACGCCGGCGCGCAGGTCACGATGGCGAGCGACGTGGGCGGAGGAACCTCGTTGTCGATGTTGCGCACGCTCGCCGAGGCCTACAAGGTGCAGGCGCTGCAGGGCGTGCGGCTGACCGCCTGGAAAGCCCTGCACAGCGCCACCCGCGGTGCTGCCCGGGCCTTGCACCTGGAGCATGAAATCGGCAGCCTGGACGCCGGCACGCTGGCCGATGTGGCGGTGTGGGACTGGGCCGTCGGGCCGGTCGCCACACACCGTGACCAGCGCGCACGCGAGCTGCATGAGCGGGTGTTCGCGTGGTTGATGCTGGGCGACGAACGCAACCTGGTGTCGACGCGCGTCGCCGGCATCGAGCGCTATCGGCGCAGCGACGCCAGCGGCCCCTGAACGACCCACCCGCCCGACCCCAGGCCGCGCAGATGGCCGGGACACCCCGACGACAACGCACCGGAGACCACCATGTTGCGACTCGAACTCATCGGCATCAGCAAGCAATACCCGGCGGTCAAGGCCAACGACCGCGTCAACCTGCGCGTCAAGCCGGGCGAAATCCACGCCGTGCTGGGCGAAAACGGGGCCGGCAAGTCGACCATGATGAAGATGATCTACGGCGCGGTGCGGCCCGACGAAGGCGAGATCCGCTGGAACGGCCAGGCCGTGCAGGTGGCCAGCCCGGCGCAGGCGCGCCTGCTCGGCATCAGCATGGTCTACCAGCATTTCAGTTTGTTCGACACCCTCACCGCGGCCGAGAACGTGTGGCTGGGACTGGGCAAGGAGTTGAGCCTGCCCGAGGTCACGGCGCGCATCACGAAAGTGGCTTCAACCTATGGGCTGGACGTGGACCCGCTGCGCCCGGTGCACACGCTGTCGGTCGGTGAACGCCAGCGGGTCGAGATCGTGCGCGCCTTGATGACCGACCCCAAGCTGCTGATCCTGGACGAGCCCACCTCGGTGCTCACACCGCAGGCGGTCGAGAAGTTGTTCGTGACCCTGCGCCAGTTGTCCGGCAGCGGCTGCTCGATCCTGTACATCAGCCACAAGCTGGATGAGATTCGTGCGCTGTGCCACCACTGCACGGTGATGCGCGGTGGCAAGGTCACCGGCGAGGTCGACCCGACGCAGGAGACCAACGCCAGCCTGTCGCGCCTGATGATCGGCGCCGAGCCGCCCCAGCTCAAGCACCAGCAGGCCCGGCTCGGCGCGCTGGCACTCGACATCACGAGCCTGAGCCTGGACAAGCAGTCGCCGTTCGGCACCAACCTGAAGGACATTGCGCTGCAGGTGCGCGCCGGCGAGATCGTCGGCGTGGCCGGTGTGTCGGGCAACGGCCAGCAGGAATTCATGGCCGCGCTGTCGGGTGAGGACGCGCGCGCGCCCCTCGGTTCGATCCAGCTGTTCGGGCACGACATTTCGCGCCACTCGCCGCGCCACCGACGCAAGCAAGGGCTGCATTTCGTGCCCGAAGAGCGGCTCGGCCGCGGCGCGGTGCCCACGCTGTCACTCGCCGACAACACGCTGCTCACGCGCACCCACACGGTGAGCGCCAGCGGCTGGATCAAGGTGGATGAAGTGCGCCGGCTGGCCGAGCAGTTGATCGACCGCTTCAATGTCAAGGCCGGTGGGCCGGACGCGGCGGCCAAGTCGCTGTCGGGCGGCAATTTGCAGAAGTTCATCGTCGGGCGCGAGATCGACGCGCGGCCCAAGCTGCTGATCGTGTCGCAGCCCACCTGGGGCGTGGACGTGGGCGCGGCCGCACTCATCCGCGGCGAACTGCTGAAGCTGCGCGACGAAGGCTGCGCGCTGCTGGTGGTCAGTGAAGAGCTCGACGAGCTGTTCGAGATCTGCGACCGCCTGGTGGTCATCGCCGCGGGCCGCGTCAGCCCCAGCGTGCCGACTTCCCGAGCGACGATCGAGCAGATCGGCGAGTGGATGTCGGGCCTGTGGCACCGGGGTGGCGACCCAGGCGGCGCTGCGTCCAGGGAGGTGAGCCATGCTTAAGCTCGAAGTCCGGCCGCAGCCGTCCAAGCTGATGTCGTCCGCCTCGCCGTTGCTGGCGCTGGCGATCACGGTGCTGGTGGGCATCGGCCTGTTCATGCTGCTCGGCAAAGACCCGATCCGGGGGCTGGGCGTGTTTTTCTACGAGCCCGTCAAGAGCCTGTACGCGCTGTCCGAGCTGTCGATCAAGGCCACGCCGCTGATCCTGATCGCGCTCGGCCTGGCGGTGTGCTACCGCTCGAACGTGTGGAACATCGGCGCCGAGGGGCAGTTCGTCGTCGGCGCGCTCGCCGCCGGCTGGGTGGCCATGCAGGCCGGGGCTGGCACCGGGCGTGCCATCGTCGTGTTGATCCTGCTGGCGGGGGTGCTGGGCGGCATGTTCTGGGCCGCCATCGTGGCGCTGCTGCGCGACCGCTTCAACGCGAGCGAAATCCTGGTCAGCCTGATGCTGGTCTACGTGGCCGACCTGGTGCTGGGCTACCTGGTCTACGGGCCCTGGAAAGACCCGAGGGGCTACAACTTCCCGCAGACCATCTCGTTCCTGGCGGCGACCAAGATCCCGCGCCTGATGGACGGGTTGCGCGCCAACATCGGCGTGCTCATCGCGCTGGTGTCGGTGGTGGCGGGCTGGATTTTCCTGTTCCGCACCTACCGCGGTTTTCAGTTGCAGGTCGGTGGGCTGGCGCCGCTGGCGTCGCGCTATGCGGGGTTTTCGTCGCGCGCGGCGCTGTGGACGGCGCTGCTGATTTCCGGCGGCATGGCCGGGCTGGCCGGTGCGCTGGAGGTGGCCGGCCCGATCGGCCAGCTCACGCCGTATGTGCCGGCGGGGTACGGCTTCGCCGCGATCATCGTCGCCTATGTCGGCCGGCTGCACCCGGTGGGCATCATCTTCTCGGCGCTGCTGATGAGCATGTTCTACATCGGCGGCGAGCTGGCGCAGTCGCGCCTGGGGCTGCCCAAGTCGCTGACCGGTGTGTTCCAGGGCCTGCTGCTGTTTGCGCTGCTGGCCTGCGACACGCTGATCCACTACCGCATCCGCCGAACGACCCCAGCCAAACCCGCGCCGGCCGCCAAGCCGCCCGTCACCGTCACCAAGGGAGCCTGAGATGGACGCCTTTGCCTTGCTCATCGCCGCCACGCTCAACGCCGGCACCGTGCTGGCCATCGCCGGCCTGGGGCTGCTGATCAACGAACGCGCCGGCATCGTCAACCTGGGTGCCGAAGGGCTGATGCTGGTGGCCGCGGTCGCCGGGTTTGCCACCGCCGTGCACACCGGCAATGACTGGGCCGGTTTCGCCGCCGGCGCGGTGGCCGGTGCGCTGCTGGCGGGTGTATTCGGTCTGCTGGTGATCTGGCTCAACACCAACCAGTACGCCACCGGGCTGGCGCTGAGCCTGTTTGGCGTCGGCTTCTCGGCCTTCATCGGCATCAGCTACACGCAGCAGCGTTTGTCCGAGCGGCCGCAGTTCAACGTGCCGGTGCTGTCCGACATTCCGTTGCTCGGGCCGGCGTTGTTCAAGCAGCACCCGATGGTGTATCTGGCGATCGCGCTGGCGGTCGGGCTGGGCTGGTTCCTGTACCGCTCGCGCGCCGGCCTGGTATTGCGCGCGGTCGGTGAATCGCCCGAGTCGGCGCACGCGCTGGGCTACCCGGTGCGCCGCATCCGCCTGCTGGCGGTGATGGTCGGCGGCGCGCTGTGCGGCGTGGCGGGGGCCTACATCTCGGTCATCTACACGCCGCTGTGGGTCGAAGGCATGGTGGCCGGCAAGGGCTGGATCGCGCTGGCGCTCACGACCTTCGCCACCTGGCGGCCGGCACGCGTCTTGCTGGGTGCGTACCTGTTCGGTGGCGTGACGATGCTGCAGTTTCATTTGCAGGGGCAGGGCGTGGACATCCCGAGCCAGTTCCTCAGCATGCTGCCGTACCTGGCCACCATCGTGGTGCTGGTGCTGATCTCGCGCAACGCCAGCTGGATCCGGGTCAACATGCCGGCGTCGCTGGGCAAGCCGTTCTTCCCGGGAAGCTGATGCGCGACGGGGCTGTTCGATAATCCGCGGCTGGCCGTGCCGCAAGCGTTCACTCACGGCGCCGAATTTCCTTGACTCAACTGGAGACGACATGATCAACATCACCAAACGTTCCCTGATCCGGCTGGCCGGCTGGAGTGCGCTGGCCGGCGCCGCGGCACTGGCCGGCTGCGGCAAAAAAGACGAAGCGCCGGCAGCGGCGGCACCTGCCGCGGCGCCGGCGTCCGCTGCGGCGGCACCGGCCAAGGCCGAGCCGTTGAAGATCGCGTTCGCCTATGTCGGCCCGGTGGGCGACGGCGGCTGGACCTTTGCGCACGACAACGGGCGCAAGGCGGTCGAGAAGGAATTCGGCGCCAAGGTGGTCACCAGCTTCGTCGAGAAGGTGCCCGAGTCGGCCGACGCCGAGCGCGTGTTCCGCGACATGGTGGGCCAGGGCAACAAGCTGATCTTCGGCACCACCTTCGGCTACATGGAGCCGATGCTCAAAGTGGCGCCCGAGTCCAAGGGCGTGATGTTCGAACATGCCACCGGCTACAAGCAGGCCGAGAACATGCGCACCTACGACAGCCGCACCTACGAGGGCGCATACATGGCCGGCATCATCGCCGGCGCCATGACCAAGAGCAACACGCTGGGCGTGGTCGGCTCGATTCCGATTCCGGAAGTCATTCGCAACATCAACAGCTTCACGCTGGGCGCCCAGTCGGTCAATCCCAAGGTCACGACCAAGGTGGTCTGGATCAACGAGTGGTTCAATCCGCCCAAGGAAACCGAAGCTGCCACCGCGCTGATCAACGGCGGCGCCGACGTGCTGATGCAGAACACCGATTCGTCGGCCGTGCTGCAGACGGCCGAGAAGATGGGCAAGCGCGCCTTCGGCTGGGACAGCGACATGACAGCGTATGGCCCGAAGGCCCACCTGGGCTCGGCCATCATCAACTGGGGCCCGTACTACATCAAGGCCACGCGTGATGCGCTGGACGGCAAGTGGACCGGCGGCACCGGCTCGTGGTGGGGTGTGAAGGAAGGCGCGATCGACATCGTCTCCATCGCCGATGACGTGCCCGCCGACATCAAGGCCAAGGTCGAAGAGGTCAAGAAGGGCCTGGCCGCCGGCAGTTTTGCCATCTGGA
>JANORB010000272.1:0-4271 GCA_031415135.1 Methylibium sp.
TCCGAGCAGCGCGCCAGAAGGCGGCCGATCCAGGCGCAAAGCGCAGGCATAGCTCGGGCTATGGCGAGCATTTGCAACGACGAGCGGGCGTCTTCTGGTGTGATGAGCGGGCATGATTGAAAGACTCTCAGCCTCTCAGGCCGCCGCCATCGCGGCCGGCCGGCGGCCGTGCCCCAGGATGTACAGCGCGCGCCCGGCCAGCAAACCCGACAGCGCCCCGTACAAGGTGCTGGCGCCGATCGCGAGGGCGGGCGACCCGGCCCAGCCGGGGTGGAACACCAGCGTCACGACCACGCTGTAGCGCAGCGCGAACAGCGTCAGCATCAGCAGCAGGGGCCAGGCGCTGCCCGGCACCTCGAAGCGCCCGCTGACCGGGGCCAGCCGCACGCCAGGCGACCAGGCCCAGCGGCGCGCGGACCAGGCGGCAAGGCCCGCGCCCAGCGCCCACGCGGCCAGCACCCCGGCGTGGACTCCGAAGACCAAAGCCGTGCCCCACAGCGAAAAAGCGCCCATTCCCAGCGGCAGCGACGCCACGCGCAGCAGCGGCAGCGAGTGCTTGCGAAGCTGGGCGCCACCCAGCACGATCAGCAGGGCGAGGATGCCCCACACCCACACGGGCGTGTGGCGAATCACTTCGAGGATCACGATCAAAAGCGGTGTCGACGAGGGCATGGTGGCTCCTTTGGCGTTGGCTGTTGTGGTGTTCGACGGGCGCGATGCTGGCGCCGGCGCGTCGGCGTCCCCAGGGCTTTGCGACGAACCGTCCGGTGGCGGTGCCGAGCCCCGGCCGCGGTTCGTGAATGGCCGGCGCCCAGCGCGCGGCCCTGCACGCTTTTTGAACAGTCACGTCAAGTCGGGTGAAGCGCGGGCAGCGCGGCGCCACCTAAAGTCCGGGCTCACAGAGGGGATGTGAAGCACGCTGCCTCGACGCCCACCAAACCGCCCGCCGATGAACACCGCCTCCTCGCGTTACACCACCCCCGCCATCGCGCTGCACTGGCTGCTCGCCGCGGCCATCGCCGGCTCGTTCAGCTTCGGCCTTTACATGACCGAACTGCCGTTCTCGCCGCAGCGCGTCAAGCTGTACAACTGGCACAAGTGGGCCGGCATCTGCATCCTGACCCTGTCGGCCGCGCGGCTGGTGTGGCGGCTGACCCACCGGCCGCCGGCGGACGTGCCGATGCCACGCTGGCAGCAGCGCGCCGCGCATGCCACCCACGCCGCGTTCTATGTTCTTTTCTTTGCCGTGCCGCTGGTGGGCTGGGCCTACAGTTCGGCGGCGGGATTTCCGATCGTCGTGTTCGGCGTGCTGCCGCTGCCCGACTTCGTGCCGGTGGACAAGGCCCTGGCCGACGCCATCAAGCCGTTCCACAAATACCTGGCGTACATACTCGCAACGCTGGTGCTGGTGCATGTCGCCGGCGCCGTCAAACACCAGTTCTTCGATCGCGACGGCCTGCTCTCCCGCATGTGGCCGGCGCGCCCCTGAAAGGCATCCGCATGAAACGCTTCCTTGCCTCATCGGCGCTCGCGCTGCTCGCCGTGATGGCGGGCCCCGCATGGGCGCAGCAAAAACTCGTTGCCGCGCAAAGCGACATCTCGTTCACCAGCAAGCAGATGGGCGTGCCGGTGGACGGCAAGTTCAAGAAGTTCGAGGCCCAGATCGCGTTCGACCCGAAGAAGCCCGAGAGCGGCAACATCGCCTTCAGCATCGACCTGTCCAGCGCGCAGATCGGCGACGCCGAAACGCTGGCCGAGTTGGCCAAGCCGATCTGGTTCGACAGCAAGCGCGCGCCGCAGGCCACGTTCCAGTCGGCCAGCGTCAAGGCCGCCGGGCCGGGCAAGTTCGACATCGCCGGCAAGCTCAACATCAAGGGCAACGTGCGTGACCTGGTGGTGCCCGTCACGCTGACCCAGGCCGCCGGCACCACCGTGGCGGCGGGCGCCTTCGTCATCAAGCGGCTCGAGTTCAAGATCGGCGAAGGCGACTGGGCCGACACCTCGATGGTGGCCAACGACGTGCAGGTCAGGTTCAAGCTCGCGCTGACCGGCGTGGCCGCGTTGTGATTCGCCTGTTTTCACATCCGTCCCATCCTTCGCCCCTTCTTCCCTCCGTTGTCAACTTCACCGCCAGAAAGCGCCCCATGAAAAAAATCCTCATCACCACCGCCCTGCTCGCCGCCGGCACCCTGGCCCAGGCCGAACTCGTCACCTACGCCATCGACCCGACCCACACCTTCGTCACCTTCGAGGCCAAGCATTTCGGCACCTCGACGCTGCGCGGCCGCTTCGACAAGAAGGAAGGCTCGGTCACGATCGACCGCGCCGCCAAGACCGGCAAGGCCGACATCACGATCGACGTCGGCTCGGTCAGCACCGGCGTGGGCCCGCTGGACGGCCACTTGAAGAGCAAGGACTTCTTCAACGCCGCCGACAACGCCAGCGCCAGATTCGTCGGCGACAAGTTCACCTTCGACGGCACCAAGGTCGCCTCGGTGGCCGGCACGCTGACGATGCTCGGCAAGACGATGCCGGCGACGCTGAACGCCACCCACTTCAACTGCTACGACCACCCGATGCTCAAGCGCGAGGTGTGTGGCGGCGACTTCGAGACCACCATTCAGCGCAGCCAGTGGGGCATGGACTACGGCGTGAAGATGGGCCTGCCCGACAGCATTCGCCTGCTGGTGCAGATCGAAGCGGTCAAGCAATAGCCGCCCAGGGTTCAGGCGCGCGGGCCGTCTCGCGCGGGCTGTCTTGCGCGGGCCGTGTCGCGCGGTCCAGCGCGAGGGTCGGCGGGCAGCGCTTCAGCGCCGCCTTGCCGTGGTGCCGCAGCCCGGCGGGCGCGCCGATGGAGCCCGAAAGCCTGGCGGGGGACTGCCATTCGGGCTTCAGTCTTCGCGATCGCCTGGGGTTTCGGCGCGCCTGGCACAGCAGTGGTTGGTGGCCCCGTTGCGCGAATGGCTGCACGCTTGAGGCCCAGCCGGATTGGCGCGCGCCCAGCCAGAATCGCGCACCACCGCTGTCCCCAAGGTCTTGTCGCATGAAGCATGCCGTGTTTGTTTCAGGAGCAGTCCTGGTTGTCGCGGCCGGTCTGTGCGGCACCGCCCGCGCCGGCAGCGTGACCTATGTGCTGGACCCCAGCCACACCCAGGTCACCTGGGAGGTCGTGCACCTGCGCACCTCGACCATGCGAGGCCGGTTCAACCGCATCGAAGGGCATGTGACGCTGGACCGCGCGGCGCGCCAGGGCGAACTTTCGATCAGCGTGGACACCGCCTCCGTCAGCTCCGGCGTCGCGCCACTGGACGGGCTGCTGCGCGGCTCGCAGATGCTGAGTTCGGAAGAACACCCCAAGGCCTTCTTCATTGCGCGGCAAATCAGTTTCGAGGCCGGCCAGCCCGCATCGGTGCGGGGCGAGTTCACGCTGCGCGGCATCAGCCAGCCGCTGCAACTGCGCGCCACCGGATTCAATTGTTATCAGCACCCGAGCCTGCGGCGCGAGGTGTGCGGCGGCGACTTCGAAGGCGAACTCAAGCGCAGCAGCTTCGGCATCAACCACAGCCTGCCGTTCGTGGCTGACCGGGTGCGCCTGCTGGTTCAGGTGGAAGGCGTTCGACAGTAGCCCGTAGCGCGCGGCGCGGCCGAGCGGTGTGGCGCGGCATTCAACCGCCCAGGTCAAAACTGCTTGAACCCGGGCCATCGTCGCCTCCGACACGGTCTGCCCGCATGTTTGTGACGCCCGGCAGGAAATCGAAGGCGGGCGATTGACCTGAGTGGCAACGCGGGCATGCTGAGGGGTTTTACCCAGTTGCCTCGGGCCGGCTTGGCGCCCAAAGTCCCGGGTTGTGCGGGTGGCCCGCTCACGCTCGCCTCGATTCGATTTCAACACCCCCCAAGGAGACTCCATGTCCCAAGCCAAACCGGCCCAGCGCCGCAAATTCCTCCGCCAAGCCGCCACCGGCGTTGCCGCCACCGGCGCGCTGGCCGCCCCGATGCTCTCCAAGGCGCAGGCCGGCCCCATCAGCCTGCGCTTCCAGAGCACCTGGCCGTCGAAGGACATCTTCCACGAGTACGCACAGGACTTCGCCAAGAAGGTCAACGACATGACCGGTGGCGACCTCAAGATCGAGGTGCTGCCCGCCGGCTCGGTGGTGCCGGCCTTCGGCCTGCTCGACGCGGTCTCCAAGGGCACGCTGGACGGCGGCCACGGTGTGCTGGGCTACAACTACGGCAAGCAGAACGCGCTGGCGCTGTGGAATTCCGGCCCG
>JANORB010000273.1:0-4126 GCA_031415135.1 Methylibium sp.
AGCACCGGGCTCAACATCATCATGCCCAGGCTCATCAGCACGCTGGCCACGATCATGTCGATGACGAGAAACGGAATGAAGATCAGGAAGCCGATCTGGAACGCGCTCTTCAACTCGCTGGTCACGAAGGCCGGCACCAGCACCTTGAAGGGCACGTCGGCCGACTTGACGCTGGCGTCGATCTTGGCCAGCTTGGCGAACAAGGCCACGTCGGTCTGGCGGGTCTGCTTCAGCATGAATTCGCGGACCGGAACCTCGCCGCGCTTCAACGCTTCATCGAAGGCGATTTTGTTGGCGGTGAAGGGCTGGTAGGCGTCGGCGTAAATCTTGTCGAAGGTCGGGCCCATCACGAAGAAGGTCAGGAACAGGCTCAGGCCGACGATCACCTGGTTGGGCGGCGCCGACTGCGTGCCCAGCGCCTGGCGCAGCAGGCCCAGCACGATGACGATGCGGGTGAAGCCCGTCATCAGCAGCAGCACCGACGGCAGGAAGCTCAAAGCGGTGAAGAACAGCAGCGTCTGGATCGGCACCGAATAGCTGGTGCCGCCGGCGCCCTGGCCGATCAGCAACGGCAGGTTGGCATTGCCCGCCGCTTGCGCCCAGGCCGCCAGCGGCGTGGCGCCGAGCAACAACGCAAGAGCCAGCAGGGCCGCGTGGCGCGGGCGGCGTGGCGGCTGCACGCGGTCAACTTTCATGCGCGGCCTTGGGGCTCGCGCCGCAGCTTGCCGAGCAGCTGCGAAAACGTCGGCGCCGGCGCGCTGGCGACCGGGGCCTCGCCCTGCGCCGCCATGCTGTGCAGCGTGCTGATGTGTTGCGCGGTGACGCCCAGCACCAGCCACTGGCGCTGCGCGCCATGCCCGACTTCGATGGTGATGATGCGCTGGCTGGGCGACAACGCCAGCGTGGCCACGCTGCGCAGCCCGGCCGCGTTGGCCGGCGCGCCGAAGCCGCCGGAGGCACCCAGCGGTGTGCGCTTGAGCAGCCACAGCGCCACCGGGATCATCACGATGACGGCGACGAACCACAGCAGCGACGTGAAGCCCGAGGCCATGTTCACAGCGGCCCCGTCATGCGCGGCTCAGGCGCCGCATGCGTTCGCTGGGGGTCACGATGTCGGTCAGGCGAATGCCGAACTTGTCGTTGACCACCACCACCTCGCCCTGGGCGATCAGGTAGCCGTTGACCAGCACGTCCATCGGTTCGCCGGCCATGGTTTCCAGCTCCACCACCGAGCCCTGGGCGAGCTGCAGGATGTGCTTGATGGGAATGCGGGTGCGCCCCAGCTCCACGGTCAACTGGACCGGGATGTCCAGGATCATGTTGATGTCGTTACCGGCCGAGGTGGCGCCGGTCGGCGAGAAATTGGTGAACGCGACGGGCGCGACCTGCTCGGTCTGCACCTGCATCGCCGCCTCGGGCTTGGCCTGGGCCAGCGCGGCCGCCCATTCGGCGGCCATTGCGTCTTCTTCGGTTTGTGCCGAGCTTGCGTCATCAGGCGACATTTGCTTCTCCCAGCCAGCTCTTGGTGGTGCTGGTCAACAGTTGATCGATCTTCAATGCGTACTTGCCGTTGGAGGTGCCGTAGTGGCAGTCCAGGATCGGCACGCCGGACACCTTGGCCTGGATGCCGGGGTGCAGGTCCAGCTCGATGAAATCCCCCGGCTTGAAGGACAACAGCTGCTCCACCGTGGCCGGCGCCGTGGCCAGCTCGGCCACCAGCTCGACCGTGGCCGACTGGATTTCTTCCTTGAGCAGGTTGACCCAGCGGCGGTCGGGCTCGTTGGAGTCGCCCTGCACGGTGGAGAACAGCACATCGCGGATCGGCTCCAGCGTGGCGTAGGGAAAGCAGAAATGGATCGTCCCGCTGGTGTCGCCGATCTCCAGCGTGAACGAGGTGGCCACGACGATTTCACTCGGCGTGGCGATGGTCGCGAACTGCGGCTGCATCTCCGAGCGCTGGTACTCCAGCTCGAGCGGGTAGATGCCTTGCCACGACTTCTTGTATTCGGTGGTCACCACGTCGACCAGGCGGCCGATGATGCGCTGCTCGGTGGGCGAAAAGTCGCGCCCTTCGATGCGGGTGTGGTACTTGCCGGCGCCGCCGAACAGCGTGTCGATGACGGCGAACACCAGCGTCGGATCGCACACGATCAGGCCCGAGCCGCGCAGCGGCCGAACCGCCACGATGTTGAAGTTGGTCGGCACCACGATCTCGCGCAGGAACGCGCTGTACTTCTGCACCTTGATGCTGCCGATCGCCACCTCCGGGCTCTTGCGGATCAGGTTGAAGATCCCCAGCCGGATGTTGCGCGAAAAGCGCTCGTTGATGATCTCCAGCGTGGGCATGCGCCCGCGCACGATGCGCTCCTGGCTGGACAGGTCGTAGTTGCGAGCGCCGCCTTGCGGCGTCTCGGCCTCCTCCAGCTTCTGGCTTTCGCCGGTGATGCCCTGCAGCAGCGCATCGACTTCATCTTGCGAAAGAATCTGTTGGCTCATTGGATGATGAAGTTCGAGTAGTGAACGCTGGTGATCGGGTTGTGCACCGGCTTCTTCTTTTTCTTCGACTTTTTCTTGCCGGGTTTTACCGGTTCTTCGTCGCCGGCCTCGTCGTCGGCATTGATCTCGATGCCCATCGGCCGGGCGGCCTCGCGCATGATCTCGTCGGCCAGCGCTTCCTTGCCGCTGCGCTGCAGCAGCTCGGTCGATGTCTTGTGCGCCAGCACCATCAGGATGCCGTTGCGGATGGCCGGCATGTAGGCCTTCATCTCGTCGGCGAACTTGGCGTCGTCGACCTGCAGCGTCACGCCGATCTGGGCGAAACGGTCTGCGTCCTTGTCGGCCAGGTTGACGACAAACGGGTCCAGCGGCACATAGGTCGGCAGCGTCTTGTGGCTGTCCTTGGCCGGCTTGTGCGCCAGCTTCCTGGCCGGTGCCGCGTCGTCGCCTTCCTCTTCCTCGGCGGCTGCGGCGGCGGCGGCGGCGTCGGCAGGCTTCTTGACCAGGAAGTAATAAGCGCCACCGCCGGCGCCGCCCAGAACCAGTGCGGCGGCGGCGATCATGAGGATCAGCTTCTTCTTGCCCTTCTTGGGCGGTGCGCCATCGGCAACGGCTTCGGCGGCAGCGGACATGATCACTCCTGGTGTGCGGGGCGCGCTGCCTGGACGGGATGCCGGGCGGCGCGTGTGGAGTGATTATCAAAAGCTGCGACTCTGAACAAGCGCTGATAAGCGCGGCTTTTGCGGGTCAGTCCGGCGCGGGCCGCCGGCGCCGCGCGGGCTCAGGCGTAGAGGTCGACACCGCCTTGCGCGGCGCGCAGCGCGCTGCGGCGCAGCGCCATGCGCTGATCTTCAGGCGTTGGATCGGCGCCCCCGGTGCCGCTTTGGCCGCTGGCCGAAGCGTTTGGGTTCGGGTTCGGGTTCGGGTTCGGGTTCGGGTCCTGGCGCTGACCGCCCGCATGCTGGGACACGCCGCCACCGGTCAGCGTGAGGCCGGCATCGCGCAGGGCCGAGGCCAGTTCGGGCATGCCGGCTTCGATGATCTGGCGCGTCAGCGCCGAGTCGGCGCCGAAGTTGACCTGGGCCTGCTGGCCGTCGAGCACGATCTGGATCGACACCGGCCCCATCTCGGCCGGGTTCAGGTGCAGCTCGGCCTGGTGCACGCCGGTGCGCGCCAGCAGGCTGACCTGCACGCCGAGCGCGGCCCGGAATTCGCTCGACGTGACCGGTGCGGCCAGGCTCAGCGTGGCCGATTCGACCATCGGGCTCGGGTGCGTCACCGGGTTGCCGACGCCGGTGATCGTGGCGGCGGCGGCCGACAGCTCGTTCGCTGCCGTGGGACCGGCCTCGCGCGCTGGCACGCGCAGGGTCGGCGCCTGAAGGGGGTCGGCCACCAGCGCTGCGGCCTGGGCTTGTTGCCATGGGCTGGCGGTCGTGTCCGGGCCGGTTCGGGCCGCGGTGTCGCGCGGGTCCAGTTGCGCCAGGGCCGGGCCCGGCGGCGCTGCCGGCAACCCGCTCACGAGCGAGCCGGCGGCGCGAGGCTGGAGCGCGGGGTCCGGTGCCGCGGGGGCCGGCCCCGCGTGCAGGGCGGGATTGGCCAGCGCGGCCGGTGCGGCCGCAGGCGCGAGCAG
>JANORB010000274.1:0-4435 GCA_031415135.1 Methylibium sp.
CCGCTGGAAGTTTTCCATGCCGACGAACTGCGTCGAGGTGCCGAACGCGTCCTGGCTCAGCACGCTCTGGTACAGCGCCTGGCCGGCGGGCCAGAAAAAGAACACCAGCACGATGGCCATCTGGGGTGCGATCAGCACCCAAGGCAGCCACCAGCTCTTGAAGAGGACGCGCTTTTCGACGGCCAAGGTCGCTCAGCCCTTGTTGGCTTTTTCGAAGCGCTCGAGCTGCTCGTTGCCGCGCTTCACCGCGGCGTCGATGCCTTCCTGGGCGCTCTTCTTGCCGCTCCAGATGTTCTCCATCTCCTCGTCGATGATGGTCCGGATCTGCACGAAGTTGCCCAGGCGGATGCCGCGCGACTTGTCGGTGGTCTTGCGGATCATCTGCGTGACCGACACATCGGTGCCGGGGTTCTGCTTGTAGAAGCCCGCCTTGTCGGTGAGTTCGTAGGACGCCAGGGTCACGGGCAGGTAGCCGGTGCGCTGGTGGCTCTTGGCGGCTTCGTCGGCCTTGGACAGAAATGCGAAGAACTGGCCCACGCCCTTGTACTCGGCCGGCTTCTTGCCCGACATCACCCACAGGCTGGCGCCACCGATCACGGTGTTCTGCGGCGCGCCGGGAACGTCCGGGTAGTACGGCAGCGGCGAGATGCCGGCCGCGAACTTGGCGTTGCGCTTGATGTTGCCGTACAGCGCCGAGCTGCCGGTGGTCATCGCGCATTCGCCCGACACGAACGTGGAGTCGGCCGCGTTGCCGCGGCCCTTGTAGACAAACAGACCCTGCTTGCTCATGTTGGCCAGGTTTTCGATGTGGCGCACGTGCAGCGGCGTGTTGAAGGCCAGGCGCGCATCGTTGCCGCGCATGCCGTTGCCCTTGGTCGCGAACTCCACGTTGTGCCAGGCCGAAAAACTCTCCAGCTGGGTCCAGCTGACCCAGCTGGTGGTGAACGGGCACTTGTGGCCGCTGGCCTTGAGCTTGGCCGCAGCCAGCGTCACCTCGGGCCAGGTCTTGGGCGGACTTTCGGGGTCCAGGCCGGCGGCCTTGAACGCATCTTTGTTGTAGTGGAAGACGGTCGTCGAGCTGTTGAACGGGAAGCTCAGCATCTGGCCGTTCGGCGCCGTGTAGTAGCCGGCCACGGCGGGCACGTAGGCCTTGGGGTCGAAGGTCACGCCGGCGTCCTTCATGATCTGTGCCACCGGCACGATGGCGCCCTTGCTGGCCATCATGGTCGCGGTGCCCACTTCGAACACCTGCAGGATGTGCGGCGCGTTGCCCGAGCGGAACGCCGCGATCGCGGCGGTCATCGACTCGTCGTAGTTGCCCTTGAAGGTGGGCACGATCTTGTAGTCGGTCTGGCTGGCATTGAAATCCTTGGCCAGGTCATTGACCCATTCGCCGAGCGCGCCACCCATCGAATGCCACCACTGGACTTCGACCTGGGCCTGCGCCGGCGTCGACAGCGCCACCGCCAACACAATGAAAGAAAGCGGGAGGTACTTGCTCTTCATGGGAACTCCGTCAACGACTGGATGAGTGGGGGATTCGGCTGGCAACCAGCGCGCGAGTGTGGCGGCCGAATATGACAGTTGCGTTTATCCCGTGGAACAGTGGGCGCTACAACGGGGGATAACCCCGCCGGCGGCCCGCCGCCGCAGCGTCGAATTGCTGCGCTGCGGTACGATCCGAGCCCAAGCGCAAACGCGGGCGCAAACCAGCCCCGGCCCCCATGAACGCACCGCTTCCCTTCGCGCACATGCCAGCCTCGACGCCCACGGTCGCTGGTGTGGCCGATGCGCTGCCGCGGCTGCGCGAGATTCCCTACAACTACACCTCGTTTTCCGACCGCGAGATCGTCATCCGGCTGCTCGGCGCGCGCGCCTGGGAGGTGCTCAACCTGCTGCGCCAGGAGCGCCGCACCGGCCGCTCGGCGCGCATGCTGTACGAGGTGCTGGGCGACATCTGGGTGGTGCAGCGCAACCCCTATCTGCAGGACGACCTGCTCGACAACCCGAAGCGCCGCCGCCTGCTGATCGAGGCGCTGCAGCACCGGCTGGGCGAAATCCAGGCGCGGCGTGCGCCGCTCGATGGCCAGGCCCGCGACGTCGAACGCGATGCAATCGTCGGCGAACTGCTGGGCGCGGCGCGCGCCGCAGTGGATCGCTTCGCGGCGCAGTTCGATCAGGTCGACGAGTTGCGCCGCCGCACCAACCGGCGGCTCGGCCGCGTCACCTCCAAAGACAACATCAAGTTCGATGGCTTGAGCCGCGTGTCGCACGTGACCGACGCCACCGACTGGCGGGTGGAATACCCGTTTGTCGTGCTCACGCCCGACACCGAGGCCGAGATGGCCGGGCTGGTCAAGGGCTGCGTCGAGCTGGGCCTGACCATCATCCCGCGCGGCGGTGGCACCGGCTACACCGGTGGCGCGATTCCGCTGACCTGGGACAGCGCCGTCATCAACACCGAAAAACTGGAGGCGATGAGCGAGGTCGAGATGCATCGCCTGCCCGGCCTAGATGTTGATGTGTCCACCGTGTGGACCGAAGCCGGTGTCGTGACCCAGCGCGTTGCCGACGCCGCCGAGCGGGCCGGCCACCAGTTCGCGGTCGACCCCACGTCGGCCGAAGCCTCGTGCATCGGCGGCAACATCGCGATGAACGCGGGCGGCAAAAAAGCCGTGCTGTGGGGCACGGCGCTGGACAACCTGGCCTCGTGGCGCATGGTCACGCCCGAGGCCCAATGGCTGGAGGTGGTGCGGCTGAACCACAACCTCGGCAAGATCCACGATGTCGAAGTGGCCAGCTTCGAATTGCGCTACTTCGACGCTTCGGGCAAGACGCTGGAGCGCACCGAACGGCTCGACATTCCCGGCCGCGTGTTCCGCAAGGAGGGCCTGGGAAAGGACGTGACCGACAAGTTCCTCGCCGGCCTGCCAGGCATCCAGAAGGAAGGTTGCGACGGGCTCATCACCAGCGCGCGCTGGATCGTGCATCGGATGCCGGCGCACACCCGCACGGTGTGCCTGGAGTTCTTCGGCAACGCCCGCGACGCGGTGCCCAGCATCGTCGACATCAAGGACTACATGTTCGCGCAGGCGCGCGACGGCGGCGCCGTGCTGGCCGGGCTGGAACACCTGGACGACCGCTACCTCAAGGCCGTGGGCTACGCGACCAAGAGCAAACGCGCCAGCGCAGCCGGCTCCACATCCAGCCTGCCGAAGATGGTGCTGTTCGGCGACATCGCCGGCGACGACGCCGACGCCGTGGCGCGCGCCGCCAGCGAAGTGGTGCGCCTGGCCAACGCCCGTGCCGGCGAAGGTTTCATCGCCGTCAGCGCCGACGCGCGCAAGAAATTCTGGCTCGACCGTAAGCGCACCGCGGCCATCAGCAAGCACACCAACGCCTTCAAGGTGAACGAAGACGTGGTGATCCCGTTGCCGCGCATGGGCGAGTACACCGAAGGCATCGAGCGCATCAACATCGAGCTGAGCCTGCGCAACAAGCTGGCGCTGGTGAATGCGCTGGAGGCGTTTTTTGCCAGGGGCAACCTGCCGCTGGGCAAGAGCGACGATGCCGGCGAGATCGCCTCGGCCGAGCTGCTGGAAGACCGCGTGCAGCAGGCGCTGGTGCTGCTGGCCGGGGTGCGCGACTTGTGGCAAGGCTGGCTCGATGGGCTCGACGCGCCGCCTTTGGGCGAGCCCGGTGCCGACCGCCGCACCATCTTCGAGCAGTTGCAGGACCACACGCTGCGCGCGTCGTGGAAGACCCAGATTCGCGCCCCGCTGCAAAACATCTTTGCCGGCTCGGCCCTGCAGCCCATCATCGACGAGTGCCAGAAGATCCACAAGCTGGTGCTGCGCGGCCGGGTGTGGGTGGCGCTGCACATGCACGCCGGCGACGGCAATGTGCACACCAACATCCCGGTCAACTCCGACAACTACGAGATGCTTCAGACCGCGCACCAAGCGGTGGCGCGCATCATGAAACTGGCGCGCAGCCTGGACGGCGTGATCTCAGGCGAGCACGGCATCGGCATCACCAAGCTCGAATTCCTGAGCACCGACGAGATGGCCGAGTTCACGGCGTACAAACAACGCGTCGACCCGCAAGGGCGCTTCAACAAGGGCAAGCTGCTGCGCGGCGTCAGCATCGACGGGCAGCCGTTGCATGCCGACCTGACCAACGCTTACACGCCCAGCTTCGGGCTGATGGGGCACGAGTCGCTGATCATGCAGCAGAGCGACATCGGCGCGATTGCCGACAGCATGAAAGACTGTCTGCGCTGCGGCAAGTGCAAGCCGGTGTGCGCCACCCACGTGCCGCGCGCCAATTTGCTGTACAGCCCGCGCAACAAGATACTGGCCACCTCTTTGCTGGTCGAGGCGTTCCTGTACGAAGAGCAGACCCGGCGCGGCATCAGCGTCAAGCACTGGCACGA
>JANORB010000275.1:0-10898 GCA_031415135.1 Methylibium sp.
TCGACACCGGCAAGGCCGCGTGGGTCTACCAGATGACGCCGTATGACGAGTGGGACTTCGACGGCATCAACGAGATGATCCTGGCCGACATCAACGTCAAGGGCAAGCCCACCAAGGCCCTTGTGCACTTCGACCGCAACGGTTTCGGTTACACGATGGACCGTGTCACCGGCGCGCTGCTGGTCGCCGAGAAGTTCGACCCGCTGGTCAACTGGGCCACCCACGTCGACATGAAGACGGGCCGCCCGCAAGTGCTCAAGCAGTACTCCACCGCGCAAGCCGGCCCTGATGTCAACACCAAGGGCATCTGCCCGGCGGCGTTGGGCACCAAGGACCAGCAGCCGGCCTCGTTCGACCCGAACACCAAGCTTTTCTACGTGCCGACGAACCACGTCTGCATGGACTACGAGCCGTTCAAGGTCGAGTACACCGCAGGCCAGCCGTATGTGGGCGCCACGCTCTCCATGTACCCGGCCCCGGGCAGCCATGGCGGCATGGGCAACTACATCACCTGGGACGCGGGCACCGGCAAGATCGTGCAGAGCAAGGCCGAGAAGTTCTCGGTGTGGAGCGGCTCGCTCAACACTGCGGGCGGCTTGAGCTGCTATGGCACGCTTGAGGGCTACCTGAAGTGCGTCGATGCCAAGGACATCAAGAAGGAACTGTTCAAGTTCAAGACCCCGTCCGGCATCATCGGCAACGTGTTCACCTATGAGCACAAGGGCCGGCAGTACCTCGGCACGTTCTCGGGCATTGGCGGCTGGGCCGGTATCGGCATGGCGGCTGGCCTGGAGAAAGACTCCGACGGCCTGGGTGCCGTGGGTGGCTACAAGGAGTTGAATCAGTACACCGAACTCGGTGGCTCACTGACGATCTTCGCGCTGCCGCGCTGACCGTTCACCGGGCCGTGCGGGTTGACGGCTTGAGCCTGGGGATGGCGTCCGACGAGGGCGCCGTCCCTTTTTCATGTAGTGGCTATTGTGTTTTGTTGTGGGTTGCGTCCGGTACCGTTGTCAACTTCGGTGACGAACCGGTCGTTAGTGCACTCACCCCCACCCTCTCAAGCGAGTTTTCATGATGCTCAAGAAATTGATGATGCCCCTGCTGATGTGCCTTGCCGGCGCCGGCACCGTGCAGGCGCAGACCAAGCTGTACACCGTGGTCGATGGCTACAAGGTCGATGCCGAGACCATGAAGGGTTTTCGCGCCTGGCGCGCCGCGGCGTGTGACCGTTGCCACGGTGCCAACCAGGAGGGCCTGGTCGGCCCCTCGCTGCTCACCAGCATGAAGACCCTGAGCAAGGAAGAGTTCGTCAAGACCGTCACCAACGGCCGCCTCGAAAAGGGCATGCAAAGCTTCGGCAACAGCCCGCAGGTGATGGACAACATGAACCAGCTGTACGCCTACCTCAAGGGCCGCGCCGATGGCGCGATCACCCGGGCCAAGGTGGAAGAGAACAAATGACGCGTCCGGCGTGGGGGCGGATGACCCCGCCGCGGCGGGGTCGTGCGTCGGCCGCGACCGCGGCGCTGGGCGCGCTGCTTTGGCTGACCACGCAGGCAGCGTCGGCGCAGGCCACCAGCGCGCCGGACGCGCCGGTGGCGCGCACGGCGTTCCGGGTCTGCCAGGACCCGAACAACATGCCGTTCTCCAATGTCAGCGGTGAAGGCATCGAAAACAAACTGGCCGAACTGTTCGGCAAGGCACTCGGCCTGCCGGTCACGTATTACTCGTTTCCGCAACGCCTGGCGTTCATCCGCAACACGCTGCGCTACAAATTGCCAGGCGAGGATTTTCGGTGCGACATCGTGATGGGGGTGCCGGTCGGGTACGACCAGGTGTCGGTCACCAAGCCCTATTACCGCTCGACCTATGCGCTGGTGTTCGCGCAGGGCAAGGGCATGGACGACGTGAAGTCGGGCGAAGACTTCCTCAGGCTCGATGCGGCCAAGCTGGCCAAGCTTCGCATCGGCGTCTACGACCGTTCCCCGGCCTCCGACTGGCTGAGCAGGCACCGCTTGCTGGACAGCGGCGTGCCCTACCAGCTCATGAACGCCGATCCCCAGCAGTACCCGGGGGAGATCATCGAAAAAGACCTGGCCACGGGCAAGATCGACGCCGCCATCGTCTGGGGGCCGATCGCCGGCTACTTCGCCAAGCGCATCAAGACGCCGACACTTCAGGTGGTGGCGTTGAAATCGGAGCCCGGCGTCAAGTTCGACTTCCAGATGGCCATGGGGGTCCGCTACGGCGAGCGCGAATGGAAGCAGAAGATCGAAGGCCTGCTCGAATCGCAGCAGGCCGAGATCCAGGCGATCCTGAAGGAATTCGGCGTGCCCCTGGTGGATGCCTCGTTCGAAGCGCCCAAGTGAAGCTCGTGCCCGCGGACTGGCTCGCGCAGCGCGGGGTTCAGCCCGCTTTCCGATGAAGCACCTTGTGGCGCTTTGCCTGGCCGCCGGGCTCGCGGGCAACAGCCAGGCGCAGGTCGACCGGGCCAGCTTCATCGGGCTGGGCGCCAGCGTGCTGAAGATCGAGGTGCTGCGCGCCCAGGGTGGTTATTCGCTCGGCTCCGGCGTGGTGGTGCGAGCCAACAAGGTGGTCACCAACTGCCATGTGACGCGCGATGCGGCGCAAATCCACATCGTGCGCGGCTCGGCCCGCTGGTTGGTCGAGTCGCAGGCGGCCGACGTGGACCACGACCTGTGCGTGCTGCACACCCCCGGCATCAAGGCCCCGGTGGTCGACCTGGGCCGCAGTGCCGATGTCAAGGTGGGCCAGGCCGTCACCGCGCTGGGCTTCACCGGGGGGCTGGGCATCCAGAACAGCCAGGGCGACGTGGTGGCATTGCACCGGCACGATCACGGCCGCGTGATCCAGAGCACCAACTGGTTCAGCTCCGGCGCCAGCGGCGGCGGCCTGTTCGACGCCGAGTTGCGCCTGGTGGGCATCCTGACCTACCGCCTTCGGGGCGGCGCAGCCCACTACTTCGCGGCGCCGGTGGACTGGCTGCAGAGCCTGCTGGACGACACGTCGCGCTACCTGCCAGTGCAGCCGATCGCGGCCAATCTTCTGGCGTACTGGCAAAAGCCGGTCGCGCTGCAGCCCAACTTCCTGCGGGCCGCGCTGCTGGAACGCGACAGACATTGGGCCGAGCTGGAGGAACTGGCCTCGCGCTGGACCCGCTCCGACGCGGACGACCCCGAACCGTGGTACCGGCACGCCGTGGCGCTCGAACAATTGAACCGGCTGCCTGATGCGCAACAGGCGCTGGAACGGTCGGTCAGCATCGAGCCTGCGTCCAGCGAAGCCTGGTTCAGGCTCGGGATGATTCACGCGCGCCTGGGCCAACTGGAACGTGCGCGCGCCGCGCGCGCCCAGCTCGAGGCCCTGAATTCCGACCTGGCGCCCAAGCTGAGCCAGGCGATCGACAAACTCTGAGGCCGGCGCTGTTTCGCCGGCTTCCAACACGCACACCGCTTCCATGACATTCACCGCTGCACGACACCCCCTTGCCACCCTGGCTTTCAGCCTGCTCGTCTCGACCACCTTGCCAGGCCACGCGCAGCAGGAAGAGAAGAAGGACTTCTCACCGGCCGAACGGCTGTTGTTCATGACCAATCAGCTGACGCAGCTGCGCCCGCCGACGGTGTTGCGGTATTCGTTCCGCAAGAGCGGCAGCATGGAAGACAGCTTCGAAGACACTGTGAGCATCGCGCTGAGCAAGCTGCCCGACGGCACCTGCTGCAGCGGGGTGGGCGAGTTCCTCAGCGGCGCGCGCAAGTTGAACCTGCCCGAGGTGCCCGCCGCCGAAGGCAACCCGGTGATCCTGTATTTCCTGGAGCACGACGTGCGCGAAATGCAGCGCCTGACCAAGGGTTCGCAATACCATTTCCGCAAGCGGATTCGCATGGCCGTGTACCAGGCGGCGCAGGTTCGGCAGGTGTCGCTGGCCTACCGCGGCAAGACCATCAAGGGCACCGAAGTCGAGATCTCACCTTACCTCGATGATCCCAACCGCTCGCGCTACGAACAGCTGGCGGTCAAGCAGTATGTGTTCATGTTGTCCGATGCGGTGCCTGGCGGGGTGTACGGCATCCGCACCCGGATCGGCGCGCCGTCGCAGCCCGCGGCGCTGATCGCCGAGGAACTTTATGTCGAGGGCGCCGAGCCCGCCGCACGCAAGACCAACCCCTGAATTCACTCGTCCAACCTTCATGAACAAGATCTTTCGCCCCCTGCTTTGCGCCAGCCTCGTGCTGCTCTGCGGAACCGCCGCCGCCAACGATTTCCCCACCGTCGACCGGGTCGCCTACGTGCAGGAATGCATGCGCAACCACCCCGGGCCGAACTACGAAATGGTCAACAAGTGCTCTTGCGCACTGGATGCGCTGGCCAAGGACGTGAAACATGCGGACTACGTGGAAATGAACACCGCCACCAATGCCAACTCGATCGGCGGCGAGCGCGGCAACACGATCCGCGACACCGAGGTGCTGCAAACCAAGATCAAGCGCTACCGCGAGTTGCAGGCGCGGGCCAAGAAGGCGTGTTTCATCGACCCGGACGCCAAGTAGGCGTGTCGGTGATGCGCGGCCTTCGCTCCGCCCGGCGAACGGCGGCCTGGTGCCTGAGCCTGTGCGTCGTCTGCGCGCCGGCGTGGGCTCAGCCCGCCGAGGCCACCGATCCGCTGCCGGTCTCGCAGGTCGCGGCAGGCGTGTTCGTGCACTTCGGCGCCGTGGACGAATGGCAGCCGCGCAATGCCGGCGACGTTGCCAACCTGGGTTTTGTCGTCGGCAGCCGCTGTGTTGCCGTGATCGACACCGGCGGCACACCCCAGGTCGGCCGCCGGCTGCTCGCGGCGGTGCGGCAGGCCACGCCCTTGCCGATCTGCCACGTCATCAACACGCATGCGCATCCCGACCACGTGCTGGGCAACGTGGCATTCACCGGGCTTGGCGGCGAACCCGCCCAATTTGTCGGCAGCGCCCGTCTGGATGCCGCCCTCTCGGCGCGCGAACGGCACATGCTCAATGCGCTGCGGCGCGACTTCGGCCTGAGCCTGCCACCCGAAGCCATCGTGCACCCGACGCTGGTGGTGGATGGCCGGCTGGAACTCGATCTCGGTGATCGGGTACTTGTCTTGACCACCTGGCCCACCGCGCACACCGACCATGACCTGACCGTGTACGACCGCAAGACCCGAACCCTGTTCCTGTCCGACCTGCTGTTCGTCAGCCACCTGCCGGTGCTCGACGGCAAGTTGCGCGGCTGGCTGGGCGTGATGGAATCGCTCAAGAGCCTGGACGTGGCGCTCGCCGTTCCGGGGCATGGCGCCGCCAGCAGCGACTGGCCGCAGGTCATGGCCCCGCAGTGGAACTATCTGAACGCGCTGCTGGTCCAGACAAGAGCGGCAATAAAGGCGAAAATGACGATCCAGCAGGCGGTCGACTCGATTGCCGCGCCGGCGGATTTGAAGTGGCGGTTGACCGAGCTGTTCCATCGCCGCAACGTGACCACCGCTTACGCCGAGCTGGAATGGGAAGACTGATTCCAACCGATGCGTGCCCCAGGAGACCCCATGAACACGATCCGACGCCTTGTGGTGATCAGCGGCCTGCTGCTGGGCCTGAGCCCGCTCGCGCAGGCGCAGCTCAAGTCGGGCGACAATCCGGACGGCAACGAGGTCTGGAAAAAAGTCCGCGTCAGCCTGTTCGCGGCGCGCCCGATCGTCAACGTCGGCGACGACGTGCTGCTGCTCGAAACCCCCAACCGCGCCGAAGACGCGTCCATCGTGCCGATTGGCATCAAGGTTCGTGCGCCGCAAAGCCCCACCCAGTACGTCAGCAAGCTCTACCTGCTGATCGACAACAACCCCTCGCCGATCGCCGCGGTCTTCAGCTTCGCGCCGAACAGCGGCCGCGCCGATGTCGAGACCCGGGTTCGGGTGGACGAATACACCCATGTGCGCGCCATCGCCGAGATGAACGACGGCAGGCTCTTGATGACCACCCGTTTCGTCAAGGCCTCGGGCGGCTGCTCCGCCCCTCCGGGCAAGGACCAGCAGGCCGCGCTGGCCACGCTGGGCAAGATGAAGTTCCGCGTCGAAGGTGATGTGTCGGCCCGCAAGCCGGTGCTGGCGCAATTGATGATCAGCCACCCGAACAACTCCGGCCTGGCGATGGACCAGTCGACGCGCCAGTTCACGCCGGCCCACTATGTGCGCTCGGTCAACGTCAGCTACGCCGGGCAGCCGGTGATGTCGGCCGACGTCGACATCTCGATCAGCGAGAACCCTAGCTTTCGCTTCTATTTCGTTCCCGGCGCCGAAGGCGAATTGAAGGCCGAGGTCGTCGATTCGACCGAGCGCCGATTCAGCAGCGCCTTGAAGGTTCGGCCGGCCGACTGATGTCGCGTTGTCTTCTCGCAGCGCTGCTGGTGACGGCCGCGCAGGCCCAGGCTGCGCCGTTTGCGTACATCACCAACCAGGGCAGCCACGACGTTTCGGTGATCGACCTGGCATCGCAGCAGGTGGTGGTCACGCTGCCGGTGGGCCGCTCGCCGGCGGGTGTGGTCGCCTCCAGCCGCGCCGGCAAGGTGTTCGTCTCCAACCCCGACAGCAAGACGATCTCGGTGATCGCGATGGGCTCGCAAACCGTGGTGGCCACGCTGCCGGCGGGCGAGGGGCCGGTGGGCATCGACGCCTCCGCCGACGGATCGCGCCTGTTCGCGGCCGACTGGTTCAAGAACCGGCTGCTGGTGTTCGACACCCAATCGCATCAATTGCTGCACACCATCGCGGTGGGCAGGACGCCGGCCGGCGTGGCCGCCGGCGCCGACGGCACCACCGTGTTTGTGGCCGAGCGTGACGATGACAGCGTGGCGCTGGTCGACGTCGCACAGGCGCGCGTGCGTTCGCGGGTCCGGGTCGGCACACACCCGTTCGCGCTGCTCCTTGATGCGCCCCGGCAACGCCTGTACGCGCTGAATGTGCAAAGTGATGACGTGTCCGTCATCGACACCCGCACCCTCACGCTGGTGGCCACCGTAAAGGTCGGCAAAGCGCCCTACGGCGCGGCGCTGGCCGACGGCGGCGCCTTGCTCTACATCACCAACCAGCATGGCAACAGCGTCAGCGTGATCGACGCCGAAACGCTGCGGGTGGTGCGCACGCTCGGCGGGTTTTCGTATCCCGAAGGCGTGGCCGCGCACGGCGACCGCGTGTATGTCGTGAACTGGATGGACGACAACGTCAGCGTGCGCGACGCCAGGACCGGCAGCGACCGGGGCAGCATCGCCACCGGCCAGAACAGCCGCGGCTTCGGCGCCTTCATCGGCGCGCCGATCGGCCGCTGAACATCCCATCAACTCCCCTGAAGACACACCCATGCCGCATTCCCTGCTCAAACCGCTGCTGGCGCTGGCCCTGTTCACCGGGCTGGCCGGCACCGCCCAGTCGCACGGGCCGACGCGCCAGAAGGCAATCGAAAAGATCACCATCAACGCGCCCGCCGACGTGGTCTGGGCCCGGATCAAGAACTTTGATTCGCTGAAGGACTGGCACCCCGCCGTGGCCGAAAGCCCGGCCGACAAAGGCAATGCCGAAGGCTCGGTGCGCAGCCTCAAGCTCAAGGGCGGCGGCGCGCTCATCGAAACGCTCGAAAGCTTTGACGACGCGCAAAAGAAGTACAGCTACCGCGCCAAGGACGGCGGCGCGCTGCCGGTGACGAACTACACCTCGACGATCAAGGTCACGGCCGACGCCAAGGTGTCGGTGGTCGAGTGGCGCGGCGCCTTCTACCGCGGATTCCCCAACAACGACCCCCCGCCCGACCAGAACGACGAAGCCGCGGTCAAGGCCGTCACCGGCGTCTACAAGAGCGGGCTCGAGAACCTGAAGAAGCTGGTCGAGGCCAGGTAGGCACGCTGCCGCACGGGCCCGGCCGCCGACATGGCGCTGACCTTCATCAGGGGTTTGCTCGCGGCGTTCGTGGCGCTCGCCGCAGGCTGCGCCGCGCCCACCGGACCCATCGAAGCGCAAGCGCCGGTGGCGCTGAAAGTGGCCGAAGGCGTCTACATGCTGCCGGGCCGCAAAGGCGAGGTCGACACCGACACGCTCGGTCGCATCGGCAATGCCGGCTTCATCGTCGGCGACTCGGGTGTGATCGCCATCGACACCGGCACGTCCTACCGGCACGGCGTGGCCTTGCTCAAGGCGATCGCGCAGGTGACCGACAAACCGGTCCGGCTGGCGCTGGTCACCCACACGCGGCAGGAGTTTTTGTTCGGCGCCGCCGCCTACCGCGAACAAGGCATCCCGATTCACATGCACCGCAAGGCGGCGCAGCTGATGGCGTCGCGTTGCGAAACCTGCCTGAAGACGCTGAAGCGGGTGCTCGGCGAGGAAGCGATGCGCGGCACGGTGATGTTCAAACCCGATCAGGTGTTCGACGAGGCCCCGACCCTGCGCCTCATCGGCCGCCCGGTGCGGGTGCTGCACTATGGCCACTCCAGCGGCCCCGGCGACATTGCCGTGCTCGACACCCAGAGCGGCGTGCTGTTTGCCGGCGGCCTGATCGACCACTTGCGCATCCCGGATGTGCAGGACAGCGAACTGCCCGGCTGGCACCAGGCCTTGAGCGCGCTGCGGGCCTTGCCGCTGCGCTCCATCGTTCCCGGCCATGGGCCGCTGGCCCCGGCGCAGAGCATTCCAACCGTGCAGCGTTACCTCACACAGCTCGAAGCCCGCGTGCTAGAGTCGATTCGATCCGGTGCGTCCCTGAGCGACGTGCCCGACTCGGCGGTGTTGCCCGAGTTCCAGGATTTCGACCAGTACGACATCATCCATCGCCGCAACGCCTCCGTGCTCTTCGTGCGCATGGAGCGTGAGCAGATGTTCAAGTAGACCGGCACCAGGAGCACACCGATGCGATCCTCTTTCCTCGCGTTTCGCGGCTTGTCGGCGGCTGTGCTGGCGCTGGCGGCGCTGGCAATTCATCCGGTCGCGCACGCCGCCATCGGCGGCCTGCCCAGCAACGTGGGCCATACCGACACGTCCCCCGAATGGGAGGGCCTGCGTCCGAAGTTGTTCCAGGCGCGCGCCATCACCGCCGGGCAAAGCCGGGTCCAGATCATCGTGCCGCTGCGCGCGGCCTACGGTGCCACGGTGCCGGTCAAGGTGGTGTCCAAGCTGCCGCAGCGGCCCGAGTTGTACGTCAAGAAGCTCTACCTGGTGATCGACAAGAACCCGTCGCCGATTGCCGCCGTGCTGGACCTGACCACCGAGATCGGCCAGGCCGATTTCGAGACCCGGCTGCGGGTCGACGAATACAGCCATGTGCGCGCGATCACCGAGTGGTCGAACGGCGAATTGCACATGGACTCGCGCTACGTCAAGGTCTCGGGCGGCTGCTCGGCGCCACCCAACCGCGACCAGTTGCACAACGTGGGCAAGACGGCGTTCAAGCTGCCCGACGGCGTAAAGCCGGGGCAACCCACGGCGGCCGACGTGACCGTCGTGCACCCGAATGACACCGGTTTCGAATTGAACAACGTGACGGTGATGTTCATTCCGCCGCACTTCGTGCGCTCGCTCAAGGTCACGTATGCGGGGCGCAAACTGTTCGATGCCGAACTCGATTTTTCGATCAGCGAGAACCCGAGCTTCCGCTTCAACTTCGTGCCTCACGGCGAAGGCGAGTTGAAGGCCGAGGTCGAAGACTCCAAGGAAGGCCAGTTCGTCGGCCGGCTGCCGGTTCGCGCCGGTGACTGAGGGCAAGAGGCCCGGAGGCCATCCCATGCGGCGTCTCGGGCCGCGGCTGTGCGCCGCGGTGCTGCTGGCAGCGGCATCGCTCGGCGTGCTGGCTGCGGGCATCCCGCCCGCTTATTCCCCGGTGGTGATCGAGCCCAAGGGCGCGCCCGCGCGGGCCGAGTTCGACCTCAGCGCGGTGCTGGAACGTGCCTGGCGCGAGAACAAGCGGCTCTACGTCTACTTGGGCGCCAGCGACTGCCCCTATTGCCGCAAGTACGAAGCCTTCCTCGACAAGAACGCCGCCGAACTGGTGCCGCAATTCCACAACTACATCGTCGTCGACCTGCGCAGCTCGCTGTCCATGCCGGCCACCAAGGTGCTCATCCGCGTCGGCGCCAGCGCACTGCCGTATGCCGAGTTTCAGCGCTCCATCGGCGACGAACGTGCGCGCATGCTGGTCTACCCCAGCGTGTGGCTGTTCGATGCCAAGCTCAAGCCATTGATGCAAATGCCCGCGGGCACCGGCACCTTCCAGACCGTGCCCGAGCAGTTGGAAATCCTGCGCCTGGAGCAGTGAATCGCCTGACGGCGCGGTGTGCGGCATGAACCAGCACGGGGATCAGATTCTTGCGAACCTGCGCGCCGTCGACGCCGAACGCCAACGACGCGCGGACGATGCCGGCCTGGGCCAGCGCGTCGAGCAAGTCAAACACTTCCAGCAAGCGCGTTTCGAGCGCACCTATGCCGACTTGCTCGCCCAACCCGCCTATGCGGCGGTAACGCGGTTCTTTCTGGACGAGCTGTACGGTCCGCACGATTTCACCGCGCGTGATGCCCAGTTCGCGCGCATCGTGCCGGCGCTGGAGCGCCTGTTTGCGGCCGAGATCATCGGCACGGTGGGCCTGCTGGGCGAGTTGCATGCCTTGTCCGAGCGGCTGGACTCGCGCATGGCCGAGGCCATCGAGCCCGGCCCGCTGGACGCCCAAGCCTATGCCCAGGCCTGGCGAACCGTCGGCGAACCGGCGCTGCGCAACCGGCAGGTCGACCTGAGCCTGCAGGTCGGCGCCGCACTGAAGCGCTACACCCGCAATCCGTTGCTGCGCCACACGCTGCGCATGATGCGCGCGCCGGCCCAGGCGGCCGGGCTCGG
>JANORB010000276.1:0-5013 GCA_031415135.1 Methylibium sp.
CGCAGTCAGCAGCAGCGCAATCCCGAGCGAGAAGGTGAGTGCGCTGGCCCAGCCCTTGGTCAGGCCGGTGAAGTGCATCAAGGCAATGGTCGCCAGCGCGGCCGGAATGCTGCCCGCCAACAACAGCCCTGTGATGCGCCAGTCCACATGACCGGCGCGGTGGTGCGATGCCGAGCCGACCATCTTGGTGATGGCGGCAAACCACAAGTCGGTCATGTGGACTGGCGCATCACGGGGCTGTTGCTGGCGGGCAGCATTCCGGCCGCGCTGGCGACCATTGCCTTGATGCACTTCACCGGCCTGACCAAGGGCTGGGCCAGCGCACTCACCTTCTCGCTCGGGATTGCGCTGCTGCTGACTGCGGTCACCGTGGCCTTCAGGCAGGTCTGGCACCAGGTCGGCGTCAGGCTGCAGCGCTGGATCCCGGACCACCGCAAACCGCTGTTGACTGTGCTGTGCGGCCTGGTGCTGGGGGTTCTGGTGTCGCTCAGCTCGATTGGCGCCGGCGCGATCGGGGCCACGATGATCATGCTGCTTTATCCCCGGCTCGAATCGCACCGCGTGGTCGGGACCGACATCGCCCACGCCGTACCGCTCACGCTGGTGGCCGGCATCGGCTACGCCACGCTGGGCCATGTGAACTGGGAACTGCTGGCGGCTCTGCTGGTGGGCTCCATCCCCGGCATCTGGCTGGGCGCCCAGCTGACCCGAAAGATGCCCGAGAAGCTGGTTCGTACCTTGCTGTGCCTCGCGCTCGTGACGGCCGGATTGAAAGTGATTCACTAGATGCAGCCCCAAAGCACTCTCTGTTTGCGGCCCCCGAAGCTGGCGCAGGCCTCCCCTGGGGCGGCCTGGCGGGAAACCTGACATGTACCAATACACCGATTTCGACCGAAAGTTCGTTCACCAGCGTGCGGCCCAGCATCGCGATCAGCTCGAGCGCAACCTGGCTGGCAAGCTCAGCGACGACGAGTTCCGCCCACTGCGCCTGCAAAACGGCTGGTACATCCAGCGCCATGCGCCGATGCTGCGCGTGGCCGTGCCGTATGGCGAGTTGAGCGCCAGGCAACTGCGCGCGCTGGCCCGCATCGCCCGCGAACACGATCGCGGTTACGGCCACTTCACGACCCGCCAGAACCTGCAATACAACTGGATCCCGCTGGCCAGCAGCGCCGATGTGATGGACGCGCTGGCGGCGGTGGACATGCACGGCATCCAGACCAGCGGCAACTGCATTCGCAACATCACCAGCGACGGGCTGGCCGGCGTGGCGGCCGACGAAGTGGTCGACCCGCGCCCGTACTGCGAAATCCTGCGCCAGTGGAGCACGCTGCACCCCGAGTTCGCGTTCCTGCCGCGCAAGTTCAAGATCGCCGTCACCGGCGCGACAGAAGACCGCGCGGCGATTGCCTGGCACGACATCGGCTTGCGGCTGCTGAAGAACGACGCTGGCGAAATCGGATTCAAGGTGCTGGTGGGCGGCGGCATGGGACGCACGCCGATCATCGGCACGGTGGTTCGCGAATTCCTGCCGTGGCAGGAGATTCTCGTTTTCATCGAAGCGATCGTGCGGGTCTACAACCGCTACGGCCGGCGCGACAACCTGTACAAGGCGCGCATCAAGATCCTGGTCAAGGCCGAGGGGCAGAAGTTCATCGACGCCGTCAACACCGAGTTCGGCCACATCCTGAACGACGACCTGGACGGCAGCCTGCACCTGATACCGAAGGCCGAACTCGAGCGCGTGGCGCGCAGCTTCGTGCTGCCCGAGGGCGTCACCGGGGCCGGCGCGGCAGCGCCTCCGCCGACCGAAACCTCGGCCGCGTTCCTGCGCTGGCTGCAGCGCAATGTTCACACCCACCGGTTGCCGGGCTATCGCGCGGTCACGCTGTCGCTCAAGCGCGCCGGCCAGGCGCCGGGCGACGCGACCGACGTGCAGATGGAAGCGGCCGCGGCCATCGCCGAACGCTTCAGCCACGCGGAGTTGCGTGTCACGCACGACCAGAACCTGCTGCTGCCCTGGGTGCTTGAAAGCGACCTGGCTGCGCTGTGGCGCGCCGCCCGAGACGCCGGTTTTGCCGCCCCGAACATCGGCCTGATCACCGACATGATCGCCTGCCCGGGCGGCGACTTCTGCGCGCTGGCCAATGCGCGTTCGATCCCGCTGGCGGCCGAGATCACCGATCGTTATGCCGATCTGGACGAGCTGTACGACATCGGCGACATCGACCTGCACATCAGCGGCTGCATCAACTCCTGCGGCCACCACCACAGCGGCCACATTGGCGTGCTCGGCGTCGACAAGGACGGCAAGGAGTGGTACCAGGTGTCGCTGGGCGGCTCCGACGGCTCGACCCTCAGCGGTGCGGCCGTGCCGGGCAAGGTGATCGGCCCGTCGTTCGCGGCCGATGAAGTGGCCGACGCGGTCGAGGCGGTGGTCGACACCTACCGCGCGCAGCGCGTGGCCAATGAACACTTCATCGACACCGTCAAACGTGTCGGCCTGGAGCCGTTCAAGGCCTCGGCCAATGCGGTGCGGCGCAGCACGGCGGCGGCGCACGCGGCCTGAGGCTGAGAGTCAGCAAGGACAGACCATGCATTTCATTGACCTGCACAAGGACCGCTGGCACGCTCTGGGCGGCGAGGATGGCCCGCCCGTCAGCATCAACGCCGAGCCCCATCTGTTGCTGGATCTGCCGCAATGGCATGCGGCGCGGGCCCAGTGGCCGGGCGGCGTGCCGGCCGGCCTGAAGTTGGCCAACGATGCCGATGTGGAAGGGCTGGCCGCCGACCTGCCCCGCTTCGGGCTGATCGCGCTGCACTTCCCGAAATGGGTCGATGGCCGCGCGTACAGCCAGGCCCGGCTGCTGCGCTCGCGCTACCGCTTCAAGGGGGAAATCCGCGCCACCGGCGAGGTGCTGGTGGACATGCTGCCGCTGCTGGTGCGCACCGGCTTCGATGCGGCGGTGTTGCGTTCCGACCAGTCGCTCGATGCGGCAGATCGGGCACTGGCCTTCTTTCGCGGCCACTACCAGGGCGATGCGATCGACAACCGGCCATTGTTCGCCCACCCGCACGGCACCGCCGAAGCGCTGGCGCGCGAGCCGGCGCGTGAATTCCTGAACCAGGGAGCGTCGATATGAGCGCGGTCGATCTGTACGCCCGCGCCACCGAGGGCTTTGCCGGCCGGGTCGCGCACACCATCGCGTTGTTGCAAGGGGCGGCGACCCGGCACGCCGGGCGCATCGTTCAGGCCACCAGCCTCGGGCCTGAAGACATGGTGATCACCGACCTGATCGCGCGCCACGGCCTGGGCATCACCTTCGCCACCCTGGAGACCGGCCAACTGCACCCCGAGACGCTGGCGCTGATCCCGCGCATCGAGCAGCGTTATGGCCTGCCGGTCGAGTTGTTCAGGCCCGCGGCCGAATCGGTGCTGCATTTCGTCAGCACGAACGGCGAGCGCGCCATGTACGACAGCATCGCATTGCGCAAGGCCTGCTGCGGCATTCGCAAGCTCGAACCGCTGGCCCGCATGCTGGCCGGCAAGAGCGCCTGGGTGACCGGGCTGCGCCGCGAACAATCGAACGCGCGCGCCGTGGTGCCGTTCAGCGAGCCCGACGACCAGGGCCGCACCAAGCTCAACCCGCTGGCCGACTGGAGCTGGGCCGACGTGTGGCACTACATCGCCACCTTCGAGCTGGCCTACAACCCGTTGCACGACCAGTTCCACCCCAGCATCGGCTGCGCGCCGTGCACCCGCGCCATCGCGGTCGGCGAGGACTTCCGCGCCGGGCGCTGGTGGTGGGAAAACGAAGACGCCAAGGAATGCGGCCTGCATGTGAAGGGCGCGACGGCAACCACATCGAGAGTACCCACATGAACGCACCGCTGAGTATCGAGAGGCTGCTGCCCGCGCTCGACCGCACCCACCTCGACTGGCTCGAAGAAGAGGCCATCTTCATCCTGCGCGAAACGGTCGCCGCGTTCGAGCGCCCTGCCCTGCTGTTTTCCGGCGGCAAGGACTCGTGCGTGGTGCTGCGCCTGGCCGAGAAGGCCTTCAAGAGCCGAAGCGCCGACGGCCAGTTCAAGGGCCGCCTGCCGTTCCCGCTGCTGCACGTGGACACCGGGCACAACTTTCCCGAGGTCATCGAGTTCCGCGACCGCCGTGTGGCCGAGATGGGCGAGCGGCTGATCGTCGGGCACCTCGACGATTCGATCCGGCGCGGCAGCGTGCGCCTGGCGCATCCGCTCGAATCGCGCAACGGCCACCAGACCGTGGCGCTGCTCGAAGCGATCGAAGAACACCGCTTCGACGTGTTGATGGGCGGGGCCCGCCGCGATGAAGAAAAAGCGCGCGCCAAGGAGCGCATCTTCAGCCACCGCGACGGCTTTGGCCAATGGCTGCCGAAAGAGCAGCGCCCGGAACTGTGGACGCTGTTCAACACCCGCATTCGCCCGGGCGAGCACATGCGCGCGTTCCCGATCAGCAACTGGACCGAGCTCGATGTGTGGCTCTACATCGCGCGCGAGCAAATCCCGCTGCCCCACTTGTACTTCGCGCATGAGCGCCAGGTGATCCGCCGCAAGGGCTTGCTGGTGCCGCTGACCGAGGTGACCCCGCTGGAGGCCGGCGAGCTCGTCGAAACGGCCGAGGTGCGGTTTCGCACCGTCGGCGACATGACCTGCACCTGCCCGGTTGAAAGCCCGGCCGCCAATGCGGCCGAGATCGTCGCCGAGACGCTCAAGGTCACGGTCAGCGAGCGCGGCGCCACGCGCATGGACGACCGGACCTCGGACTCCTCGATGGAGCGGCGCAAGAAGGAAGGGTATTTCTGATGACTGCTCAAGTGATTCAAGCCCGCCCGGCCACAGCCACCGTGGCCGGCCACCGCGAGGATCAACAAGGCGCGGACCACCGCGAGGATCAACAAGGCGCGGACCACCGCGAGGATCAACAAGGCGCGGACCACCGCGAGGATCAACAAGGCGCGGACCACCGCGAGGATCAAC
>JANORB010000277.1:0-6780 GCA_031415135.1 Methylibium sp.
CCCAGCGCTCGCGGCGCTGGGCGCGGCCCTGATCGGCTCGGCTGAGAGACAGCATATACGCTATCATCTCCGCGATGCCAATCATCGTGCTCGACACGAACATTGTGGTCGCCGCACTGCTGCGTGAAGGTGGCCGCGCGCGCGCTGTTGTTCGCGCATGTTTGAACGGGCAGTACCAGCCGGTGCTCGGGCCGGCCTTGTTGGCAGAGTACGAAGATGTCCTGGGCCGCGCCGCTCTTTTTGAAGGGTCGGTTCTGTCGGCGAAGGAACGCAACGAAGTGTTCGATGGTTTTCTGAACTGCTGCCGCTGGGTCGAGGTGTTCTATGCGTGGCGACCCAACCTGCCTGACGAAGGCGACAACCATCTGATCGAGCTCGGCGTGGCTGCACAAGCCGATGCGATCGTGACCCGAAATCTGCGCGACCTGGCGCGCGGCGAATTGAAGTTTCCCTCGCTCAGCGTGCTGACGCCTGAGCAATGCCTGGAGGTATTTCCATGTCGACCTTGACGATCCGCCTGCCCGACGACAAGCATGAGCGCCTGAAGGCCCTGGCGCGATCCAACTCAATCAGCGTCAACAAGCTGATCGACGAACTGGCAACCGTGGCGCTGGCCAACTACGACGCCAGGGTTCGCTTCGAGACCCGGGCAGCGCGCGGCAACCGCAGGCGCGCGATGACGCTGCTCGATAAGCTCGATCGCGCGGGCTGAGAGACGATGGCACCCTGACGATCCCGCAACGCCGCTGGCACTGCGCGTGACTCGAGGCTTTGCGCGCACCCACGAAGAGCCGCGCCGAAACAGGGCCGTGGTCTGCGACGGGCAGGCCTGGATCGGAAGCTCGCCCGGTTGCCTCCCTCGCCCGCTTGGCGGGGGGCTGGGGAGAGGGAAGAGCCGTGGCTGAACCAGGTCGCCAATCAGGTGAAGATTTGCCTTGGCAGAAGTGGCAGTGGCAGTGGCAGTGGCAGTGGCGATAGCGCAAGTGGCGTCAGAACGCCAGCCCGTACCAGCCGAAGCCCAGAGTCCACTGGGTGCCGATCACCGAACCGGCCTGGCGGCTGGCGCTCAGGTCCAGACCAAAGCGGTCCTTCACCAGCGACCAGCGGCCGCCGGCGCTGTTGATCGTGCCGCCGAACACGGCGCTCTTGCTGTTGGCCTGGGTTTCGACGAACAGCAGGGCCTGGTCGGTCGGTGTCCACACCAGGGCCAGGTTCAACAGCGTCGCCGTCGTGCGGCTGCTGTGCTCGTGGGCGGCACCCAGGTTGGCATGCAGGGTCAGGGCGTCGCTGGCCTTGAGCGTGGCCAGCGCCAGCATGCCGGTCTCGGAGCGGTGCCAACTGGCGCCGGTCGGGTGGTCGAAGGACACACTCGCCTTGAGGCCGAAGTTCAGCGCGCCCAGTGGCGTCTCGACGCGCCAATCCTCGGGCACCCACTTGAATGCCAGGCCGCCGGTGGCGCGCAGCGTGTCGCGCGGATGCGGCAGGGTGTTGTCGGCGCCGATCTCCATGCCCTTGGCAAAGCCGCAGGCAGGTGCGAAGGCCCAGGCGCGCTCGCTGCCGGCGCGTTCGAGCCAGCTTTCGAGCTGGCAGGTGCCGGGGTCGGCGGTGCCGGCGTCGTCACTGGCCAGCGGGCGGCCCGCTAGCGCCGTGACGGGAAGCAAAGCGGAGGCGACGGCCAGTGCGAGGATGGTTCTTTTCATGGCCAAGCCCTCTCGGCCCCGTGTTGACTTGCTTGAAGCATTGCTGACGCCAGGACTTTGAGACCTCCGATGAGCGGGTGCAATCGCCGTCGGATTCGATGACCCGCCTTTGTTGCGCGATCGGCCCGCCGCTATGATGAACGCGCAGTTCCCAGCGGGTCGGAATCCGTCGAGGCGGAATTGCACTCCCCGCTTCGAGGGCTGCCGCAGATGAAACCTTCCGTCGCTCTACAGTCTCACCGGGCTGCTATCCGTGGTGTCGTTGAATCACATCGCACGACGAATCCGCGCGTGTTCGGCTCGGTGGCTCGTGGTGCCGACAGCGAAGGCAGCGATCTGGACATCCTGGTCGACCCAACGCCCGACACCACGCTGTTGGACATCGGCGCCATTCGATACGAATTGCGCCAACTGCTGGGCATCGAGGTGGATGTCTTGACTCCGGATGCACTGCCCGACAAGTTCCGCGCTGCTGTGCTGGCGCAGGCGGTGCGCATTTGAGCCCCGATCCGTTGCGTGTGCCCGATTTCCTGGCGCACATCGTCCAGGCCATCGAGCGGATTCGGCGTTACACGATGGCCATGGATGAGGCCGGCTTCCGAAGCAGCGAGATGGCGCAAGACGCCGTGATTCGAAACCTCGAAGTGATCGGCGAAGCCAGCCGAAATATCGAGCGCCATGATCCGGCGTTCATGGCGTCGCATCCCGAGTTGCCGTTGACGTTTGCCTGCGAAATGCGAAACGCGCTCGCGCACGGCTACTTCAAGGTGGACCTGGGCATCGTCTGGAAGACGATCGAAAGCGACCTGCCGGGCTTGCACCGGCAGGTGACTGCGCTGCTGTAGCGCAACCGGCCTGCCTGAGCAACAAAGCCCCGCCGCAGCGGGGCTTTGTTCTGAAGCAGAGTTGGCAGGATCAGAAACTCGCCCACTCGCCGTCGGTGCCGGTCTTGGCCGGCGCGGCGTCGGCGGTCGGCGTCGGCGTGGCGGCCTTGGCGCCGAAGGCCGGTCGCGTGACGTTCCTGGCGCGCGCCGGGCCGCGGCGCTCGGCGCTGGTGTAGCTCAGCGTGGGCGCTGCCGCAGCGGTCTGCGCGCTCTCGCCATGCGCCAGCTTGAACACCGCCACCGCGCTGACCAATTGCTGCGCCTGGCCCTTCAGGCTCTCGGCCGCGGCAGCGCTTTCTTCGACCAGCGCGGCGTTTTGCTGCGTCGCCTGGTCCATCTGCGTGATGGCTTCGCCGACCTGCGCCACACCGGCGCTCTGCTCGACGCTGGCGCTGCTGATCTCGCCCATGATGTCGGTCACGCGCTTGATGCTGTTGACCACTTCGGTCATCGTCGCACCGGCCCGGTCCACCAGCGCGGTGCCTTGTTCGACACGCTCGACGCTGGCGTTGATCAGGCCCTTGATTTCCTTGGCGGCGTCCGCCGATCGCCCGGCCAGGCTGCGCACTTCGCTGGCCACCACCGCAAAGCCACGGCCCTGCTCGCCGGCACGTGCGGCTTCCACCGCGGCGTTCAGCGCCAGGATGTTGGTCTGGAAGGCAATGCCGTCGATGACGCTGATGATGTCGGCGATCTTCTTGCTGCTGTCGTTGATGCCCTTCATGGTCTCGACTACCTGGCTGACCACTTCACCGCCCTTGATCGCCACCGTGGAGGCACTCAGCGCAAGCTGGTTGGCTTGTCTGGCGTTGTCGGCGTTTTGCTTGACGGTCGAGCTCAGCTGCTCCATCGACGCCGCAGTTTCTTCCAGCGCGCTGGCTTGTTCCTCAGTGCGCTGGCTCAGGTCCTGGTTGCCTTGGGCGATCTGGGCCGAGGCGGTGGCCACGCCTTCGGCGTTCTGGCGCACGCCGCCGACGATGCGCGACAGGTTGTCCTTCATGTTCGACAGCGCGCTCAGTAGCTGCGCCGTCTCGTCCTTGCCTTCGGCGCTCAGGTCCACCGTCAGGTCGCCGTCGGCCACGCGGGCGGCGGCGTCCCGGGCACGGTTCATCGGCACGGTGATGCTGCGCGTGACCCGCCAGGCCAAGACGACCCCGGCAACCAGCGCCACGCCGAGCAGGATCAACATCATCAGCGACACCGTCTTGGCAGCAGCCAGCAGTGCGACGGTGCTGGCACGGGCAAGGCGCTCCTGCAAATCGATGTAGTGGTTGATGCTGGCCAACCACTCGACGAACACTGGCCGTATCGAGCCCATCAGCAGAAGCTGCGCCTGCGCCTTGTCGCCAGCCTGGCTGAGCGCCAGCAGTCGGGCGGCCAATGGCATTGCGCGCGATTCGATCTCCTTGATTTTCGATAGCGACTGGGTTTCTTCGCCCGAAGTGTGGGGGTCGTCGGACATCACCGTGTCGAGTTTCTTTGCCGACTCCGCATAGGCAGCGGCGAGCCGGTCGATGTCTTTCAGGTCGACGGCAGCGGCGGCTGCATCGGCCGCCAGCACCGTATCGCGCAGGCTGATCGCCCGGTCGTGCACGCTGCCGCGGAAGTTGATCGCATAACGCGTCTTGAAGCTTCTCAGCTCGTTGACGTCGAAGCTTCGGATCGAGTTGATGCCGACTGCGGTGATCATCGTCATCGATAGCAGCACGATGGCGAAGGCCGCAACCATCCGGGTGCTGATTTTGAAGTTTGCAAATTTCATGATGAATGTCCTTTTGATTTTCGGGATGGCACGGTTCACTGCAGCGTTGGCTCGATCAGACCCATCTCCGGGCTGGTCATCAGTTTTTCGATGTCCACCAGGATCAGCATGCGCTGCTCGATGGCGCCGATGGCCAGCAGGTGGTCGCTGGCGATGGCCGAGTTGAACTCGGGCACCGGGCGCAGTTGTTCGGGCGTGAGAGTGATCACGTCCGAAACCGCATCGACCACCATGCCCATCACGCGGTTGCCGATGTTCAGCACGATCACCACCGTGAAGTTGTCGTAGCTGATCGTCTCGAGGTTGAATTTGAGCCGCATGTCGACGATGGGCACGATCACCCCGCGCAGGTTGACCACGCCCTTGATGAAGGGCGGGGCATTGGTGATGCGGGTCGGCGCTTCGTAGTTGCGGATCTCCTGCACGCGCAGGATGTCGATGCCATATTCCTCGGCGCCAAGCTTGAAGGCGAGGAACTCGCGCAGCGAGGTCCTGGCAGCCGCCAGCGCGGCAGCATTCGATGGCGATGGATTGCCGGGCGATGCACCGGATGTCGAGCTCATGGGGGTGGTCCTTAGAGGGGGTTCAGAGGCAGCCGGGGCTGCCGGAGGTGATCGATTCCAATGCCGATCACGGTGGGGCAATCTTCGGCAATTGGCGAGTCGGCTTGAGCGCGAAAAACGGGCGGTAGGGTGGTCAACTCAGCACCGAAAAAGCGGCTGACAAGCAACTTTCGCCACGCCGAATGCCTTGTCTTGAAGCCAGCCATCAATGGCTCACGCGCCGCGCCAGCGAACCGACATCGAGAATCAGCGCCACGCGGCCGTCACCCATGATGGTGGCGCCCGACACGTCGTTGACCTTGCGGTAGTTGGCTTCCAGGTTCTTGACCACCACCTGTTGCTGGCCGAGCAATTCGTCCACCAGCAAGGCCACGCGGCCGCCTTCGGCTTCGGCCACGACCATGATGCCGCCGGCGTTTTCGGAGTCGAAGCGCGGCACGCTGAAGATTTTTTCGAGCTCCAGCACCGGCATGAATTCGTCGCGCACCTCGACCACGCGGCCACTGCCGCCGATGGTCTTGAGAACCCCGGGCTGAACCTGGAACGACTCGACCACCGACGACAGCGGCAGGATGTAGACCTCGTCGCCCACACCCACCGACATGCCGTCCATGATGGCCATGGTCAGCGGCAGGCGCACCTTGACGCTCATGCCGTAGCCTTCGGCCGAGTCGATCTCGACCGTGCCGCCCAGGGCGGTGATGTTCTTCTTCACCACGTCCATGCCCACGCCGCGGCCCGACACATCGGTGACGACCTCGGCGGTGGAGAAGCCGGGCGCGAAGATCAGGCTCCAGACCTCGGCATCGCTCATGCTGTCGGGCGCGTCGATGCCTTTTTCGCGCGCCTTCTTGATGAGCTTGTCGCGGTTCAAACCTTTGCCGTCGTCACGCACCTCGATGACGATGGAGCCGCCCTGGTGCGAGGCGCTCAGCGTCAGCGTGCCCTGCTCCGGCTTGCCCCTGGCCAGGCGGTCGGCCGGCAGTTCGATGCCGTGGTCGCAGCTGTTGCGCACCAGGTGGGTCAGCGGGTCGGTGATCTTTTCGACCATGCCCTTGTCGAGTTCGGTGGATTCGCCCTTGGTGACGAACTCGACCTTCTTGCCCAGCTTGCCGGCCAGGTCGCGCAGCATGCGCGGAAAGCGGCTGAACACGATCGACATCGGGATCATGCGGATCGACATCACCGACTCTTGCAGATCGCGCGTGTTGCGGTCCAGGTCGGCCAGGCCCTTGGCGAGTTGCTGATAGAGCGCCGGGTCCATCTTGGCGCTGTTCTGCGCCAGCATGGCCTGCGTGATGACGAGTTCACCGACCAGGTTGATGAGCTGGTCGACCTTTTCGATCGAGACGCGCAAGGTCGCCGCTTCGGCGCTGGCCGCCGCCGCTTTGGCGGGCGCGGCCTTCGCCGCCACCGCGGCGGTGGCCGAAACCGGCGCGGGTGCGGCTGCGGCCTCCCCGCTTGCGCTTGGCGCGCCGGGCGCGCCCTCGAACAGGCCGAAGCTCGGGTCCGGCGCTGCCTCGGCCGGCGCGCCGGGCGCGCCGGCGTGAAATCCGTAGCCCTTGCCGAACGGCAGCAGCTTGACGTGTTCACGCGCCACGTGGAAGGTGAACAAGTCCATCAGGTCGTTGTCGCTGCTGGAGGTGACGACCTTGAAGCGGCGCATGCCGTCGGCGGCCTGGCCGCCGTCCAGCGGCTCGATGCTGCCAAGGTCAACGATCTCGCTGAACAGGTCAACCAGGTTGTTGGCCATTGCCGGGGATTCGAGCGGGCCGACCATCAATTCGAGCGTGCGCCTGGCCTCGGCCGCGGCGGGCTGCGCCAGCGGCGCGGCGGGCGCCACCGGCGCGGCGGCCACCACCGGCCGCGGC
>JANORB010000278.1:0-7025 GCA_031415135.1 Methylibium sp.
CCCTCGCCCTCTGGGAGAGGGTGGGGGTGAGGGCTCGCAAAACACCATCGTGCCCGGCGCAGCCCCTCACCCCAACCCTCTCCCCAAAGGGGCGAGGGAGCAAGTACGGTCGCGGCAGAAAAACTCTCACTCTCTCAGGCCTGCACTGCCCTTTTGCAATGGGGCTTCGTTTCGGCCTGAGCTTGATCGCCGGGGTGCGTGGAGCGCCCCCCGGGGAGCGCAAACGCCGCAGTTACAGCCGATTGGTCGACAGGCCCGTGCTGCTGCGCAGCCGCTCGATCAAGCGCGGCGCGATCTGTGCCAGCGGCAGCACTTCGTGGGCGGCGCCGGCGGCGATGGCTTCTTTGGGCATGCCGAAGACAACGCAGCTGGCTTCGTCCTGCACCAGGTTGTGGCTGCCGGCGTCGCGCATTTCCTTCATGGCGGTGGCGCCGTCGGCGCCCATGCCGGTGAGCATGATGCCCAGCGCGTTGCGGCCGACCACGCGCGCGGCCGACTTGAACAGCACCTCGACCGAAGGCTTGTGGCGGTTGACCGGTTCGCCGTCGAACACGCGGGTGATGTAGTTCGCACCCGACCGTTCCACGCTCAGGTGCAAGCCACCGGGGGCGATGTAGGCATGGCCGGGCAGCACCCGTTCGCCGTCGACCGCTTCCTTGACACCGATGCGGCACAGGCCGTCGAGCCGGTTCGCGTAGCTCTTGGTGAAACCGGGCGGCATGTGCTGGGTGATCATCACCGCCGGCGCGTCGTGCGGCAGGTTGAGCAACACGTCCTTGGTGGCTTCGGTGCCGCCGGTGGAGGCGCCGATGAAAACGATCTTCTCGGTCGACAGGCGGCCCAGGCTGGCCACCGGCGCGGCGCTGCCGGCGGCGGGTGCCGCGGCCGCGGGAGCCCGCCTCACATGGGCGCGGGCGGCAATGCGGATCTTGTCGGTGATGTCGTGGCCCAGCGATCGCAGGCCGTCGCCGATGCCGATCTTGGGCTTGGCGACGAAGTCGATCGCGCCCAGCTCCAGCGCGCGCAAGGTCACGTCGGCACCGCGCTCGGTCAGCGTGGAGACCATCACCACCGGCATCGGGCGCAGGCGCATCAGCTTGGCCAGGAAGTCGATGCCGTCCATGCGCGGCATCTCGACGTCCAGCGTGATCACGTCGGGGTTCAGGTTGCGGATCATTTCGCGCGCCACCAGCGGGTCGGCGGCGGCGCCCACACATTCCATGTCCGGCTCGCGGTTGATGATCTCGGTGAGCAGGCTGCGCACCAGGGCTGAGTCGTCGACGACGATGACGCGGGTCTTGGCCATGAGCGGGTTGTCCTTGTCGTTGTGGGTCTTGCGGGAGTTTCGGTCAGAACAGGTCGACCGAACCGCTGCCGCCGGCCGATGGAGTGACCTTTTGCGCGGCGGCCCGTTCCTGCGCCTGCAGCGCGTCGGTGTTGGCCGAGGCCAGGCGCTTGACCATGGCCTTGCCGCTGGCAGGCAGAAAGCACACCTTGCGCGGGTAGATGTCGAGCACGTCCTTGGAGACGACCGGGATGTGTTCGGCCTTCAGGTAGTCGAGCACGAAGCGGGTGTTGCGCTCACCCACGTTCATCGACTGCATGCCGGAGATGACCTGCCCGCCGCCGAACACCTTGGCTTCCATCCTCGAGCGGCGGGCGCCCATCTTCATCATCTCGTTGATGAGCAGCTCCATCGCAAACGCGCCGTAGCGGCCGCTGCTGCCGGCCGAGTCGGAGTCGCCGCCGTCGGGCAACAGAAAATGGTTCAGCCCGCCGATCCTGGCCTGGCGGTCCCACAGGCAGGCCGCGATGCACGAGCCCAGCGTGGTCATGACGAGCAGGTCTTCGTCGTGCACGAAATACTCGCCGGGCAGCACCTTCACCGCCTCATTGCGGAACTGGGTCTCGTACCAGAAGAACGAGGCCTCGCCGGGTTTGCGCGGGCGGCTCTTGAGCTGCTCCAGCCGCGAGGGCGGGGCGGTTGCGGGCACGGCGCGGGCAGTCGCTAGGGAGGCCATGGGGTTCACTGCGGTCAGGCGCGCTCGTAGACCGTCTTGCCGCGCAGGCGGAACAGGTCTTTCGAGTCGCTGAAGTTTTCGGAGTGGCCGGCAAACAGCAAGCCGCGCGGCTTGAGGACCCGGTGCATGCGTTCGAGCACGCCGCGCTGCGTGGGGGCGTCGAAATAAATCATCACGTTGCGGCAGAACACGATGTCGAAAGGCTCGCCCAGCGACCAGTGTTCGTCCATCAGGTTGAAGGGGCGAAACTCCACCAGCCGCCGCAGTTCGGGCTTGACGCGGATGAAGCCGGCATTGCCGCCGTTGCCGCGCATGAAATGCTGTTGCAGCCGCTGCGGGCTCAGGCCGCGCGAGTCATCGGCGTAGACGCCGGCTTGCGCGGTGGCCAGCACCTTGGTGTCGATGTCGCTGCAAACGATGCGCGCGCTGGCCTGCGACCCCAGCGCCTCGACCACGGTCATCGCCAGCGAGTACGGCTCTTCGCCGGTGGAGGCCGCGTTGCACCACAGCCGCAGGCCCTGGCCTTGGCCCGTGCGCGCGGCCAGCTCCGCGCTCAGCACCGGAAAGTGGTGCTCCTCGCGAAAGAACGAGGTCAGGTTGGTGGTCAGGCAGTTGACGAACTCCTGCCATTCGTTGTCACCCGCCGCGCCGGTGGCGCGCTCCAGAGCCTGGAGGTACTGGCCGAACGACTTGTAGCCCCCGTCGCGCAGCCGGCGCGACAGGCGGCTGTACACCATGGCCTGCTTGCCGGCATTCAGGCTGATGCCGGCGCGCTGGTAGATGAGCTTGCGGACCCGCTCGAAATCGGAAGCGTCGAAGCTGAATTCGGGCCCGGAGCGTTGCAGATCGGCTGGGGTCGGGGACGGTCGGGCGCTCATCGGAGTCCTCGGAGGTCGAGACAGTTTCGACCGCGCGGGGGGCGACGGTGCTGTCTGTTGTTGGGAGGTTATCGGCCGCCGCGCTGGCGTCTTGAGCGCCGCGGCCCCCGAACAGCACTGGCTTCACCCCGTTGATCCGGCTCAAGTTGCGGGCCCGGCCCGGAACAATGGCCAGGTCACTCAAGCGCCCCCAGGCCATGGCCGACCCCACTTCACAAGACCGCAACCTGCCCGCCTCGCAACGCAAGCTCCAGAAGGCGCGCGAAGAAGGCCAGGTGCCGCGCTCGCGCGACCTCGGGCACTTCTGCGCGCTGGCGGTGGGCGTGGCGGCGCTGGTGGCGCTGGCCCCGCAGCTCGCCGGCATGCTCAAGGAGATGCTGGCCGCGGCGCTGCATTTTCAGCGCGCCTCGGTCAGCGACCCCGGCGCCATGCTCGACCGCCTGCACGACCTGACGTGGAAGATGATGGCGGTGGTGCTGCCGGTGGGCGCGCTGATGAGCGCCGTGGCGCTGGGCGCCAACCTGGCGCTGGGCGGCTGGAACTGGACCTGGAAGCCGCTGGCGCCGAACTTCGGCAAGCTCAACCCGATCACCGGCCTGCCGCGCATCTTTGCCAAACAGCAATTGGTCGATGCGCTCAAGGCCAGCGCGCTGGCGCTGATCCTGGGCAGCATCGGCGCGCTCTATCTGAAGACGCACCTGAACGAGTTTGGCGGCGCGCTCGGGCTGGCGCTGCCGGCGGCGATTGCGCAGATGAGCCAGACCGTGCTCGACGGCCTGCTGTTGCTGCTGCTGGCGCTGGCGCTGTTCGCGGCGATCGACGCGCCGCTGCAAAAGCACTTGCACGCCAACCGGCTGAAGATGAGTGCGCAGGAAGCCAAGCAGGAGCACAAGGAGCTCGAGGGCAACGCCGAGATCAAGGGCAGGATCAAGCAGCGCATGCGCGAGATGGCCAACCGCCGCATGCTGGCCGCGGTGCCCACGGCCGACCTGGTGGTGATGAACCCGACCCACTATGCCGTGGCGCTGAAGTACGACGACACGCGCATGGGCGCGCCGCGCGTGGTGGCCAAGGGCGCCGACCTGCTGGCGCTGACGATCCGCGACAGCGCGCGCGAGTCCAGGGTGCCGGTGCTGCAGGCCGCCGTGCTGGCGCGCGCGCTGTATGCGCATGCCGAGATCGACCGCGAAATCCCGGCTGCGCTGTTTGCCGCCGTGGCGCAGGTGCTGGCCTACGTGTACCAGCTGCGCGCCGCGCTGGCGGGCCGCTCGGCCATGCCGGGCGAGCTGCCCGAGTTGAACGTGCCGGCCGAGCTGGACCCGCACCACAAACCGACCGGCCTGTCCGGGGACACTGAATGAACGCCGTCGTGCGCCAACTGCAATCGCTGCTCGGCCCGAATGCGACCGCCATCAAGGCGCTGATGGCGCCGATGTTCATCATCATGGTGCTGTCCATGATGGTGTTGCCGCTGCCGCCGCTGGCGCTCGACCTGCTGTTCACCTTCAACATCGCGATGGCGCTGATGGTGATGATCGTGGCCAGCTACATGCTGCGCCCGCTGGACTTCGCGGCGTTTCCCACCGTCATCCTGCTGACCACCTTGCTGCGCCTGTCGCTCAACGTGGCGTCCACCCGCGTGGTGCTGCTCGAAGGCCACACCGGCCCGGGCGCGGCCGGCGCGGTGATCGAGTCGTTCGGCCACTTCCTGATCGGCGGCAACTTCGCGGTCGGCCTGATCGTGTTCGCGATTCTGGTGGTCATCAACTTCATGGTGGTGACCAAGGGCGCCGAGCGGATTGCCGAGGTCGGCGCGCGCTTCACGCTGGACGCGATGCCGGGCAAGCAGATGGCGATCGACGCCGACCTGAACGCCGGCCTGATCGACGAAAAGGAAGCGCGCCGCCGGCGCCTCGAAGTGGGCGAGGAAGCCGAGTTCTTCGGCTCCATGGACGGTGCCTCCAAGTTCGTGCGCGGCGATGCGCTGGCCGGCCTGCTGATCCTGGTCATCAACATCATCGGCGGCTTCATCATCGGCGTGGTGCAGCACGACCTGAGTGCAGCACAGGCGGCCGACAGCTACATCCTGCTGGCGGTGGGCGATGCGCTGGTGGCGCAGATCCCGGCGATGCTGATCTCGGTGGCCGCGGCGATGGTGGTGTCGCGCGTCGGCAAGGAAAAAGACGTCGGCACGCAGATCGCCGCGCAGGTGTTCAACTCGCCGCGCTCGCTGGCCATCACCGCCGGAGTGATCGGCCTGCTGGGCGTGATCCCGGGCATGCCGCATGCGGTGTTCATCCTCATCTCGGCCGGGCTGGGTTATGCGGCGTACTGGATGCGCGCGCGCGACCGGCGGATTGCCGCCACACCCGCGCCACCGGTGCCCGAGCCGGCGCCCAACGCCGAAGCGAGCTGGGACGACCTGGTGCCGGTCGACACGCTCGGCCTGGAAGTGGGTTACCGCCTGATCGCGCTGGTCGACAAAAACCGCGAAGGCGACCTGCTGGCGCGCATCAAGGGGGTGCGCAAGAAGTTCGCGCAGGAGGTCGGCTTCCTGCCGCCGCCGGTGCACATCCGCGACAACCTGGAACTCAAGCCCAGCATGTACCGGCTGACCTTGCGTGGCGCGGTGGTGGGCGAGGGCGAGGCCTTCCCCGGCATGCTGCTGGCCATCAACCCGGGCCATGCCACGCAGCGCCTGATCGGCACGCCCACCACCGACCCCGCGTTCGGGTTGCCGGCCGTGTGGATCGAGGAGCAGCAGCGCGAGAGCGCCCAAATGGCCGGGTTTACGGTGGTTGATTGCTCGACTGTCGTGGCGACCCATCTTTCACACTTGATGCAGCTTCACGCGGCCCGTTTGCTCGGCCGTGTCGAGACCCAGCAGCTTGTCGAGCATGTGACGAAGCTGGCCCCGAAACTGATCGAAGACGTGGTGCCCAAGATGGTCGTCATTCCTGTTCTGCAACGCATCCTGCAGCTGCTGCTGGAAGAAGGCGTGCACATCCGCGACATGCGCTCGATCATCGAAAGCCTGGCCGAACACGCCGGCGCCGTGGCCGACCCGGCCGAGCTGGCGCGGCGCATCCGCGTGCACCTGGCGCCCAGCATCGTGCAGCAGATTTACGGCCCGACGCGCGAGCTGGATGTGATTGCGCTGGAGCCCGGGCTGGAGCGGCTGGTCACGCAGGCGCTGGGCTCGGCCAACGGTGCCGCGCTCGACCCAGGCGTGGCCGACACGCTGGCGCGCAGCGCCGCCGATTCGGCCAAGCGCCAGGAAGACCTGGGGCACCCGCCCTGCCTGCTGGTGCCCGACCTGATCCGCGTGCCGATGGCCCGCCTGCTGCGCCGCGCCGCGCCGCGCCTGCGCGTGCTGAGCCACAGCGAAATACCTGAGACCCATTCGATACGCATCGGATCCATCATCGGAGCCAACCCATGAACAGCGAAAGAGGGGCCCCACAACGTGGGGATCGAAGCGGTTCATGGGTTGAGATTGCCGACCGCGCCGAACGTTTGAAGACCACTGTGCGCACCGGAGGCAATTCATGAACGTCAAGAGATTCACCGCGCGCACTTCGCGCGATGCACTGACCCTGGTGCGCCATGCGTTCGGCGAAGACGCGGTGGTGTTGTCGACCAAGCCCTGCGCCGAAGGTGTGGAAGTGATGGCGATGGGGCCCGAGGGTGTCGCGCAAGTCGAGCGGGCGTCCGTCGCCGCGGCGGCGGCGGCCGCTGCCGCGCCGGCCGCCGCGCCCGACAGGGCCGTGCGGCCACCGCCCGCTGCCAGCCTGCCGACCCGGATCGACCCGAGCCTGCAGCACACCGGCGTGGCCGAAGATGTCGAGCAGATGGCCATGAGCACGCTGTCGTTCCAGGGTTATGTGCGCGAGCGCATGCTCAAGCGGCGCGAAGCGGCGCTGCGCGCCGAGGCGACCGAAGCCTCCGAGCGAGTCGTCGGCCGGCCGGCGCCTGCGGTGTCAATGCCGGCGCCCGAGGCGCTGCTGAGCCCGCTGCAGGAGCGCCTGGTGCAGCGCGGCACACCGGCCGCGGCCGCAACCGTCACCCCGACCGCGCCCGCCCGGCAGGCGCCGGCGCCGGCGCGCCAGGCCGCCGCGCCGGCGCG
>JANORB010000279.1:0-18235 GCA_031415135.1 Methylibium sp.
CGCCTGCATCTGCGCCGCCAGCAGGTCAGCGCCGAGCTCGACCTCGGTGACAGCGCGCGTTTTTTCCCCTGCGACGCGGCGCTGGAGCGTTGGCGCGCCAGTGCCAGCCAGGGGCACGCGGACATCGTCTACGACTGACGCGGCCTGGAGGGTGCCGTTACGGGCAGCTACAGGGTTGTCGCTTCGCGTCCCTCATTGCGACCGCCGATCATCGTGAATTGACCGTTCATCGACGGCTCACCCCGTGAACCGGGGGGTGTCTTCACAATGCCGCGTAACAAAGTCCGGCGCGCCGTGGCGTGGCCGTGGCAGCGGGATCGAGGAGAAGCGCATGTTGATGGAAACGGTTCGACCGGCGACGACCAGCGTGTTCACCGTGCGGTGGCGGGTTCGCGGCTTCACGATGGTCGAACTGCTGGTCACGCTCGTGGTGCTGGCGGTGATGCTCGCGATTGCCGCTCCCGGCCTGTCAACGTTCGTCAACAACAGCCGCCTGCGCGCGACCCAGGGCGAATTGATGTCCACGCTGACGCTGGCGCGCAGCGAGGCCACCAAACGCGGCGCCATGGTCGTGGTGGAGGCGCTGGCGCCGGTGGTCGGCAACGAGTTCAGCGGCGGCTGGCGTGTCTTCGTGGACCTCAACGACAACGGCACCTGGGATGCCGGCGAAACGGAGGTTCGGCGCTACCCGGCGCTGGCCGGCAACCAGCGCTTCGCCACGGTCAGCGGTGTTTCGATCGCCACCTTCAACCCGCGCGGGTTCCTCAAGGCCAGCGCGCGGGTCGAATTCACCTTGTGTGGCCAGGCCGGCCAGGACAAGGGCTACCGGATCAAGCTCGAACCGGTCGGGCTGGCCGACGTGACGGAGGAGCGCACATGTTCATGATCGAAACATCGAAGGCGCGCCGCGCCGCGGCCGGTTACGCGCTTCTCGAAGCCCTGATCGCGGTGATCGTGGCGGCGGTCGGCTTCATCGGTGCGGCGCGCATGCAGACCTTCGGCATGACCTTGTCCAACAGCGCGCAGTCGCGCCAGAAGGCCACGCTGCTGGGCTACCAGATGACCGATCGCATCCGGGCCAATCAACAGGGCCAGAACGAACGCGCCTACGACAACCTCACGGCGGGCGTGACCACCTGCCTGGCGAATGCGGCGGGGTGCGGCGCTACGCCGCTGGCGGCCGCCGACTTTGGCCAGTGGGCTGCCGAGGTGGCCGCGCAGCTGCCGGCCGGCAAAGGCGTCGTCTGCAGGGACAGCACGCCGGAGGACGGAACGTCCGCGGCGCCCGCCTGCGACGGGCTGAACGATGTGATCGCGGTCAAGGTCTGGTGGCAGGACCGGGTCTCGACCACCACCGACCGGCCGCTCGAAACGCGCTTCGTGACCATGATCCAGTCGAGGGTGGCGCCATGAAGGCGGGTGTGCCGCTGCGCGCGGCGGCCGGCATGACGCTGGTCGAGTTGATGGTCGGCATGGCCGTGGGGCTGTTTGTCGCGACGGTGGCGATCGCCACATTCGTCAGCACGCGCACCCTGAACCTGGTGAACAGTTCGACCACGCGCATGAGCGAAAACGGCCGCCTCGCGATGGACCTGTTGCACACCGACTTGCGCAACAGCGGGTTTGCCGGTTGCCGGCCGTTGGCGCTGCGCAAGGACGACCCGCCGGTGAGCGTGTTGAGCGGCAGCATCGACGACGGCTTCATCACCGAAGGCAGTTCCGGCCTGCTGGGTTACAAGGGCACCGGCAGCGGCTTCAGCCCGGTGCTGACGACCACGCTCGCGCAGCTCGGAACCTCGGCCATCCCCGGCAGCACCACACCCTTGCCCAACAGCGACATCGTCTCGGTGCGCGTTCCCGCCGACACGGTGGCGCTGGGCGTGATCGGCGCGATGAGTTCAACCACCGCGGCACCGCAGTTGAGGGCGGCGACCGCCGACAACCCGATTCGGCTCGGCGACATCGTGCTGATCGCCAATTGCAAGGCGGCGGCCATCTTCCAGGTGACCGAGGCCGATCCGGTGGCCACCGGCGTGCTCGCGCATGCCGTGGGCGATGGGTCGCCGCGGACCAATGCCAGCACCGACTTGCGCCACGCCTACCGCAGCGATGCCACGGTCTACCGGCTGCAGACGCGCCACTACTACGTGGCGCCGAGCGCCGTGCGCCCGGGGTCGAATTCCTTGTGGCGCCTGGAGGTGGCGGGCGGGCTCAACCCGGTCGAGGTGGCCAACGGCATCGACCGCCTGGACATCAGTTACGGTGTGGACACCACCGTGCCGCCGCAAAACGTCAACCGCTACCTCGATGCCTCGGCGGTGACGGCCTGGGACCGGGTGCTGTCGGCCCGGCTGCAAATGGTGGTCAGCACGCCCGACGACAACATGGCGCGGGCCAACCAGACCTACCAGTTCGCCGGCAGTGCGGTGACGGCCACCGACCGCCGCCTGCGCACGGCGCTGACCGAAGTCGTGACCTTGAGAAACGGTGCGCCATGAAGACGCTGTCGCCATCGATTCGATCAACCGGCCGGCGCGGGCAGCGCGGCCTGTCGCTGATCACGACGCTGTTGTTCATGGTCGCGGCGCTGATGTTGGGGGTGTCGGTGCTCAGCGTGAATGTCATGCAAGAACGCATGATCGGCAACACCAAAGATCGCGACCTGGCGTTCCAGGCCGCCGAAGCTGCGCTGCGCGACGCCGAACGCGACCTGCTCGACAACATCACCGCCGACTCGGTGTTCACGCCAACCTGCACCAACGGGTTGTGCACCCCGCCTTCGCAGCGCGCGCTGCCGCTGTCGGTGCCGGTGCACGACGCGGCGGCCGGCCTGGACTGGACCAATGACGCCCAGGTTCGCAAGTACGGCCAGTACACGCTGGCGGCGGCCTTTCCGGGCCTCAGGGCAGGCGCGCAGCCCCGCTATGTGATTGAAAAGCTGGGCGCGCTGGCCCCACCGCCGGGCGAGAGCCTGACGCGAATCGGCCTCGAACCGACGGCGCCGGCGCTCGGTTACCGCATCACGGCGCAAGCCACTGGCGCGCGCGAGGAGACCGTCGTGATCCTGCAATCGATCCACACCAAGCGATGAGGCACGCGATGAACCACGCGATGAACGACGCAACAAAAAGGGGCGCACCATGAACCACGCCGCGCGAACCGTTCGATGGGGGCAGGCGCTGGCACTGGCCTTGCTCGCTGGCGCCAATGCGAGCATGGCCGCGCCGCCGTTCGCCGTCGCACCGTATCCGCTGTTCCTGTCGTCGACGGTCAAGCCCAACCTGATGGTGATCTTCGACAACTCGCAGAGCATGGACGCGACCATGGGCGGCAAGGTGATTTCCGGCGACGACGTGAACACCCGCTCCAACATTGCCCGCAGTGTGTTGCGCAACGTGATCGACACCAACCGGAATGCGTTCAATTGGGGCCTCACCACCTTCGAGACCACGTCGGATACGCTGTTCAACACCCAGGCCTATTACCTGGGCAATGACAGCACGATGGTCTACACCAATGACTGTGCAGGCGGTGTGTCGGCGTCGAACGGGGGCCGACGCTGCCTGGCGAACCCGCAGCCCGGCAATGGCTTCGGCTTCATCACCTACGAACGCTCGGGCGATGACGCCGACATCAATGACGTCTACTACACCAACAACCCGCTCCTGACCTACGGCCAAGGCCTGTCGGGCACCTCGTTCAATCTTTGGCAGAACCGCGACAACACCACCGGGTGGAACGCGGCCAACTTCAGCGGCTCGTCGGACAACATCACCTTCACACCCACCGACGCCGGCTTCCTGCCCAATGGCGACGACTTCAAGCGGGCCTTGTTCCAGAGCCGCGGCTGGGGCTATGCCGGCAACATCACCGGCGCCGGCAAGATCGTCGAAACCGTGCGGCCCGACTCCGCCGCGCACTTCGCCAGGCTGCAGCAATTGCTGGCCAGCGAGACCAACCTCGTCACGCCGGAGATCAAGAACTCGGCCTCGTTCACACCGCTCACCGGTTCGCTGGCGACCGTGAGGGGCTACTTTGGCCAAGGCATTTCGGCCACCAGCACGAGCCCGATCAGTGAAACCTGCCAGGCCAACTTCGTGGTGCTGACGACCGACGGAAACCCGACCGGTACGACGGCCGGGGCGCAGTACAACCCGAGCCAGTGGGTCAACACCAAAGACCCGGTGACCGGCCTGTGGACCTGGGGCCAGGCGCAGCAGGACGTGTTTGCGCAGATCACCGCGCTTCGCGCCACAACGCTGTCGGGCGCCAACCTCAGCAACCCGGCGCTGGCGGGACAAACCTTCGACATCAAGACCTATGTGATCGGCATGGGGGACACGTTGGCCAACCCCAGTTCAGTGGCGGCCCTGAACGAGATGGCCCGGCTGGGCAATGCCTACCCGACCGCCTTTCTCGGCAGCAACACGGCGGCGCTGCAAAACGCGTTTCAAACCATCGTCGGTGATGTGCAGGCCAAGACCGGCGCCAGCGCGGCGGTGGGTTTGAATGGAGGCACCTGGACGACGGGGTCGTCGCTGTACCAAGCCAAGTTCAACAGCACCGACTGGTCGGGCAACCTGGTGGCCTATCCGGTCAGCGCGACCGGCACGATCGGATCGCCGGCAACCTGGGACGCGGCCAGCCGCATCAAGGCCCAGAACTGGGACACGCAGCGCCGCATCCTGACCTACAAACCGTCGGCCGCGCTGGGGCAGCGAGGCATTCGTTTCCGCTGGCCCACCGACCCGGCCGCACCGACGGCGGCCGAACTCGATGTCGGCCAGAGCGCCGACATCAACCGCGACGCCACCGGCACGATTGACGGCCTCGGCGCGGCGCGCCTGGCCTACCTGCGCGGCGATGAGTCGAACGAAGCGCGCACCTGCGCCACACCACCCTGCGCCGCACCGCAATTTCGCAGCCGCCCGGTCACGCCGCTGGGCGACATCGTCAACTCCGCGCCGTACTACGTGGCGGCGCCGGCCTTCGGCTACCCGGACGATTTCGAGGCCCGCCCGTACAGCAGCTTCGTCGCCACGCACCGCGCCCGCACGCCAGTCGTCTACGTGGGGGCGAACGATGGCATGCTGCATGCGCTCAATGCAGCCACCGGCGACGAGATGTTCGGCTACGTGCCGGCGGCGCTGGTCCCGACCTTGTCGCAATTGAGCAGCCAGACCTACGCCCACCGCTACTATGCCGACGGCTCACCGACCGTGGGCGACGTGTTCTATGCCGATGCCTGGCACACGCTGCTGGTGGCGGGCATGCGCTCCGGCGCCAAGGGCGTCTACGCGCTCGATGTCACCGACCCGACCAATTTTTCCGAAGGCACGGCGGCCAGCGTGGTGCGATGGGAGTTCCAGGACCCGGACCTGGGCTTCGTGTTCGGCCAACCGCTGCTGGTGAAAACCAACAACGGCCGCTGGTCCGTCATCGTCAGCGGCGGCTACAACGCAGGCAATGCCAGCGGGCGGGCCATGCTGTTCATCCTCGATGCCGAAACCGGTGCGCTGGTCAGCAAGATCGACACCGCCAGCGGCACTGCGGCCAGCCCGAACGGGCTGTCCGCTCCGGCGGCCATCGACAGCAATGGCGACGGCATCGTCGACCTGGTGTATGCCGGCGACCTGGACGGCAACCTGTGGAAGTTCGATCTGCTGGGCGCCACCGTGCCGTCCTGGGTGCTGGGCAATGGCGGGGCGGCGCTGTTCACCACGCCGAGTGCGCAGCCCATCACCGCGCGGCCCGACGTCAGCCGCTTCCCGCGCGGCGGCTTTCTGGTGGGCTTCGGCACCGGCCGCTACCTGGCGGCAGGCGACCATGGCGACACGAGCGCTCAATCCATCTACGCCATCCTCGACACCGGCATCAGCGCCACCGTGACGCTGGCCGACCTGCAGCAGCAACGCCTCGTCGATACCGCCGCGCGCAGTGGGGTGGAGTTCCGCTTGAGCACCCATGCGGTGGACCCGCCGGCCGACACTGAAATCAGCGGCGATGGCGTCATTTCGCGCCCGACCTATCTGGCCACCAAGAAGGGCTGGTACGTGAACCTGCCCAGCAGCGGCGAGCGGGTGGTTGCAGACGCCCGTTTCCGCGGCGGGCGCTTGATCTTCACGTCGATGATTCCGAACACCAGTTCGAGTTGTTCGTTCGGCGGCACCGGCTGGCTGCTGGAGTTCGATGCAATCACCGGCAACCGGCTCGACGGTGCGACCTTCGACACCAACGACGACAAGGACGTGACCATTGCCGACTTCGTCAACTTCCCGCTGTCGGGCGTGGGTGGCAGCAACAACGTCACCGGCCGGCGACTGGGCGCCATCTCGGCGGCACCGGGTTTCATCGCCAGCGGCAAGGTCGATCTGCGCCTGCTGAACAAGGCGGACGGCAGCGTCGAAACGGTGATCGGCGGGCTGGGGCTGTCGCGAGACGGCCGGGCCATGTGGCGCGAAGTGCGTTGAAAGGCAAGACCATGAACACATTTCGAACTGCGCTGTGGGTGGCGATGCTGCTTGCCGTGCCCAGCGCCCACGCCGTCCGCGCCATCGATGCGCCACCGCCCACCCGGGCCGCGGTCTTGAACGCGTCGCGGCCCGATCCGGCCCTGCAGGCCGATGACAGCGCCAGCCTGCGCCGAGGGTCGGTGGCCGCGGTCAGCCCGAACGCGGACGCGGTGCTCGTCAATGGCAGCTGGCTGGCCATCGTCGAAGGACGCACCACGCTGTTCCGGCAGGGCCGGCCCGTGCCGGCCAGCCAGTTGGGCAAGGGCCAAATGTTGAGGTTCACGCTGGCGCCCGGCAGCGCGGACCGGAAGGTCCTGGGAGTCGTGTATGTGCCGTGACGGTGGCGCGGTTCGCGCCGCTCAACGCGGCTTCACGCTGATCGAGTTGATGATCGTGGTGGTGGTGGTGGCCATTCTGGCGGTGATCGCGATGCCGTCGTACCAGAACGCCGTGATGAAGGCGCGCCGCACCGATGCCAAGGCGGCGCTTACCACGGCGGCGCAAAGCCTGGAGCGGTTCGCGACCGAAAACCCGACGGCGGGCTACTCGACCGCGACAGTGAGCGATACGCCGGCGGCGACGGTGGTGGCCAGGCGCAGCACCGACAACGCGCATTACCTGCTGACCCTGGACCCCAAGGCAGTCGCCACCTTCGTGCTCAGCGCAACCCCTCAGGGCGCACAGGCCAATGACGGGTGCAAGACCTTCACGCTGAATCAACGCGGCGAGCGCGGCGTGTCGGCCGACGCCACCCGGAGCGCGCAGGAATGCTGGCAGTGATTGCCGATTTGTCGTCGTTTCCCGAGGGCCGAGCCGACGCCGGTTGACCTACGATGTTGCCTCAACGGCACAGGGTCGCTCGATGGCAAACGATGACTGACAGCGCGACCGCGACAACCGGTCTGGTGCTCACGGGCGGTGGCGCTCGCGCCGCCTACCAGGTGGGCGTGCTCAAGGCGATTGCGCGAATCCGGCGCGACTGCAAGGCGCCCAACGTCAACCCTTTTCCGGTGATCACCGGCACGTCGGCGGGCGCCATCAATGCCGCCGCGCTCGCTTGCCGTGCTGATGATTTCGATGCCGCCGTCGCCGCCCTGTGCGAGGTGTGGGAAAACTTTCATGCCGAACAGGTGTACCGGTCCGATTCGATCGGCGTCATCCGCACCGGCGCCAAGTGGCTGACGATGATGTCGCTGGGCTGGCTGATCGCCCGCTGGCGGCGCGCCAAGCCGCGTTCGCTGCTGGACAACGAACCCTTGTCGGTGCTGCTCGACGGGCTGGTCAGCCCGCAACGGGTTCACTTGATGATGAGCCTGGGGCACCTGCAGGCATTGGCCGTCACGGCGTCGAGCTACGGCTCGGGCCTGCATGTCACGTTCTATGAGGCGGCCACGGCCATCGCGCCCTGGGTGCGCTCGCAGCGCATCGCGGTGCGGGATTCGATCACCGTGGCCCACCTGCTCGCCTCGTCGGCCATTCCGTTTGTGTTTCCGGCCCAGGCCTTGCACATCGACGGCCGGATGGAGTATTGCGGTGATGGCTCGATGCGCCAGTCCGCGCCGATATCGCCGGCGGTTCACCTGGGGGCGCAACGCATCCTGGTGGTCGGGGCGGGGCGCATGCACGAGCCTGCCGGGCCGCGCGTCGGCAGCAGCGAGTACCCCAACCTGGCGCAAATCGCCGGGCATGCGTTGTCGAACATTTTTCTGGATGCGCTGGCCGTCGATGTGGAGCGCCTGCAGCGCATCAACAGCACGCTGAAGCTGCTGCCGGCCCACGCACTGGCGCGAACCACGCTGCGGCCGATCGACGTGCTGGTGATCGCGCCCAGCCAGCGCCTGGACGACCTGGCGGCCAAGCACCTGGGCAGCCTGCCGGCGCCGATTCGCGCCATGTTGCGGGGGGTCGGCGTCTCGGGCCGGGGTGAAGATGCGCGCGGCGCCGCGCTGGCCAGCTACCTGCTGTTCGAATCGGCCTACACCCGTGAACTGGTGGCGCTGGGGGTGTCCGACACGATGACCCGGCGCGATGAAGTGGCGCGCTTTTTCGGTTGGGAGCGACGCCACCATCCGCGCGGCGAGGTGGTTCCGAGCGGTTTCGAATTGACCGAGTTCGAATGAAAAACGCCCCGCGAAGGCGGGGCGTTTCTTGGACCATCCGAGGCCGGGAAATTACTTCGTCGGCTTGGCTTCGGAGGCCTTGGCGGCGACCGGCTTGGCGGCGGCCTTGTCGTCCTTGGCTTTCGTGGCGGCAGCGGCCTTGTCTTCCTTGGTCATCTTCGCGGCGGCGGCCTTCTCTTCCTTCTCCTTCTTGGCGGCGGCCTTCTTGTCGTCGGCGCTCATCGCCGGCTTGTCAGCCTTCTTGTCGTCGGCCTTGGCCATCGGCGTGGCAGCGGCAGCCGGCGCAACGGCAGCAGCGGCAGCAGCCGCAGGCGCCTTCTTCTCTTCGGCCTTCGGTGCCGCAGCAGGCTTGTCTTCCTTCTTGGCAGCGGCGGCCACCGGGGCAGCGCCCTTGAATGCCGCGCCGTTGACGGTCAGGCCTTCGGTGGAGAACTTCGCCGCGTTGCCATCACCCACGCCCTTGACGCGCTCGACCATGTCGTTCCAGTCCTTGAACGGCGCTTTCTTGCGCTCGTCGATGATCTTGGTGGAGATGGCTGGGCCGATGCCTTTGACGGCTTCCAGTTCGGCCTGGGTGGCTTTGTTGGCGTCCACTGCGGCGAAGGCGGCAGCGGCGAACAGGGCCAGCAAGGTGGCCAGAAGTTTCTTGATCATGGGTCTTCCTCGATTCAGGTTGGGAGGGCGTTGCGGCCGATGGGCTGGTTTTCGGCCACAGGGTTGTGGCGGCCCGCCGTGGGCCTGCCGCAGGGCCTACAACGGCTTGCGCCGCGCAGAGGTTGACCCGGCCGGGTCAGCCGTGTTGCGCAAGCCAGTGCACATAGCGCTGGACCCCGGTTTCGACCGAGGCGAACGGGTGGGCGCAGCCGGTGGCCCGCAGCCGGGTCAGATCGGCCTGGGTCAAGCACTGGTACTTTCCCTTCAAGGCCTCGGGGAAGGCGATGTATTCGATCTGGCCTTGGCGCACCAGTTCGGCCAGCGGCAGGGCCGCCTGGCCATTCAGGCTGCGCGCCGCGTTGACGGCCGCGAGCGCGACATCGTTGAACGGTTGCGCTTGGCCGGTGCCGAGGTTGAAGATGCCGCTCTGCTCCGGGTTCTGCAGGAACCACAGGTTGATGGCGACCACGTCGTCCACATGAACGAAGTCGCGCGATTGCTGGCCCGGCGCGTAGCCGCCGTAGTCGCCGAAGAGTCTGACCTTGCCGGTCTCGCGGAACTGGTTGAAGTGATGAAACGCCACCGAGGCCATGCGACCCTTGTGTTGTTCGCGGGGTCCGTAGACGTTGAAATAGCGAAAGCCCGCGACCTGCGTCGTGGCACGCGGCAACATGCGCCGCACCACGTTGTCGAACAGCAGCTTGGAGTAGCCGTACACGTTGAGCGGCTGCTCGAACGGCGGCTCTTCGCGGAACGACGCGCTGCCGCCGTAGGTGGCCGCCGACGACGCGTACAGCAGCCGCGTGCCCTGGGCCTGGCAGGCGTCGAGCAGGTCTTTGGAGCAGCGGTAATTGTTGTCCAGCATGTAGCGGCCGTTGTGCTCCATGGTGTCGGAGCAGGCGCCCTGGTGCAGCACCGCGCCGACCTTGCCGAACTCGCCGCGCGTGAAGCGGGCGTAGAACTCGCTCTTGTCGAAATAGTCGCTGAGTTGCGCGCCCAGCAGGTTGCGGTACTTGGGGCCGTCGCTCAGGTCGTCGACGCCGATCACGTCGTCGATGCCGATCGCGTTGAGCCCGTGCACCAGGTTGCTGCCGATCATGCCGGCAGCGCCTGTCACCACGACTTTCATGCTGAGTCCTTCATCCGAACAATTCTTCGTAGGCCACGCTGGCGGTGCCGAATTTGCCCACCACGATGGCGCCGGCCCGGTTGGCGATCGGCATCGCGTCGCGCAGGCTCAGGCCGCAGGCCAGCATGGCGGCCAGCGTGGCGATCACGGTGTCGCCGGCGCCGGTGACGTCGAAGACCTCGCGCGCCTGCGCCGGCACCTGGACGTGCCCGGCGGCGTCGAACAAGGACATGCCTTCTTCCGAACGTGTGAGCAACAGGCCCTGGATGCCGTGCTGCTGGCGCAAGCCTTGAGCCCGCTCCAGCAGCTGGGCCTCGTCTTTCCAGGCGCCGATCACCTGCGCCAACTCGGCCCGGTTGGGGGTGATCACGGTGGCGCCCGCATAACGGCTGTAGTCGCTGCCCTTGGGGTCGACCAGCACCGGCTTGCCCAGCGCCGCGGCCATCTCGATCATGCGCGGAATGTGGGTCAGGCCGCCCATGCCGTAGTCGGAGAACAGCACGGCGTCGTGGCCAGGCAATGCGGCCTCGAAGTCGTTCAGCATGCTGGCCAGCACCTCATGGTCGGGCTGGTTTTCGAAGTCGACCCGAATCAGCTGCTGCGAGCGGCCGATGACGCGCAGCTTGACGATGGTGTAGAGCTGCGGGTCGCTGCCCAGCACGGCGGCCACGCCCTGGTCGGCCAACAACTGGCGCAGCTTGCGCGCGGGCTCGTCGTCACCGACCACGGTCAGCAGCGTGGCCTGCGCTCCCAGCGTCTTGACATTCAGCGCCACATTGGCGGCGCCGCCGAGGCGCTCCTCCTCGCGGTTGACTCGCACCACCGGGACCGGCGCTTCCGGGGAAATGCGCTCCACCGATCCAAACCAGTAGCGGTCGAGCATGGCGTCACCGACGACCAGCACGCGCGCCCGTGCGAGCCGCTCGCGCGCGATCATCACGGGGCGGGTGGCCGCGGCGTTCATCCCTGGTCCTCCAGGCGCCGCGGCGGGTAGCTGTCCCAGGTCAGGCAGCCGGGGCATTGCCAGAAATAGTGCTGGGCCTCGAAGCCGCAGGCCGCGCAACGGTAGCGCTGCAAGGGCCGGGCGGCGCGGCCCAGCGCTTCGCGCAGGCTGCCGGCCTCGGTGTCGGTGAGTGCTTTCCCCAGGCTTTGCGACAGCATTGCCTGGGCGGCCGAAAGCGTCGGCTGTTCACGCAAGTGGGCCAGCAGCCGCTCCCGCTGGCGTTCGGGGTTGGGCTCGAGCGCGGCGATCGCCTGCAGCAGGTCCATCGTCGGCGTGCGCAGGTACAGCGCACGCAGCTTTCCGAGCGCGGCCGCACCCTCGCCGCAGGCGATCGCGCTGGCGGCATAGTCTCGCGCCACCAGGCTGAAGGCCTCGGGCTTGACCGCCGACAGCTCGCTCCACAAGGTCAACGCCAACGCATGGTCCGAACTCGCGTTGGCGCGCTGGCCCGCCAGCACCAGCGGCCGCGCGGCCGTGGGCGCGGCTTCGCGGGCCAGGTGCAGGGCTTCGTCGGCCAGCGCCGGTTGTTGCCTGGCGTCGGCTTCGAGCGCCAGCTCGCACCAATAGTGCGAAATGCGGGCGGCGAACGAGGCTGTGCCGGTGCGCTCCAGGTGCCTTGCATCGTCGACCGCGGCGCGCCAGTCGCGCGAGCGTTCGTGCAGCGTCAGCAGTGCGAGCCGCGCTTCGATGTCGAAGGCGGTCCCGTGCAATGCCTGGTAGGCCTGCTCGGCGCGGTCGAACAAGCCCGCTTTCATGAAGTCTTGAGCCAGCGCGTGCTGGGCTCGCGTGCGCTCGCTCTTGGGCAGGTCGGCCCGGTTCATCAGGTGCTCATGCACACGAACCGCGCGCTCGTATTCACCGCGCCGGCGAAAAAGATTGCCGAGCGCGAAGTGCAGGTCGGAGGTGTCCGGGTCTTGCTGGACCGCCTCGATGAAGGCGTCGATCGCCTTGTCGTGCTGCTCGTTGAGCAGCAGGTTCAGACCCTTGTAGTAGGCCTTGGGGGAGTCTTTTTGCTCGCGCTTCCACTGGCGCATGTCGAAGCGCGATGCAAGCCAGCCGAAGGCGAAGGCCACCGGCAAGCCGAGCAGCAGCCATTGCAGGTCAAAGTCCATCGCGTGGCGGAGACAGCGGTATCGAGTCCGTCGCCGGCGCGCTGGGCGGCGGCGCCTGGACCAGCGGCGCGTCGTCCGAATGCCGTTTGGCGACTCGCCGGTGGCGCCACCAGCTCGGCACCATCGCAAACACACCAAAGGCGCAACCCAGGGCAAACGCGGCCAGCACGATGAAGACCATTTGCGTGCGCCACTCGCGTCCGAAGAACCAGTGAACGTCGGCCTCGTGCTGGTTGTTCAGCGCAAAGGCGAAGAGCGTGAAAAATACGGCGGCTCGCACGAGCCAGGTGAGGATTCGCATCGAGGTTCAGTCCGGGGCCGGGCCGAATGCACGGCTCAGGAGCCGGATTTTGCCGTTGGGTCCGGGTGGGCCGGGATGCCGGCCCGCGGCAGCTTTTCGTCGACGGCCTCACGCAAGGCCTTGCCGGGCTTGAAGTGGGGCACCAGCTTTTCAGGGATGACCACTTGTTCGCCCGAGCGCGGGTTGCGGCCCACGCGCGGTGGCCGGCGGTTGATCGAAAAGCTGCCGAAACCGCGGATCTCGATGCGATGCCCGCGCGCGAGCGCGTCGGACATCGCATCCAGAATCGTCTTGACCGCGAACTCTGTGTCGCGGTGGGTCAGCTGGCTGAAGCGTTCAGCCAGCTGCACCACCAGGTCGGACCGGGTCATTCAGGCCACCGGCGCCGGAACGGCAGCGCTCAGGAGCCGCTGTTGTTCTGGTTGTCCAGCTTGGCGCGCAGCAGGGCGCCCAGGCTGGTCGTGCCGGCGTTCTCGCGTTCGCTGGTCTGCGACAGGCGCTGCATCGCTTCCTGGTTGTCGACGTTGTCCTTGGCCTTGATCGACAACTGGATCGAACGCGTCTTGCGGTCGACGTTGATGATCAGCGCCGAGACTTCGTCGCCTTCCTTGAGCAGGTTGCGTGCGTCTTCCACGCGGTCGCGGCTGATCTCGGAGGCGCGCAGATAACCGGTCACGTCGTCGTTGAGCTGGATCTCGGCGCCACGCGCGTCAACGGTTTTCACCTTGCCGGTCACCGTCATGCCGCGGTCGTTGACCGAGGTGTAGCTGGTGAACGGGTCGGAGTCGAGCTGCTTGATGCCGAGCGAAATGCGCTCGCGCTCCACGTCGACGGCGAGCACGATGGCCTCGACGTCCTGGCCCTTCTTGTAGTTGCGCACCGCCACCTCGCCCGGCTCGTGCCAGGACAGGTCGGACAGGTGCACCAGGCCGTCGATGCCGGCGGCAAGACCCACGAACACGCCGAAGTCGGTGATCGACTTGACCGGGCCCTTGACGCGGTCGCCGCGCTGCACCGTGGTGGAAAACTCTTCCCACGGGTTGGCCTTGCACTGTTTCATGCCCAGGCTGATGCGGCGCTGGTCTTCGTCGATCTCCAGCACCATCACTTCGACTTCGTCGCCGAGCGAGACGATCTTGTTCGGCGCGACGTTCTTGTTGGTCCAGTCCATCTCCGACACGTGCACCAAGCCCTCGATGCCCGGCTCGATCTCGACGAACGCGCCGTAGTCGGCGATGTTGGTGATCTTGCCGAACAGGCGCGTGCCATTCGGGTAGCGGCGCGACACGCCGTGCCACGGGTCGTCGCCCAGTTGCTTGATGCCCAGCGAGACGCGGTTCTTTTCGGCATCGAACTTGAGCACCTTGGCCTGCAGTTCCTGGCCGACCGTGACCACCTCGCTCGGGTGGCGCACGCGGCGCCAGGCCATGTCGGTGATGTGCAGCAGGCCGTCGATGCCGCCGAGGTCGACGAACGCGCCGTATTCGGTGATGTTCTTGACCACGCCGTTGACGATGGCGCCTTCGTGCAGCGTGGACAGCAGCTTGCCGCGCTCTTCGCCCATCGACGCTTCGACCACGGCACGGCGCGACAACACCACGTTGTTGCGCTTGCGGTCGAGCTTGATGACCTTGAACTCCATGGTCTTGCCCTCGAACGGGCTCATGTCCTTGACCGGGCGCGTGTCGAGCAGCGAGCCGGGCAGGAAGGCGCGAATGCCGTTGACCAGAACGGTCAAACCGCCCTTGACCTTGCCGTTGACGGTGCCGGTGACGAACTCGCCCGATTCGAGCGAGGTTTCGAGCGACAGCCACGACGCCAGGCGCTTGGCCTTGTCGCGCGACAGGATGGTGTCGCCATAGCCGTTTTCAACCGCGTCGATGGCCACCGAGACGAAGTCGCCGACCTGCACTTCGAGCTCGCCGTGGTCGTTCTTGAATTCTTCAATGGGGACGTAGGCCTCGCTCTTGAGGCCGGCATTGACCACCACAAAGCTGTGTTCGACACGCATCACCTCGGCGGTGATGACTTCGCCGGTGCGCATTTCAGAGCGCTGCAGCGATTCTTCGAACATGGCGGCGAAAGAGTCGACGCCAGCAGGGGTGGCCACTTGGGTTTCAGACATTGATGATTCCGATGCAGCTTGCGGGCTGCGGGTTGGGTTGCAATTCCGGCGCCTCTGCGTGCCTCGGAGGTGAATGGCACTGAAGGGGAAGCGGCGGGCTCTTGGGTCAACGACCGTTCAACTGAACCGCACACAGCGCCATCAGTCGAAAGGCCTGCGCTGTTGCCAGACTTCCAGAACCGCCTCCACCGAGGCTTGCACGGTGAGCGCCGAGTTGTCCAGCAGCATCGCATCATCGGCTGGCCTGAGCGGCGCAACAGGGCGGGTTTGGTCCCGCGCGTCACGCGCTTCCAAGTCAGCGCGAAGACCGTCGATATTAGCGGAAATTCCCTTTGAAATCAATTGCTTGTGGCGCCGCTGCGCGCGCGTGGCGGCGCTCGCGGTCAGAAAGACCTTGAGGTCGGCGTCCGGGAAGATCACCGTGCCCATGTCGCGCCCGTCGGCCACCAGGCCCGGAACCTGGCGGAACGACAACTGCAACGCCCGCAGCGCGCTGCGCACCTGTGGCCAGGCCGAAATCCTGGAGGCCATGGCCCCCACTTCTTCAAGCCGCAGCGCTTCGGTCACGTCTTGGCCGCCGAGCCATACCTGGTCGACGCCGAAGTGCAGTTGGAGCCGGGCTGCCGCATCGGCGAGCCGGGATTCGTCGTCCGTGCTCACACCCAATCGCAGGGCGGTCAATGCAGTGGCGCGGTAGACCGCGCCGGAGTCGAGGAATCCGTAGCCGAGCGATTTGGCCAAGGCGCTGGCGAGCGTGCCCTTGCCGGACGCGGTCGGGCCGTCCACGGTGATGACGGGGATGTCTTCGGTGCGCGCTTGCACCATGCCGAGCAAGGTCTCGAAATACTCCGGGAAGGTCTTGCCCACGCATTGCGGGTCCAGGATGCGCACCGGCACCGGTGGTTGCGCGCCGGCCAGCGGATTGAACGCGGCGAGCGAAAAACACATCGCAACACGGTGGTCGTCGTACGTGTGGATCGCCGCCGGTGCCCAGCGTGCCGGGGCGGTGATCGCGATCCAGTCGGGCCCCTCGTCCACGTTCGCGCCGACTTTGCGAAGTTCATTCGCCATCGCGGCGATTCGATCGGTTTCTTTCACGCGCCAACTGGCGATGTGGGTCAGCCGTGTCGTGCCTTCGGCATACAACGCCATCACCGCCAGTGTCATCGCGGCGTCGGGAATGTGGTTGCAGTCGAGCGTGATGGCCTGCAGCGGCCAGCGTCCGCGCTTGACCTCCAGCCAGCCTGGCCCGCCGCTGACCTGCGCGCCCATCGCGCGCGCGGCGTCGATGAAGCGAATGTCACCCTGGATCGAGTCGATGCCAACGCCCTCGATGCGCACCGGCGAGGTTGGCGCGGCGATGGCGCCCAGCGCGATGAAGTACGAGGCCGAAGACGCATCGCCCTCCACATGAATGCTGCCAGGTGACCGATAGGCGCTTCCTGCGGGCAAGGTGAACGATCGCCAGCCATCGCGTTGCACCTGGATGCCGAAGCGCGCCAGCAGGTTCAGCGTGATCTCGACATAGGGCTTGGAAATCAGTTCACCGTCGACCTCGATCACCACCGCATGCCGGTCGGCCACCAGTGGCAGCGCGAGCAACAGCGCGGTCAGAAACTGGCTCGACACGTCACCGCGAACGCGTATCGGCGCCTCGGTCCGCAACGATCCAACCGGCGCCGCCCCGGCAAGCCCGATGCGCAGCGGCGGATAACCGTCGGTCTGCAGATGGCTGATCTCACAGCCCAGTTGCCTCAGCGCGGCGACCAGGTCAGCGATCGGGCGCTCATGCATGCGCGCCACACCGCTGAGTTCAAACTGGCCGCCTTGGGTCGCGGCCAGCACCGCCAACGCGGCCGTCAGCGGGCGCATTGCCGTGCCGGCATTGCCGAGAAAGAGCTTGGCGTCGCGCACTTTCAATTGCCCGCCCAGCCCCGTGACGTGCAGCGCGGCGCCGCGCATGTCGATGCCGCAGCCGAGTTGCCGCAGCGCGGCCAGCATCACGCGCGTGTCGTCGGAGTCCAGCAGGTCGTGGACGACGGTGGTGCCGCAGGCCAGGCCCGCCAGCAGCAAGACGCGGTTGGAGATGCTCTTGGATCCGGGCAGCCGCACCGTGCCGGTGGCCGCTCGCAGCGGCGGCAGGTCGAGGAAACGGGTGGTGAACATGGGCTGTGGCGCCGAGCGCGCTGCGAACAATGGATCAGCGGTGGCTGCCCGGCTTGCTGGTGTGCATGTGCCAGCCGGAGCGCGCGTCCGAGGCACTGCGGACCAGGTCTTCAAGCGCTTCGAGATTGCCGATCTTGATGACGTGCTCCAGCGCATCCAGGGCATGCCGAAAGCGCTCGGACTGCTTGAGGATCTCTTCGCGGTTGGACATCAGGATGTCGCGCCAGACCGACGGGTCGCTGGCGGCAATGCGCGTGAAGTCGCGGAACCCCGGGCCGGCGAGCGACAGGTAGTCGCGCCCGGCGGGTTGGCGCGCCACCGAATTGAAGTAGGCAAACGCCAGCATGTGCGGCAGGTGGCTCACGGCGGCAAACGCCGCGTCGTGGTTTTCCGGCGTCATGCGCAGCACCTGCGAGCCGATGGCGGCCCAGACATCGGTGGCCTTCTGCACCAGCTCCGGCGAAGTCTGCGGCAGCGGCGTCAGGATGACCTGGCGGCCGTTGTACAAAGCGGCGTCGGCATGGCTGACACCGCCGGTTTCCTTGCCCGCGATCGGGTGCGCCGGCACGAACGACACGACACGCTCCTTGAGCACGCGGCGGGCCGCATCCACCACGTCGCGCTTGGTCGAGCCGACGTCCATGAACAGAACGCCCGGCTCGACCAGATCGCGGATGGCCCTGAAGGTGGCTTCGGTGGCCGCCACCGGCACCGCGATCAACACGATGTCCGAGCCCGACACCGCCAGCAGCGCCGATTCGGCCGCCACATCGATGACACCGAGCTTCCTGGCCTTTTCGGTCGTGCTGGGAGATTTGCTGTAGCCGACGACGCGGCCGACCAGGCCGGCGCGTTTGAGCGCCAGCGCAAACGAGCCGCCCATCAGGCCGCAACCGATCACACCGAGCTGGTTGAACATGAGATCCTTCAGGCGGCCGGTCGCCCGCCGGGCCGCCATGGGCCACGAAGGGGACCCTTCGTGGCCCATGGCGACCGCGCCCCCTGGAGGAGCGGGAGCGACGCGACGTGGGGGTTTATTTTCATCAATGGACGTCGATCGGGTAGGTGCCGAGCAGCTTGAAGAACGCGCACACGACGCGCAGCTCCTTCAAT
>JANORB010000280.1:0-4848 GCA_031415135.1 Methylibium sp.
GCCGACCCGGCGCGCTCGCTGGGTGTCAATGAAAGCACGGTGCGGCGCTACCTCGACTGGTTGACGCAGGCCTGCATGGTGCGCCAGCTGCAACCGTGGTTTGCCAACCTGGGCAAGCGCCAGGTCAAGGCACCGAAAATCTACCTGCGCGACTCGGGCCTGCTTCACGAGTTGCTGGGCATCGCCGACCCGGGCGCATTGGCGCGGCACCCGAAGTCCGGCGCGTCGTGGGAAGGCTTCGCGCTCGACCAGGTGCTGCGCATCGCCCGGCCCGACGAAGCCTATTTTTGGGCCACCCACGCCGGCGCCGAACTCGACCTGCTGATGCTGAAGGACGGCCGGCGCGTGGGCGTCGAGTTCAAACGCAGCGACGCGCCGCAGCTCACCCCGTCGATGCAGATCGCTCTGCGAGACCTCGAACTCGACGCGCTGTACGTGGTCTATCCTGGAGATCGGCGCTATTCACTGGCGCAGCGCGTGGAGGCCGTGCCGCTTTCAGCGTTGCTGCCAATGCGGCGGGAGCGCGCCGCCGGAACGCAATCCGCACCGGCGAAGGCAGAGGGTCGAGGTGCGCCGACGCAGTGATTGAGAATTTGCGGAACGGAGGCGGCGCACCGCAACCCTCTGCCTTCGCGCTCACCAACGTCAGCGGATCAAGCTGGCAACTTGAAATTCCCGCTTTTCATGCGGGACTTTCGATGCAATTCACCTCGGGAGAGTCGTTTCACCCTTGCCAACCAAAATCCTTGAGGATGGCATTTCTTGCCATCCCATGCCATTGTTGTTAAGGTCCAGCCCCATGGAAAGCATGAACATCTCACTTCCCGAACCGCTGAAGCGGTTTGTCGATGGGCAGATTGCCCAGGGCCGCTACAGCACGGCCAGCGAGTACGTTCGCGAGTTGATCCGTGCAGACGAGAAGCGCAAGGCCGAACAGGAACTCGAAGTCAAGCTGCTCGATGGCCTGAACAGCCCCGAGAGCGAGCTGACGACGGCGGACTGGACCGCGATCCGAAATGAAGCCTTGGCGCGGGTTCAGGCTCGAAAGCAGAAGCCGCGTTGATGCGGAAGGTTCGCCGGCGCGAGGCCGCCAGGCGCGACTTGGTGGAGCACTTCGTCTATCTGGCTGAAAACGCGAACCTGGAGACGGCCGAGAGGTTCCTGGCCAATGCCGAAGCCAGCTTCAACGACCTCGCCATGCAACCGATGATCGGCTCTGCCGTCAAGCTCAAGCATTCGGCGCTCGAGGGCATGCGCAAGTGGCGCGTTAAGGGGTTCGACAACCACCGGATCTTCTACCTCCCGCGCCCTGATGGGGTGTCGGTCGTTCGCGTGCTTCACGCCGCGCGCGACTGGTGGGATGTGCTCGATCTGGCGGACTGACGGGAAGCGCAGTCCAGGGCCCTCACCGCGCCATCAACTCCGCCACCGTCATCTCGTCAAACCCCGCCCGCTGCCAGAACGCGCCCAGCGCCGCCACTGGCTCCAGCAGCAATTGCGACAACAGCCGCTCGGCCGGTGTCTTGGCCGGGTCGCACAGCATCACGTAGCGGGCGTTGCCGGCTTCGTCGAGCCGGCCGACCCAGTCGATGGCGACCAGGGTGTCCAGGATCGGCTCGATCTGCAACGGGTCGGTGCGCAGCGCTTCCGACAACTGGCTCGCATTCAGCCCATGACCGGGGGTGGCCTGGGCCTGGTCGAGCTGGCGCAGCACCGCCACGGCCAGGTGAAAGCGGGAGCCGGGCAGGTCGGGCCAGCGCGACACGCGCATCTTCAGGCTGGGCGCGTAGGCGGCCACCACGGCGCCGAGCAGAACGATCACCCAGCTGAGGTAGATCCACACCAGAAAGATCGGCACCGTCGCGAAGGCGCCGTAGACCACCGCGAAGGTGGGCACCTGGCCCAGGTACCAGCCGAGCAGCTTCTTGGCCACCTCGAAACCGACGGCGACGAAGACGCCGCCGGCGATGGCGTGGCGCCAGCGCACATGGGTGTTGGGCACGTAGTGGAACAGGCCGGCCATGGCGGCGGCCAGCAGCAGGAACTCGATGCTGTTGAGCAACAGGCTCACACCGCCCGGCAGCGTGCCGACGACGCCCTTGGACGCCGAGATCACGTACGAGGTGAGGCTCAGGCTCACCCCCAGCAGCAGCGGCCCGAGCGTCGCGGCCGACCAGTACACCAGCACCCGCTGGGCGATCGGCCGTGGCGTGCGCACGCGCCAGATGGCGTTGAGGGTGCGGTCGATGGTCAGCATCAGCGCCAGCGCGGTGATCACCAGAAAGGCCAGGCCGACCGTGCCCAGGCGGTTGGACTTGGCGGCAAACTGGGTCAGCGCGGCCAGCACCGGCTTGGCGATGCTGTCGGGCACCAGGCTCTGCAAAAAGTAGTTCTGCAGCGCGGTCTGGAAGCTGGCGAACATCGGGAAGGCCGAAAACACGGCCAGCATGACGGTGACCAGCGGCACCAGTGAAATCAGGGTCGTGAACGTGAGGCTGCTGGCGGTGACGCCCAGGCGGTCTTCGCGAAACCGGATTCGCAGCGTCTTGAGCGTCTCCAGCCAAGGCCAGTCTTGCAGCGTCTGCAAGCTGCGAGCCAGTCGCTCGCGCCATGTGGCCTTGAAGCGCATGGATCGAGGGGCGGCCGAAAGACTCATTGCTGGCATCATAGCCAGCGATGAATGACAGCCCCGCTCTGCCCTCCTCCCGCGTGGCCTGGACCCGCGCTGTGGCCGTGGCCAGCCTGCTGGCCTTGATTGCGCTCGGCCTGGCCTGGGAACTCTGGCTCGCGCCCACCGGCCGCGGCACGCTCGCGCTGAAGGTGCTGCCGCTGGCGATTCCGCTCGCCGGCCTGCTGAAGAACCGCATGTACACCTACCGCTGGGTCAGCCTGCTGGTGTGGGTGTATTTCACCGAAGGCGTGGTGCGCGCCGCCGGCGACGGTGGCCTGAGCGCGCGGCTGGCGCTGCTGGAAGTGGCGCTGTGCCTGGTGCTGTTTGCCGCCTGCGCGCTGCACGTGCGCTGGCGGCTGCGGAATGCGCGCGCATGACGCTGATCGAATCCCTGCGCGAGGCGGTCGGCCCAGCCCAGGTTCTGGTCGACGGTGATCTGTCGGCCTTCGAGCGCGACTGGCGCCGGCGCTACCACGGCAAGGCCCTGGCGGTCGTGCGGCCCGCCACGGCCGCCGAGGTCGCCGCAGTGCTCAAGGCCTGCGCCGCGCATGGCGCGAGCGTGGTACCGCAAGGTGGCAACACCGGCTTGGTGGGGGGTTCGGTGCCCGATGCCAGCGGCTCGCAGGTGGTGTTGAACCTGAGCCGGATGAACCGCATTCGGGCCATTGATGCGGCCAACCTGACGATGACGGTCGACGCCGGCTGCATCCTGCAAAACGTGCAGCAGGCCGCTGCGGAACACGGCTTGCTGTTCCCGCTGAGCCTGGCGGCCGAGGGCAGTTGCACCATCGGCGGCAACCTCGCCACCAATGCCGGCGGCACCCAGGTGCTGCGCTATGGCAACGCCCGCGAGTTGTGCCTGGGGCTGGAGGTCGTCAGCGCCGACGCCGAGTTGTGGCAGGGCCTGAGCGGCCTGCGCAAGGACAACACCGGCTACGACCTGCGCGGCCTGTTCATCGGCAGTGAAGGCACGCTGGGCGTGATCACCGGCGCCACGCTGAAGCTCTTTCCGCGGCCCGCTGCGGTGACGACGGCGCTGGCGGCGCTGCCGTCGCTGGAGGCCGCCGTCGGTCTGTTGCAACTGGCGCAAGCGCGGCTGGGGCCGGGCTTGACCGGCTTCGAGGTGATGGGTGAATTGGCGCTCGGCCTGGTGCGAACCCATTTCCCGCAGCTCCCGCAGCCGCTGCCGCCGGCACCATGGACGGTGCTGCTGGAGCAGTCGGACAATGAAAGCGAGGCGCATGCCACCGCGTTGTTCGAGGCGCTGCTGCAAAGCGCGCTGGAACGCGGCCTGATCACGGATGCGGCGGTGGCGGCCAGCATCGACCAGTCGAACGCGATGTGGCATTTGCGCGAATCGATTCCACTGGCGCAAAGCATCGAAGGGCTGAACATCAAGCACGACATCGCGCTGCCGGTGTCCAGCGTGGCCGGGTTCGTCGCCTCCACCGACGCGGCGCTGAAAGCCGCCTTTCCGGGTGTGCGCCTGGTCAACTTCGGCCACCTGGGCGACGGCAACCTGCACTACAACGTGCAAGCACCGGCCGGCGAATCGGCGGTCGATTTTTTGCGCGACCGCGAGGCCGCGGTGAACCTGCTGGTCTACGACGCGGTGGGCGCCAATGGCGGTTCGATCTCGGCCGAACATGGCATCGGCGCCATGAAGCGCGACGAGCTTGCACGGCGCAAATCCGCCGTGGCGCTGCGCATGATGCGCGCCATCAAGCACGCGCTCGATCCCGCTGACCGCATGAACCCCGGCCGCGTGTTGTAGGAGCGCGGCCAGGTGTGTCATCAGCCGCTGTCGCGCGCGGTGGCCAGCGCCTCCCCGCGCAGCCAGGCCACGAACGCCTGCACCTCGGGCTTGCGGCTGCCGGCGTCCGACAGCATCAGGCTGTAGCTGCGCGGCGACCCGATGGCGCTCTTGAACGGCGCCACCAGCTTGCGTTGGGCGATCAGGCGCGCCACCAGCGGGGTGCGGCCGAGGGCGATGCCCTGCCCGTCGACGGTCGCCTGGATCATCTGGTCGTACTGCGAAAAATGCAGCGACCCGGCGGGCTTCAGGTCGGCGATCCGCATGATCCGCAGCCACATCGGCCAGTCCGGTGAATGCGCGCTTCCATCCGGTTCCATGTGCAGCAGCACGTGGTGGCGCAAGTCCTCGGGCGTCTTGAGCG